>CAJULA010000004.1 GCA_910587155.1 uncultured Lachnospiraceae bacterium
GTTCCGGATATTCAATACGGTCAATCTTTAAATCCGGGAGAATCCTCTGCAATAATTCTTTGCACAATTCCGGGTTTTGTATAACCTTCCCAAACAGGAAGTCGTTGGATATACTGGCAACATATAATGGACTTGCGAATGTATTTGTGATAGAATAATAGCGTTGCACAATGCGGCAATCGGAATTTAGAGGAGACGTGGTGTATGAATATTAGTGATTATAAAGCATATATTTCGGCAGAAACTATGATGGGACCAAATAGTGTAAGGATATTAGCAGAGCTATTTGATAAATATCCTTTACATCTGGTTCCTAATGATATGATCCTCGACTTAGGATGTGGGACGGGATTGACAAGTCTTATCATTGCTAAAGAAACCGGAGTGAGAGTTTTCGCAAATGATTTATGGATAAGCGCAGAAGAAAATGGGAAACGGTTTGTTGAATGGGGTGTTGGAGAGCAGATAACGCCTATTTGTGAAGATGCGAACAATCTTCATTTCGAAAAAAAGCAGTTCCGTGCTCTGATTAGTATCGACTCTTATCATTATTTTGCGGGAAGTAAGGGATTTTTTCAGGAAAAGATTTTGCCATTTATGAAAGATAATGGAGTGGCTTTGATTGGGATTCCCGGTCTGAAGGATGAATATACAGGCCGTGCTCAAGAGCTTCTTTCCGATTGGCTTGGAGATGATGCCTATATGTTTAAAAGTCCAAAACTTTGGAAAGAACTCATCGGCGACAGCGATAGAATCGAGTCGGTGCAAACATGGGAAATGGATTGTTTCGACAAAGCATGGGACGATTGGCTTGCAACAAATAAAAAATTCGCTCTCAGCGACAGACAGCACTTTGAGACAATCATTAAACCATATACTTGTTTTGTAGGCATTTATATCAAGCTGAAAAAAGCATTGTGATACAAACCTCAAGCTCCAGTTTGTTGGGAAAATACAGGGCTAATTTTACTGTCAGGCCGTAATCGTTTCCTGTGCCATAATATACCTGTCGTTATGGCACAGGCGCTTAAAAGGATTCAAATTTATCAGTCCACAAATATCATCCCTGTTCTGCCTCCTGCAACTGCATATAATTTCGCCTTTACTTATGGTACGGCGCCCGATTCATAATTCGATATCCCCGGTATATCTGTTCACAAAGAATGACCCGCATTAACTGGTGGGGGAAGGTCAGATCCGAAAAGCTGAGTCTTAGATCCGCCTTCTGGCTGACAGACGGGTGGAGCCCAAGGGAACCGCCAATCACAAACTGGATATGGCTTTTTCCCTCTGTCCCGATCTTTTGCAGCAAATCGGAAAACTGCAGGGAATCCATCTTTTTCCCCGCTATTTCCAGCGTGATGACAAAGGCATCCTGACTGATTCTGGAAAGCAGTCTCTCCCCTTCTCTTTTTCTGACTTGTTCCTCCAATGCGGCTCCCGCTCCGTCCCGGGTCATCTCGTCTGCCACTTCGATCACTTCCGTCCTGCAATATGCCGAAAGACGTTTTCTGTATTCATTGACTGCATCCCGGTAAAAGGATTCTTTCAGTTTGCCCACGCAAAGAATTGTTATCTTCATTCTGTCATTCTTCCTGCCGTCTCACGACTCAAAAATCTCCGGATAAAACTCGTCGATCAGATTATCCAGAAATCCTTCTTCAATATTGAGAAAGCTGTGCGAGATACATTCCCTGATCTGTTCCGTGCGTTTAAAATATTTTTCCTCTTCTGTAATATCCTCAACAGGAAGCGCATTATCAATCTTTTCCGCTGTCAGATTTTCCCGACACCAGCCCATAATCTGCTCTTTCAGGCTGTTTTCCGTCAGCGCTTTGTTCCTGTATGTCTTGGCTGACTGCATGGAACGGATTCCTACCACAAGGAAAATAAGGAACATAGCCCCCATGACACCATAGCTCAGAAAAGCGGCACTGCCGCCCATGCGGATGGGAATTACACCCAGCGCCGACAAGATAACTGCCAGCAATCCCAGTGCCCCTACGCCTACCAGCGTATACCCCGAGTCCTTAAAATCTGCCGCCTTCTGGGCATTATCCTTATATACGCCCGGCAGTGCCGCTTTTGTCCGCGTGGCAGACCGGGCATTTTCCATCCCGTCTGCTCCGTCATCTTCCGCAGCAAAAGCTTCCCTGTCCGTCTCCGGCGCACAGACCTCCCCGGATTCCCGCTCATCCGTTTCCTGCGGCAGTGTCTCTACCAGTTCGCTGCCGCAGTCCGCACATATCGTAATCCCTTCCACATACTCGTTCCTGCATTTCGGACACCATGCCATGGCCAGTTCCTCCTATTCCGGTACCGCATCCTTTTATTTCTTTTATTTGCCGCTTAAATATTCGTCGATCCCTTTTGCACCCGCTTTTCCGGCTCCCATGGCCAGTATGACCGTGGCCGCGCCGGTCACGGCATCACCGCCGGCATAGACGCCTTCCTTTGTGGTCCTGCCATGCTCCTCGTCAGCAATGATGCATTTCCACTTATTTACTTCCAACCCTTCCGTCGTGGAGGAAATCAGAGGGTTGGGGGAAGTTCCCAGAGACATGATGACCATATCCACATCAATAATAAATTCCGAGCCGGGAATGACCACCGGTCTTCTCCTGCCTGACTCATCGGGTTCACCCAGCTGCATACGAATGCATCTGATACCGCTGACCCAGCCGTTTTCGTCAGAGAGAATCTCCACCGGATTGGTCAGCAGATCGAATATAATGCCCTCTTCTCTGGCATGATGTACCTCTTCCACTCTGGCCGGAAGTTCTTCTTCACTCCTTCTGTATACAATGTGCACTTCACTGCCAAGACGCAATGCTGTCCTGGCCGCATCCATGGCTACATTTCCGCCCCCTACCACAGCCACCTTCCTGCCATGCATAATGGGAGTCCTCGCGTTTTCATCGAAGGCTTTCATCAGATTGCTTCTTGTCAGATATTCATTGGCCGAAAATACGCCGTTGGCCTGCTCTCCGGGAATCCCCATAAACTTGGGAAGCCCCGCGCCGGAACCGATGAATACCGCATCAAACCCTTCCTCTGTCATCAGTTCATCAATGGTAGTGGACTTGCCGATTACAACATCCGTTTCAATCTTTACCCCCAGAGCCATCACATTCTCAATTTCCCGGCGCACGACCTTTTCCTTGGGAAGACGGAATTCCGGGATCCCGTATACCAACACACCGCCGGCCTCATGAAGCGCCTCAAAAATCGTCACATCATAGCCCATTCTCGCCAGATCTCCCGCACAGGTCAGTCCTGCCGGGCCGGAACCGATCACGGCCACTTTTTTATTTTTCTTCTCCGTCGCACCTTCCGGCCTGATGCCGTTCTCACCGGCCCAGTCAGCGGCAAAGCGCTCCAGCTTACCGATGGAAATGGGATCTCCCTTGATGCCTCTGATACATTTTCCCTCGCACTGGCTCTCCTGAGGACATACTCTTCCGCACACTGCCGGAAGCGCGCTGGAACGGCTGATAATCCGGTATGCCTCTTCCATATTTCCCTCTTTGATCTGTGCAATAAAGCCGGGAATATCTATGGCCACCGGACAGCCTTTGATACACTGGGCATTTTTACAGTTGATACACCGCGCCGCTTCTTCCATCGCCTCTTCCCGGTTATAGCCCAGGCATACTTCTTCAAAATTTCCGGCCCTTACTGCAGGCTCCTGTTCGCGAACCGGTACTTTCTTTAATCCATCCATTATCTGTCACCTCCGCAGTTTCCACACCCGCCATGATGGGTGTCTCCTTCCTGTGCCCTGAGCATTGCTCTGCCTTCGGCAGTCTTATAGATCTGCTGGCGCTTCATCGCCTGATCAAAGTCCACCTTATGTCCGTCAAACTCCGGCCCGTCCACGCAGGCAAACTTTACTTCGCCGCCTACGGTTACACGGCAGGCGCCACACATACCCGTCCCGTCCACCATAATCGGATTCAGGCTTACCACGGTGGGAATATGTAACTGTTCTGTCATTTTGCAGACAAATTTCATCATAATCATCGGGCCAATGGCAATGCAGACATCATAGCTCTTTCCTTCCTTTTCCACCAGATCCTGTATGGTCTGTGTCACCATACCACTCCTGCCATAAGAACCGTCATCGGTGGTAACATACAGATTCCCCGCCACCGCTCTCATCTCTTCTTCCAGTATGAGCAAATCTCTCGTCTTGGCGCCGACAATCACATCCGCTGCCACACCATTTTCATGGAGCCATTTCACCTGCGGATATACGGGCGCTGTCCCTACTCCGCCGGCCACAAACAGTATTTTCTTCTGCTTCAAAACTGTCTTATCTTCCGAGATCAGCTCAGAAGCACACCCCAGCGGTCCTGCAAAATCATGGAAACTGTCGCACGCACGCAAGGCAGCCATCCGCTTCGTCTCAGCGCCCACCCCCTGGAACACAATGGTCACTGTACCGGCCCCTCTGTCATAGTCACAGATTGTCAGGGGAATCCTCTCTCCTTCCTCATCCATCCGTACGATTACAAACTGCCCCGGCTGGCATGCCTTTGCAACGCGCGGCGCCTTTACCACCATCAGATAAATATTTTCCGTCAATTCTCTGGCTTCCAAAATCTGAAACATAGTTCTCTCCTTTTTCAAATACATCTCTTGGATATTTCCATATCGTATATTATCCTGTACCAAAAAGCAATCAGCGCTTCCTCAGAAGGAAACGACGGAATAGTGACCGTCATCCGTAGTGGAAGCCGTATAAAGTCCCCCTGTTTCCGCGTCCACACAATACATATTTCCGGTCCTTGTATTGACCCCGGTCGGATCCTCATAATATTCCACCATCAGAAAATAATTTCTCTGATTGATCGAAATAGCACTGCTGCACACATACAGGTTCCTTCCGCCCCGGCCGGCTACGGAACAGTCCGTATCCGTGATCACCCCTTTTTCCATCAGCCCCACCACAAGCAGATTCATGGCACTCTCCAGATTCAGGACTGATTCAAAGGCAAAAGCATAGTCCCTTCTGACCACTTCGCTGGCCGCCCCATCCTCACTGAAAGAAATAAACTGATAAGAGCTGCCGCCAATGGGAAGGGCCAGGGGATTGTTATAGGGAATGCTGTCCCTGGTAGGCGTGCTCCCATCCACGGTATAATACACCTGTTCCCCCTGAGGAACCGTTACCGTGATCATCTGCGGACTTGTATATTCCCCGGAAGCCGGTGAGACTTCCGGCTCATGTGCTTTGTCCAGATGAACCTGATAAATCTGCACTGCCGTCTCACTCCGAATGCCATACTCATTGATAAAAAACGTCTTTACCGTATAGATGCCGTCTTCCAGAACAATGGAATTACGGTAAACGGAACTTTTTTCGTCCGGTTCGCTGCCATCCATGGTATAGTATACCGTTCCTGCAGTATTGGTCGTCAGTTTCAGCGATATGATTTCATCATAAGTACCCTGTTCATGACTGAACTGCGGCGGATTGGCAATATATTTCGTAAAGGTATTGATGATCTTCTCTGAACCACTGGCGCGGATCAGCGCATTGATCTGTTCATATTCCCCGTTTTTTTCATAAATACCGATCAGATTGCGGTAAGCATTTTCATTTTCCCGGTCCATTTCCAGAACATTCCGGAATGTGGCAATGGCATTTTCCGTCTGCCCGGCCAGAATATAGTATTCTCCCAGTAAATTTTTTGTGTCCGGGTCAGAATCATCCAGTGCAATCGCCCGGAGCGTATATTCAATGGCTTTTTCGTATTTTTTTTCTCCCGCATTTTCCTGTGCCTTCGCAAGCTGTTTTTCCGGACTGCTGTTCTGCTTTGCCATCAGAAATCCCGCCGCCAGCGCCACGATCAGAATACCTGCCGTAAAGGCGGAATACAGACGAAGCTTCCCGCTTCGCTTTTCCTCCAGAGCCAGGCGTCTCTGCTCCTTTTCCTGTGCCTCACTCTCGATCAGGTTGGTGGTGATTCCCTCCAGAACATCGCTTACCTTCTCTTCTATCTCCGGCTCAAAGTCAGGAACAAGCTGTATCTCGTACCCACAGCTTGGGCAGTACAGCTTGCCCTCTTCTATCTCATTTCCACAGTGTAAGCATTTCATTACCAAGTACCCTTTCTGTAGAAGTGCGGTAAAGGAAATGCCTTACCTGCCGTCATCTCTTCTCCCGCCGCACACTGCCAGCATACAATTTTTCATCAGCATTGCGATCGTCATCGGACCCACACCTCCGGGAACCGGAGTAATGGCACCGCATTTTTCTTTCACATCTTCGAAATCCACGTCTCCACACAGCCCGCCCTCTTCCTTTCTGTGAATCCCCACATCAATGACGATAGCGCCTTCCCTGATATATTCTTTTGTTATCATCTTCGGTTTTCCCACTGCCACCACCAGGATATCCGCCCGCCTGCACAGTTCTTTGAGATTTTTTGTTCTGGAATGAGCGATGGTCACAGTTGCGTTTTCACGCAACAGCAACAGTGCCACCGGCTTGCCCACAATATTGCTCCTGCCCACTACCACACACTCTTTGCCGGCAATTTCCACACCGGAGCGCACAAGCAGCTCCAGGATACCTGCAGGCGTACAGGGCAGAAATCCCGGCCGGCCGATACAAAGTGCTCCCACACTGCTCTGATGGAAACCGTCCACATCCTTATCCGGAGAAATGGCGTCGATTACCTGATCCGCGTTGATATGTGAGGGCAGGGGAAGCTGCACAAGAATACCATTACATTCCTCCATCTTGTTCAGCTTATCAATCAGCGCCAGCAGTTCTTCCTCCGTCGTCTCCTCCGGCAGCTCATAAGCCAGAGAACGGATGCCCACATAGGCACAGGCTTTTTTCTTATTATTGACATAAACACTGGAAGCCGGATCACTCCCCACCTGAATGACTGCCAGTGCGATTTCTTTTCCTTCCCTGCCAAGCGCTTCCACCTTCTGCCTTACTTCATCCTTGATCTGCGCGGCAATTGCCTTTCCGTCTATTATCCTGGTCATAGATCTCCTTCTTTCTAAAATAGTCCTGTAATTTTTCCCGTTTCATCCACATCAATATCATAAGCCGCAGGATGGGCCGGAAGTCCGGGCATGGTCATCACCGTCCCTGTCAGTGCCACAAGAAACCCTGCGCCCGCGCATACATAAATATCTCTCACTGTAATGGAAAAGCCTTCCGGCCTGCCCATAAGCGCCGGATTATCCGACAGAGAATATTGGGTCTTGGCCATGCAGACCGGAAGATTTCCATATCCCAGCGCCTCCAGCTTTTCAATCTGTCTGTCTGCATTTCCTGTATAAACCACACCGGCGGCGCCGTAAATCTCTCCGGCTACGATGCCGATTTTCTCCCTGATCGGCAACTTTTCATCATACAGCGGACGGAAACGGCTCTCCTTTGTCTCCAGCGTATGAAGCACCTTTTCCGCCAGGGAAACGCCGCCTTCGCCGCCCTTCTCCCATACGCGGGCCAACGCAAACTCACAGCCCCTCGCCCGGCAGAATTCTCTGACATAGTCCACCTCCGCCTCTGTATCCGTAACAAAAGCGTTCAGGGCCACGATAACAGGGACACCATATTTGCGCAAGTTTTCCATATGTTTTTCCAGATTGGCAATCCCCTCTGCCAGCGCCTGCAGATTCTCCTCTCCCAGCTGTGCCTTTGGCACACCGCCATTGTATTTCAGTGCCCGGACGGTGGCTACCAGCACAGCCGCGTCCACATGAAGACCGGCTGCCCGGCATTTGATGTCAAAAAATTTTTCTGCCCCCAGATCTGCCCCGAAGCCTGCTTCCGTTACCACGTAATCGGCCATCCCCAGTGCCGCCTTCGTAGCCCGCACGGAATTGCAGCCATGGGCAATGTTGGCAAAAGGACCGCCGTGTACCAGCACAGGTGTGTGCTCCAGCGTCTGGATCAGGTTGGGCTTCATCGCATCCTTCAAAAGGGCCGCCATCGCGCCCACCGCCTGCAGCTGCCCGGCCGTTACCACATTTCCGTCATACGTATAAGCCACCACCATACGGGAGAGACGTTGTTTGAGATCATCCATATCTTCAGCCAGACAGAGCACTGCCATAATCTCTGACGCCACAGTAATTACGAAATGGTCTTCTCTCACCACACCGTCCATTTTACTGCCCAGACCGATGACAAGATTGCGCAGGGAGCGGTCATTCATATCCAGGCACCGCTTCCACACCACACTTCCGGGATCAATATTCAGACCGTTCCCCTGCTGGATATGATTGTCCAGCAACGCTGCCAGCAGATTATTGGCTGACGTAACCGCATGAAAATCTCCGGTAAAATGCAGATTCAGATCTTCCATCGGCACGGCCTGTGCATAGCCGCCTCCGGCCGCGCCACCCTTGATCCCGAAACACGGCCCCAGAGACGGCTCCCTGAGTACGGTTACCGCCTGTCTGCCCAGCCTGCCCAGCGCCTGCCCCAGCCCTACGCTGACTGTCGTCTTTCCTTCTCCCGCCGGTGTGGGGTTGATGGCCGTCACCAGGATCAGCTTTCCTGCCGGCCTCTTCCCGGCCCGCCTGACGGCATCATCAGAAATCTTGGCCTTATATCTGCCATACAGTTCCAGCTGCTCTTCGGACAGGGAAAGCTTTTCTGCAATCCTGACTATGGGTTCCATTCTGGCTTCCTGCGCGATCTGAATATCGGTCTTCATCATTTTCTCTCCTTTGGCGACGGGATTTATACACATTCTTCAATAAACTGCTCAAATGCTTCCATACTCATCAGAATCTTACGGGGCTTGGTTCCCTCTTCTTCTCCTACCACGCCGGCTTCATACAGCTGATCCATAATTCTCGCGGCACGGTTAAAACCGATCTTAAAGGCTCTCTGCAGCTGTCCGATGGACGCCTTGTCTTTCTCAATGATAAATCTGCCGGCCTCCACAAAATACTCGTCCCTACCGGCTGCACTGCCGCCTGCGCCGCCTCCGGACACACTGCCCATACTCTGGATCTGTTCCTGTATATCCTCACTGTATATATTGCCGACTGCCTGATTTTTCAGGAAATCAACCACATCCCCCACTTCCTTATCGGAAACAAAAGCGCCCTGGACACGGACCGGCTTGGGATAGCCCTGCGGATAAAACAGCATATCGCCTTTCCCCAACAGCTTTTCCGCGCCATTCATATCCAGGATCGTCCGGGAATCCACACCGCTGGATACGGCAAAGGCCACCCGGCTGGGCATATTGGCCTTGATCAGTCCGGTAATAACATCCACACTGGGCCTCTGCGTCGCTATAATCAGATGAATGCCCGCCGCCCGGGCAAGCTGTGCCAGACGACAGATAGACTCCTCCACCTCTCCCGGCGCCACCATCATCAGATCCGCCAGCTCGTCTACAATAATCACGATCTGCGGCATCTTCGCAGGCGCATCTTCTCCTGTCATAGCCTCCACCTTTTTATTGTAGCCCTTCATGTCCCGCACGTTGAGATCCGCAAACTTTTTATAACGGTCCGTCATTTCCGCCACGCCCCAGTGCAGGGCTCCGGCAGCCTTTTTCGGATCTGTGACTACCGGAATCAGCAGATGCGGGATACCGTTATAGACACTCAGTTCCACTACTTTGGGATCTATCATAATCAGCTTCACATCATCCGGCGAAGCCTTGTACAAAATGCTCATAATCAGTGTATTGATACATACGCTCTTCCCCGAGCCTGTGGAACCGGCAATGAGCATATGGGGCATTTTCGCGATATCGGTTACCACAGTTTTTCCCGCGATATCTTTTCCCACCGCAAAAGCCAGATTGGCCGGAAAGGTCTGAAACTCTTTGCTTTCCAGCAGATCCCGCAGAAAAACCATCGCATTTTCCCGGTTGGGCACTTCGATGCCGACAGCCGCCTTGCCCGGGATCGGTGCCTCGATGCGGATATCCGTCGCCGCCAGATTCAGCTTGATATCGTCTGTCAGACTGACGATCTTGCTTACCTTTACCCCCGGCTCCGGCTGCAGTTCATAACGTGTCACCGCAGGTCCCTGACTGATATCGGTCACAGTCACCTTTACCCCGAATGTCTGCAGTGTCTGCTGCAAATGAATCGCTGTCTCGCGCAGTTGTGCTTTCGTATCGCCAGAGCCTTTGTTATCCCCTTTATTGAGCAGATGCAGCGGCGGAAACGCATACTTTTCCAGACGTGTCGTATGTTTTGGCTCTTCCGGTCTCTGAGGCGGCGCGGAAACCGACCCGGAGGCCGGACTCTTTTTCTTTTCCCTTCCGCTTCCTGCTGTCTGCGTCATGGAAGCAGACGCCGTTTTCTCCGGTGTTTCTTCCTCCGCAGAGGCGGTAAAATCCTCCTCTGGCTGCATCATGGCAGAATCCGGCCCCTCCTCCATTTCCATACTATCCTCGATGCCGATACCCGCATCTGCCGTCTCCATATCAAAGCCCGGTTCTTCATCCAATGCCATAAAAGAACCGTCCTCCGGCAGCAGCACTTCCGTCATATTCCCCGGCTGGTATGGCTGAATACGAAGTTTGTCCTGCTTCCCGTCTTCTCCGGCTGTATGGATACGGATTCGCTCCATTCCCGCACTTTCTGCTTCATTTACTACGATCTCATGGATATTATCACTATGCGAGGCCTCTCTGGCCGGCTTTTCCAGCGCCGTATCCAGTATGACACCGGAAACCTTCCTGTCCATGCGCAGTATCTTCTCCTGTTCTTCCTGCTCCCGTTTCAGACGCATCTCTTCCCGGCGCGCTCTCTCCTCCTCCCGGCGGCGCTCACTGCGCTCCCGCCTGCGATTGGAATCCTCCCGGGCACTCTCATATACTTTCCTGCTCCCTGCCCGCACCCCTTTTAACAGAGATTTTTCCGTGATAATGACAATGCAGATGATCGCCAGCACGATCAGAACCAGAATCGTCCCTGTCTTGTCCAGGAAATGATTGAGCAGATAAGCCACGGAACCGAACAGAATGCCCCCGCCCCGTCTGTTCTCACTGCTGTGCGCATAAAAAGCCAGGATATCATACTCATCCAGCGCAGATACGATTCCGCCTGTCATATCAAAAACGATCCCTGCCAGAAACACAAGGATGACACCTGCCGCCAGCTTGATCGTAGCGACACACTCTCCCCTGTTCGCCAGTCTGAATGCCACTGCGACAAAGATAAGAAACGGCGCCGCATAGGCAGGCATACCGAATATCCCGAACAAAAAACGGCTGATGGCGTCACCGACCGGCCCGATCAGGCCAAAATTGCACAAAAATAAAAGGACAGCCAGCGCCAGCACGACGATCAGCGAAATCTCGTCCCGCAGACTGCTCTCAGACTCACTGCTCCGCGCCGCGGACGTACTCTGCCTGCCCTTTCCCCTGCTGCTTCCCGTATTCTGTTTTTTCCTGCTTCCTTTTGCTGCTGCCACACTCTCACCTGCCGCCGTTATTTCAAAACACCGCCCGTCCCGCAGAAAACATGACGGGCGGCTTATGTCAAAAATTGCACATTGTTGAGTATAGCACTTTTTTCCCTGCCTTGCAATGAGAAACCTGTGGCGGTTGAAAAAAGCTGCCCCAATCAGCTTTTCCCACTGTTGATATAGTTGATCAGGCCCTCCGCCTGTATAATCCTCTGCATAAACTCCGGAAATGCCTGCCCCTGCCAGGATTTTCCGGTCGTAACATCCACGATCAGGCCACTGTCAAAATCTATCTCCACGCAGTCTCCCTCCGAGATCTCCCTGGCCGCCTGGGGACATTCGATAATCGGCAAACCGATATTAATGGCATTGCGGTAAAAAATTCTGGCAAAGGTTTCCGCAATCACACAGCCTACGCCCGCCGCCTTGATGGCTATGGGTGCATGCTCTCTGGAAGAACCGCAGCCGAAATTTTTATTGGCTACCATGATATCTCCCTTTTTCACTTTATGGATGAATTCTCTGTCAATATCCTCCATACAATGTAATGCCAGTTCCCCGGGGTCTGAAGAATTCAGGTATCTGGCGGGGATGATCACATCCGTATCCACATTATCTCCATATTTAAAAACACTGCCTTTTGCTTTCATATTTTCTGTGCCTCCTTTATCTGTCAAGCTGCTCCGGGCCGGCAATCTTTCCCATAACCGCACTGGCTGCCGCGACTGCCGGGCTGGCAAGGTAAATTTCCGACTCCACATGTCCCATACGTCCTACAAAGTTCCGGTTCGTCGTGGAGACACACCGCTCTCCCGCCGCCAGGATCCCCATATAGCCGCCCAGGCAGGGCCCACAGGTAGGCGTACTCACAACAGCGCCCGCCTCGATCAGTATTTTCAGCAGGCCCTCCTCCATTGCCTGAAGATAAATGGACTGAGTCGCCGGCAGAATGATACAGCGCATCCCCTTTGCCACATGCCGTCCCTTCAGAATCTGCGCGGCAATACGGATATCGTCCAGTCTGCCATTGGTACAGGAGCCGATGACAACCTGATCAATCCTGATATCTTCCGTAATCTCATCGATGGTCTTTGTATTTTCAGGAAGATGGGGAAAAGCCACCGTGGGACGCAGCTTACTCAGATCAATCGTATATTCCGCGTCATATACAGCATCCTCATCCGCTTCATAAATGGTATATTGTTTCCGGGAGTGTTCCTTCATATAAGAAACGGCTTTTTCGTCCACCGGAAAAATACCGTTTTTACCGCCCGCCTCAATGGCCATATTGGCTATGGTAAACCGGTCGTCCATCGACAGACTGGCGATACCGTCCCCCGTAAACTCCATGGACTTGTACAGGGCGCCGTCCACACCGATCGTGCCAATGATATGTAAGATGATATCCTTGCCGCTGACCCACCTGGAAGGTTTCCCCGTCAGGCAAAACCTGATCGCCGAAGGCACCTTGAACCACGCCTTGCCGGTCGCCATACCCGCCGCCATATCCGTACTGCCCACACCGGTGGAAAAAGCCCCCAGCGCACCATACGTACAAGTATGGGAATCCGCGCCAATGATCACATCTCCCGCCACTGTCAGTCCTTTCTCCGGCAGGAGCGCATGTTCAATCCCCATCTCCCCCACCTCAAAATAGTTGGTAATCTCATGCTTTCTTGCAAATTCACGGACACATTTGCAGTGTTCCGCTGATTTGATGTCCTTGTTTGGTACAAAATGATCCGGTACAAGGGCAATCTTATCCCTGTCAAACACACCCTTCGTATGCATCTTTTCCATTTCTTTCATTGCCACCGGACTGGTAATATCATTTCCCAGAACCAGATCCAGATCAGCCTCGATCAGCTGCCCGGCCTCCACCTTCTCCAGCCCGGCATGAGTGGCCAGAATTTTTTGCGTCATTGTCATTCCCATTTTTTGTCCTCCTGTCACTGTCCCGCGTCCGTGAACCATCACTTTTTATGAGTATTCTATCATGAAAGAGCATACTTTCAAAATACCTGTTATTTATGTTTACTATAACTATTTCTTATGATAAACTAATCTAATATAACCAAAGGTCCCCAAAATTCAGGAGGCAGTCATGGAACATAATCTGAATCTCTATCATATTTTTCACACGGTGGCCAAATGCGGTAATATTTCGGCGGCAGCAGGCCGGCTCTTTATCAGCCAGCCTGCCATCAGCAAATCCATCTCACGGCTGGAACAAAGTCTCGGGACCGTCCTTTTTATACGCAGCTCCCGGGGGGTTTCCCTGACACCGGAAGGTGAAATCCTTTTCCGGCAGGTGGATGCCGCTTTTGCCTCCATCCGTCTGGGGGAAGAACAGCTTCGCAGAGCCGGGGAACTGGGACTGGGCCATCTGTCCATCGGTGTCAGCACCACACTTTGCCGCTATGTATTACTGCCTTACCTGCGCGCTTATATTCATGCCAATCCTCATATCAGAATCTCCGTTTCCTGCCAGCCCAGCTATCAGACCATGCGTGCCCTGGAAAACGGTGATCTCGACATCGGTCTGATCGGCGAACCGTCGAAAGCGGGACGACTGCAGTTTTACCCACTGCGTGAAATCCAGGATATCTTTGTCACCACAAAAACATACCTGGAAAATCTCAGAAAACGCAGCCGTATCGAACATAAGGAAACCACCGCTTCCATCTTTTCCAGAGCTGCTCTCCTGCTTCTGGACAAAGACAATCTGACCAGACAGTATGTGGATCAGTATCTGCCACGGGATATACTGGAAAATGACCGGCTGATCGAAGTATCCACCATGGATCTGCTGATTGAGTTTGCAAAAATAGATATGGGCGTAGCCTGTGTCATTTCGGATTTTGTCCGGGAAGAACTGGAAAACGGAAAACTGATCTGTCTGAAATCTCCCGTCCCCATTCCGAAACGCAAAATCGGCTTTGCCTGCGGCAAACAGGCCGGCGAAAGCCGGTTCGTAAAAAACTTTTTCAGCCTGATCTCCTCTAAACCTGTATACACGCTTGACAGTACCGAAAAATCCTGTTAAGATGAATCATTCATTTTTGCTATTAAAAGGAGTTCCTTTATGAACGAACGCATCAAATCCATTGCTGCCGCGGCAGCCACTCTTTTTTTACAGCAGGGATACGCCAAAACGCAGATCAGCCATATTGCGAAGGCCGTTGGTATCTCTGTCGGGACAATCTATCACGATTTCACCGGAAAAAAAGAAATCATGCATTTTGTCCTCAAATGTATCGTTGATCCTGACTTTGCAGACCAGGATTTTGAGAAACCCATTACGGACGACCTATTTTCCGGCCTGGAAAATGAGATTGTGTCTTTACTTGAGGATACCCTTGCGGATTTTTCCTCTCATCTGGCTGACCACGCTGCTTCCTACCGTTTTGAATCTCTCATTTCAGATACTTTTGATCTGCTGTCCAGATACGCGGAAGGCTGTCTGTTCATAGAAAAGAATCAGTACGAGTTCAAATATCTGGCCAGGCATTATCGGAAAGGCCGTCGGAGATTCCTCCGGATCATGACGCAGTACCTTATGGTCTTTATCGAAAACGGCGCCGTACGACCTCTGGAACATATCGAGTTAACCGCCGCCCTGATCGTGGAACTATTGTCATGGTGGGCGATGGGCATACGGTACTCTTCGTTTGAAACGCAGGATATCCCTTCGGATCTTGCCAAAAGCATCTGCATGGACAATATCCTGGCCGCTTATCAGATATCCTACTGAAGACCGCCCCGCAAATCCACTGTCCCTGTCTTTCATGCCGGGCGCACTCAAAAACGCCGGATGCATACCCGCATCCGGCGTTTTGCCGTTTTCTTTATTTTTTCTTCTATATCCCCCACATCATGCCTGGGAAACCAGTTTATGGAAGATCACACAATTCGGCCTGTCCACCGGCATTTCCTTTCCGTTCATGACAAGCAGCCCGTTCTCCAGATCCACGTTAAAAAATGTCATCGTATTGGATTCATGATTCAAAGATACAATATGGCGCAGATCCGGGAAAAAGTTGGCATCCTTCGGATAATCGCCACTGATTGGCAGACACAGCAGCTTTGTCAGTTCTCCCGACTCATGGTTCACCTGATAGACAATCACACTGTTATCTCCCGCATTGGAGCTGATCAGATAATTGTCATCCGCCGAAAAATTCAGTGTACAGGCTGCTGATCCCGTAGAATGATAATCATTCAGAGTGGAAATGGTCTGCAATTTCTCAAACTCGGGATTCCCCCTGACCACTTTATAACTGTACACGTCAATAATATTTTTAAGTTCATGTACAATATAAAGGAACTTCCCGTCCTTTGTGAACTTCACATGACGGGGAGCGGATTCGATTTCGCTCCGGATCACATCTATCTGCTTGACCTTCCCCGTATTCTCATTGAACCGGTATACATTCACATGATCCATACCCAGATCTGCCGCCAGCACATACTGATTGTCCCTGGTCATCTTCACGCAGCTGATATGCGGCCTGAAATTCCGTTCCGCAATACTGCCCAGGCCCTTATGAAATACCTCATCGGTAATCCCGCCGATACTGCCGTCCTCATTCAGACTCAGTACGGTCAGCTTCCCGTCATGATAGCCTGCCACAAAAAGAAATCTGTCATTATAATCCGTGGACAGATAACAGCCTCTCATACCATTGATCGAACCATGCCCCAGTATTTTCAGTTCCCCGCTGGCAGGGTTGATCTCATACGCCTCCACACCGGTATCCGTTATGGAATACAGGTATTTCATATTATGGGAGATCGTCACATAGGAAGAATTGCTGATCTTGACCTGATCTTTCTCAATAAACCGGCCATTTTCCATATCCACATCATAAATCTTAATGCCATGCGCATCTCCCGATGTCGTGTAAGTAGATACATAAGCAACATATTTATCCTGATTCATTTCCATCCATCCTCCATCCTGCCAGCTACAGGCAGCGTCTGAATCCGCCAAAGGTCATGTCCGATCCATACCGCATTATTTTTCTCAATATTATAACATGCAAAAGTGCTAATCTCAATAGGAGGGTCTCACATATTTTTTTACATTTTTCGTTGACAACAGTCAGAAACGCAGTATAATAGTTATCGACACTTGTTTAGTTTTATTAAACTTTATGTTTATTATTGCTTACCGGAGTACTTTTATGAATATCGGAAACAAAATCAAGGCATTGCGGGTTCAGAAAGGGCTGACGCAGGAAGAGCTGGCAGACCGGGCCGAGCTCTCCAAGGGGTTTATCTCCCAGGTGGAACGGGATCTGACCTCTCCGTCCATTGCCACGCTTATGGATATTCTGCAATGCCTGGGAACGGATCTGAAAGATTTTTTTAACGAGGACACGGAAGAACAGATTGTGTTTCATAAAGAAGACTTCTTCGAAAAACTGGAAACTGACCGGAAGTATATGACTGAATGGATCATTCCCAATGCGCAGAAAAACATCATGGAACCGATCCGTCTGACGCTGGAGCCGGAAAGTACCACTTATCCTGACAATCCCCATGAAGGCGAGGAATTCGGGTATGTGCTCTCCGGCAGTATCATTCTGCATCTGGGCAAAAAGTCCTATCCGGTGAAAAAGGGAGAAACCTTTTATTTTACTCCCAGGGCAACCCACTATATCGAATGTGGGAAAAAATCCGGTGCCATTGTCATCTGGGTCAGCAGCCCGCCAAGTTTTTAAGAATTACTGTCAAAGACGTAACATCAGCTCTGAACGGTTATGGAGGGAATGATCGTGCACAAACTGATTGATCTTCAGCATATCACCAAGGCTTTTGATCAAAATATCGTACTGGATGATATGAGCCTGTACATACGGGAAAACGAATTTCTGACATTGCTGGGGCCAAGCGGCTGCGGCAAAACTACGACACTGCGTATTATTGGCGGATTTGAGAGTCCTGACAAAGGTCAGGTCATTTTTGACGGAACGGATATCACTTCCCGGCCGCCCAACAGACGGCCTCTGAATACCGTATTCCAAAAATATGCTCTCTTTCCCCATATGAATATCGGCGAAAATATCGCCTTTGGCCTGCGGATCAAAAACAAATCCCGGGCCTATATCCGGGATAAAATTAATTACGCTCTGAAACTGGTCAATCTTGATGGGTATGAAAAACGTATGCCCGATTCTCTCAGCGGAGGCCAGCAGCAGCGGATTGCCATTGCCAGGGCCATCGTCAATGAACCGCGGGTTCTGCTTCTGGATGAACCACTGGGCGCACTGGATCTGAAGCTGCGTCAGGATATGCAGTACGAACTGATCCGCCTGAAAAATGAACTGGGCATCACTTTTATCTATGTCACCCATGACCAGGAAGAAGCCCTTACCATGTCCGACACGATTGTCGTGATGAATCAGGGTTATATCCAGCAGATCGGTACACCGGAAAGGATCTACAATGAGCCGGAAAATGCTTTTGTGGCCGATTTTATCGGAGACAGCAATATTATCGGCGGCATCATGATCCGTGATGAACTGGTGGAGATACTGGGGACACGTTTTCCCTGTGTGGATACGGGCTTTGGGCAGAACCGGCCCGTCGATGTGGTTATCCGGCCCGAAGATGTGGAGCTGACTTCGCCGCAGCAGGGTATTCTCCAGGGTATTGTCAGCCATGTCATCTTCAAAGGCGTCCATTATGAAATGGAAGTCATGGCCTCCGGTTTTGAATGGCTGGTACAGTCCACAAAAATGTTTTCCGTCGGCACACAGGTCGGATTGTATGTGGAGCCTTTTAATATCCAGATCATGAATAAGCCCACATCTGAGGATGAGGAGGCAATCGGAGTCAATGAATAAAAAATCACTTGCGTTTCCTTATATCCTGTGGGCCGGCGCCTTTATCGTCATCCCGCTGTGCATGGTATTTTACTATGGAATGACCGATAAGACCGGCGCCTTTACCCTGTCCAATATCATAACCATAGCCACCGCGGAACATGCCAAGGCGCTCGTTCTTTCCATCGAGCTGTCGCTGGCCAGCACTGCCATCTGCTTTTTTCTGGCCTATCCGCTTGCCATGATCCTGACGGATATGCATGTGAGTACGCACAGCTTTGTGGTTCTGATCTTCATCCTCCCCATGTGGATGAATTTCCTGCTCCGTACTCTGGCATGGCAGACTCTGCTTGAAAAAACAGGTGTTATTAACAGTATTCTGCAGTTGATACACCTGCCCGGGCTGGATATTATCAATACCCCCGGCGCCATTATCCTTGGTATGGTTTATAATTTCCTGCCTTTTATGGTACTGCCCATATACAACGCGCTGTCCAAGATCGACACCAATGTGATCAATGCCGCACGTGATCTGGGCGCAAACGGCATGCAGACATTTTTCCGGATCATATTTCCGCTGTCACTGCCGGGTATTATCAGCGGCATAACCATGGTATTTATCCCGGCACTGACTACCTTTGTCATCAGTACCCTGCTGGGCGGCAGCAAGATTCTGCTGATCGGCAATGTTATCGAACAGGAGTTTACCCAGACGGGTAACTGGCATCTGGGAAGCGGGCTCTCCATAGTCCTGATGATCTTTATTCTCATCAATATGGTTGCAGAGGCCGTCTTTGACCGGGAAGGAGAAGGAACCAGACTATGAAAAAAGCAATGCGCAATCTTTATATCGCGCTTATCTTTCTGTTTTTATATGCCCCCATCCTGACCCTGATCGTACTGTCATTCAATGCCAGCCGGTCCCGGGCAAAATGGGGCGGCTTCACACTCAAATGGTATCAGACCATGTTCCGCAACGATGCCATCCTGCAGGCACTGTCCAACACACTGCTGATTGCGTTCCTGTCCGCACTCGCTGCCACTGTGATCGGAACGGTGGCCTGTATTTCCATGCAGGCCATGAAACGCAGAAACAGAGCCATACTCATGGGTATCACCAATATCCCCATGCTCAATGCGGATATTGTCACAGGTATCTCACTGATGCTTCTGTTTCTTACTCTGGGACTGCGTTTTGGCTTTATGACCATACTGCTCTCCCACATTACCTTCAATATTCCTTATGTGATCCTGAGCGTCATGCCACGGATGAGACAGCTTAATCCCAGCATTTATGAAGCCGCGCTGGATCTGGGCGCTTCTCATACACATGCTTTTTTCAGGGTTGTGTTTCCTGATATCCTGCCGGGAGTCCTCTCCGGCTTCCTGATGGCCTTTACCATGTCACTGGATGATTTTATTATCACCCATTTCACGAAAGGCCCGGGGGTGGATACCCTGTCCACCAAAATATATACGGAAGTCAAAAAAGGCATCAAACCGGAAATGTATGCGCTGTCCACGCTGATCTTTGTCACGGTGCTCGTTCTTCTCTTTCTGGTAAACAGACCTCCTGCCGGAAAGAAGGAAACGGGGCAGACACCATAACCACCGGTTCATCTTGCTGTCTTCTATACATAACATTTGTTATTATATAATTTATCATTACTGTAAGTGAGGAAAAAATCATGAAAAAAAGAATTCTGTCTCTGTTCCTTCTGAGCATCACGGCCCTTGCGCTCACCGCCTGCGGAGGAAATCAAAGCAGTGAAAACGGGGAAGTCATTGTCTACAACTGGGGCGAATACATCGACCCCGATGTACTCACCTCTTTTGAAGAAGAAACAGGCATCCGGGTCATCTATGATGAATTCGAGACAAATGAAATCATGTACCCCAAAGTCGAAGCCGGCGCCTCTGCCTATGATGTGGTCTGCCCCTCCGATTACATGATCAAGAAGATGATCGACAATGATCTGCTCTCCAAAATTGATTTTGAGAAAATCCCCAACGCAAAGAAATATATCGGCCAACAGTATTATGACCAGTCACGTGAGTTTGACCCTCAAAATGAATACTCCATTCCCTACTGCTGGGGCACGGTTGGCATCCTTTATAACAAAACAATGGTAACTGAGCCGGTCGATTCCTGGGATATTCTCTGGAATGAAGCCTATGCGGACAACATCCTCATGCAGGATTCTGTCAGAGATGCCTTCATGGTTGCCCTCAAACGCGACGGCGCTTCCATGAATACGCTCGACGAAGCACAGCTGCAGAAAGCAAAGGAACAGCTCATCGCACAGAAACCGCTGGTACAGGCCTATGTCATCGACCAGGTCAGGGATAAAATGATTGGCGGCGAAGCCGCTCTCGGTGTCATCTATTCCGGGGAAGCCATTTTTACCCAGCGCGAGAATGCAGACCTTGCATACGTCATCCCCAAAGAAGGCACCAATGTATGGATCGACTCCTGGGTGATTCCTAAAAATGCGCCTAACCCGGAAAATGCACAGCGCTTTATCGACTATATGTGCCGTCCGGAAATCGCCCTCAAAAATTTTGAATACATTACCTATTCCACTCCCAACGAAGGCGCCCGGGAACTGATCGAAGAGGAAGCGATTAAAAATTCCCCCATCGCGTTTCCTGATCTGTCCCAGTATCAGAATCTGGAAACCTATTCTTATCTCGGCGAAGAAGGCGATGCCCTTTACAATGAACTCTGGAAAGAAGTAAAATCCGAATAATAAAAACAGCAATCGGTATTTTTATAGTACCGATTGCTGTTTTTCTCTGGTTTCCTGTCAGCCGGCCCGTTTTATCTGACCCGCTCCGGAAAGCCAATCTTCTTCTGCACCTTGCGCAATGTTTTGGCAGCACAATATCCGGCTTTTTCCGCGTTTCTCTTAATTATGCCGTCTATATATGCCTTATCCTTTGAAAGCTCTTCAAACCGGGTCTGCAGGGGCTGCAGCACATCTGCCACCGCCTCTCCCACTGCCAGTTTAAATTCCCCATATCCTCTGCCCGCAAATTCCTTCACCGTTTCCTCCGGCGTCCTGCCGGTGCAGGCACAATAAATATCAATCAGATTCCGGATGCCCGGCTGCTCCTGTCTGTAAGCAATCACCGCTTCCGAATCCGTTACGGCACGTTTGCACTTACGAATCACCGTATCCTTGTCATCGGTCAGATAAATGCTTGCATTTGGATTTTCATCGGATTTTGACATCTTTTTTGCCGGATTCTGCAGACTCATAATCTTGGCCCCAACACTGCCGATATATGGCTCCGGAATCGTAAAGACATCGCCATAAACGGCATTGAACCGCTGCGCGATATCCCTTGTGATCTCCAGATGCTGCAGCTGATCTTTTCCCACCGGGACCACATCCGCCTGATACAGCAGAATATCCGCCGCCATCAGCACCGGATACGTATACAGTCCCGCATTGATATTATCCGCATGCCTGGCCGCCTTATCCTTGAATTGCGTCATACGATTGAGCTCTCCCATATAGGTAAAACAGTTCAGTATCCAGGCCAGCTCCGCATGACCCGATACATGAGACTGATAATAAATACAATTCTTCTCCGGGTCCAGGCCGGCCGCTATATAGAGAGTCAGCAAACTTCTGGCCCGCTTCCTCAGCTCCGCCGGATCCTGTCTGACTGTAATGGAATGCATGTCCACGACCGAATAAAAACATTCATACTCATCGCTCAGAGAAACCCAGTTTTTCAGTGCTCCCAGATAATTGCCCAGCGTAAGAGAGCCGGTAGCCTGCATGCCGCTGAAAAGTACCTTTTTATCACCCAGCATATTGATATACCTCCGCTTCTTTTTCAGTATCTCTTTCTGATCCCAACTATTATAACAGAAATAACAATTGTTATGCAATGTTTTTCTCATACCCTAAACAGGCCGCAGAATCAAAAAATCCTGCGGCCCATTTTTCTGTCCATCCCCGCTATCTGTCAGTCATTGCAGCCACAGGGACCCGGAAATACCGGCGGTCTGGGAGGCATCGGAGGCACCGGATCACAACCGCAGCCGGCGTTATTGTCACAGCAACAGTTGTTATTGTTATTGCCGCCATTGCCGCAGCCACAGCCAATATTGATGCCGCAGCAGTTATTGTTGTCATTCCCGCAACCACACCCGCCTCCTATGTTGTTGCCGCAATTATTGTCATTGTCGCAGCCACAGCCTGCATTGCTTCCGCAGTTATTGTCATTGCAGCCGCAGCCTGTATTGTTTCCACAGTTGTTGTTATTGTCATTACAGCCGCAGCCAATGTTGATACTGCAATCCATATCACAGTCGCAACCATTGTTGTTGCAGCCGCAGCCTGTATTATTCCCACAATTATTGTCACAGCCACAGCCGCCAACGCTGCATCCGCAGGAATTGCCATGATTACAACAGCAGATTAAGATGAGCCAGCATAAAAAATTCATATCGTTTCCACTCCTTTTTCTATATGAATATTCTATGCTTCCCTGTCATTTTAGTGACTACCTGACAATATGATACCCGTATTTCCTTCTGGAACGGATATAGGCAAACGTCTTTTTCTCTCCCTTCTTTGCCAAAAGCCGGAGCAGCTTTTCCAATCGCTTTCTTGTATAGGGATGCAGAAAATTTTCCATCCTGCCCACCCCTTTCTCATAATAAGTAAGCGGATCCCGGTCCGTATAAGCACTGCCGTTATAAATTTTAGATGCGGCAATGCGGTCCATCAGCATCTCTATGATATAGCGGTCCGGCATGGGAGCGGGCTGCATTCCGCCCCTGCACTGCCCCTCATCCGAGCTGTAGTCCAGCCAGTATTCATAATGGTGCTTATTCCTCCCCTTGTGATGGAGCCATGCGGAAGAATAGCCTTTTGCTTCCCGCTCCGCATTGTTGGGACTACGGTTGCCCTGAAAATACCTGGCGCCCACCCAAAATTCCGAAGGCGAATATTTAGACAGATCATGCAGCAGCCCCTGTTTATACAATCCGACCGCAAAACAGCCCTTCATCACCAGAATTTTATGACTGGTGATCGTCTTCAAATGTTTCCATATATGCATTACTTCTCTTCCTTTTTTCTTTTCTTTTCTGCCCGGTATCCCCGGACAGAGCGTCCGTCCGCAACAATCACACTGCCTGCGCGGATTTCTTCTTCCGCCTCCTCCACTGTCTCGGAAAGAGCCGTATCCAGGCAAAGATGCCATTGCATATCTCTGGATATTTTGGGCAGCGCAAATTCATGCGGCTCCCAGTGCATATTATAAGCGATATAAAAAGAGGAATCCTCTCTGCCATTCTTATCTTTTACATACTTGCCGCAATACATGACGCCCGCACAGGGGCTGTCACCGTCCAGAGAAGGCCGCCACGCTTCCCTGCCATGAACAGAGATGTCCGGGCACCCATGACTGAGATAATCCATACCCTTCAGAGGTTTCTCCTGCCGAAATACTCCATGGGCAAGTCGGAAGGCGATCAGATGTTTCGTAAACGCATACAGTTTTCTGCCGGAGCGCAGCAGCCTCCAGTCAATCCAGGTGACGTCACTGTCCTGACAGTACGGATTGTTATTCCCCTCCTGTGTCTGGCCAAATTCATCTCCGCTCTGCAGATAAGGCGTCCCCTGAGAGAGAAACAGAAGTGACAGTGCGTTTCTGATCTGCTTCTGTCTGAGCGCCTGTACCGTCCTTTTTCTCGACCGGCCTTCCGCACCACAGTTCCAGCTATAGTTCTGCTCCGCACCGTCCCGGTTATCCTCGCCATTTTCCTCATTATGCTTTCTCTCATAAGAGACAAGATCCATAAGCGTAAAGCCGTTATACCCCGCCATACTATTGATTATGCCCGCATTCCCCACATTGTTCCGCAGACAGTGCAGCATGGCCCGTGCGCATCCGCCGTCTCCTTTCAGCGCCCGGCGCATATCACGGGTAAAACCTTCCTGCCAGAATCCCAGATTTTTCCCGGGCACATTCCCCACCTCTCCATATATTTCTTCCTCACTGAAATACTCAAAGATCAACTTGGTATCCAGCAGAAAGGGGTCAAAAGAAAGGAGTGACGGCGGCAGCCTTTTTCCGATCAGATGAAAACCGTCCATATGGTATTCTTCCGCCCAGAAATGCAGGATATCCGGTACTTCCCCCGCCGGAAAATCGTCCGGAAAATAAAACTGCATCAGCACTTCAATCCCCGCCTTATGCAACGCACGGACCATATCCTTCATTTCACGTACGGCATCGCTTCCATAGGCATATGCACTCTTAGGTGCATAATAATACCCCTGTTTAAATCCCCAGTAATTGATTTTCTCCCGCTCATCCTTCTGATATTGTCCCGGCCCCCGCTCAAACTCGTCGAACTCCCAGGCCGGCATCAGTTCCACAGCCGTGATGCCAAGTTCCTTTAAATAAGGTATCTTTTCCTGTATCCCTGCAAAAGTCCCTTTTTTCTTCACCCCGGAAGAAGTATGCTTTGTAAACCCCCTCACATGAACGCCATAGATCACGGACTCGCTGTACGGCCGGCCGGGAGCTCTGTCCCCGGCCCAGTCATAGCCACGTTCTGGCAGCCGGTAACGGACTGCACCCTTCTCCTGCCCATAATCCCGCATCCCCCATACACTTCTGGCGTAAAGATCCGGAACAACGATCCCGTCCGCGTAATAAAGATAACTGTCGGCCTCTCTGGGAATATCCTCCACCAGAACACTGTACATCCTGCCATGTCTGCAATCGTCCGGCACCGTAATATTCATAAGCTCCTTCTCTCCGGCACAGATGGCGATCCTCACATCCCTGGCCGGCGGGTTTATCTGAAATACAAATTGGAACGATTTCCCTGTTGCCGTAACACCTTTTGGATAAAAATTTCCCTTTCTCATTGGCTGTCTTCCTTTTCAAGTAATGAAATCCACAAAATCCATGGTAAGTGTCCCTATTATAACATAGAAAAGGGATGCGGCGCGACGATTTTATTGCAATTTGTGCGATAGTTTTTATTCTTTACATTTGTCCGATCTTTTTGTACAATAGGATAAGATTTTATAGTTTGGGAAAGGAAGGTATATAATATGGGAAACCACGGGGAACCGGATGAAGAAATGACAGTGGAACTGGATCTGGAAGATGGTTCCAAAGTGACATGTGCCATTATCACGATTCTGACTCTGCAGAATCAGGATTATATTGCCCTTCTTCCACTGGATGAAAATGGTGAGAATACGGACGGAGAAGTATGGTTTTATCGTTATCACGAAGACGAAAATGACCCTGATGCGGAGCCGGAGCTGATTTACATCGAGGATGAAGCGGAATATGAAATTGTCGCCGATGTTTTTGACGAATATCTGGACAACGAGGAGTTTGACGAACTCCTGGACAGCGAAGAGAATAGGTAAGGGAGCGATGATTTAATCACGCGAAGACAGCACGCGCAGGAACCGGGACATTGTTTCCGGTTCTTCTTTTGTCCCTGTCCGGTAAAACAGAAACAGCCGTTCTCTTGCCCGTGTCATTCCCACATAGAACATTCTGCGCTCCTCTTCCATTTCCTTTTCTGAAACCGCTTTCTTATGCGGAACACTTCCCTCGTTAAGCCCCGGCATGATCACATAATCAAACTCCAGTCCCTTAGAGGCATGATAGGTAAGTATCCTGACGCCGATGTCCCTGTCAGGATCCGGCACACGCCTGTGACCGCGCTCTTCTTCGGATTCCCAATATGCCTCCCATCCCGCCATCGTCACGGCCTCTCCTGCCAGTTTCTGCAGCCTTGCAAGAATCTGCATATTCTCCTCCAGGGCGGTTCCGCGACAGGTATGCTGCAGCCATGCCTCATATCCCATCCCTCTCCTGATATAAGTCACCGCCGCATACAGACACATCCCCCGTGCCCTCAGACAGTCCGCCTCCAGCCTTCTGATCTGATTCATAACATCTGTTTCTGTTTTGTGCCAACGCAGCAGCTCCGCAAAATCCACCCACTCTTTGCTGCATCCTTCCCGGCTGATTCCTCTTTCAGGGCGGTTCATGATCCGATAAAAGTTTTTTCTCGTCCGCTGCCCATATAAAAAACGCAGATATGCCGTGATATCTTTTGTGATAAAATGCCCTGACAGGCTTTTTTCTTCTCCCATACGTACATACGGAAGCCGATGTCGATCCAGAAGGCCGACAAGCGACGCCGCATCCGTATGCTTCCGGTACAAAACGGCTGTGTTAGCCAGCTTCCCTGCCCGCCCGAAATCTCTGAGCAGTTTTACAATCTCTCTGTTTTCCGTTTCTCTGTCCGTAAAACCGCGGCAGATCACTTCCTGCCCGCCCAGACTTTCCCTGGCTGCAGTCTGCGTTTTGACAAACCGCTGCCTGTTCTCCGCGATCACCATGCCCGCTGCCCGGATAATCTGCGGCCGGCAGCGATAGTTTGTCTCCAGTATGATCTGTCTGGCATGCGGATACTTCCCCGGAAAAGAAAGCATACTTTCCGTACCCGCGCCCCGAAACCCATAAATCGACTGGTCATCGTCCCCGACCAGAAACAGATTGTTTTCCGGCAGTGCCAGCAAAAAAAGCACCTGTTCCTGAATCGGCGCCACATCCTGATATTCGTCTGCCAGAATATAGCGACACCTGCCCTGCCACTGCTTTAACAGATCCGGCCTTTGTTCGAACAGCTGCAGACACTCCCATGCCATATCATCAAAATCCAGCCGCCCGCTTTCCCTGCACAGCCTGCGAAATCCCTCCAATACATCCATCGCCTGCCTGTCGGAAATGCCTTCCGGCAAAGCCTTCTCATCAGATGCTTCCCCATTTTTCAGCCTGTCCGCAGCTTCCAGAAAAGCCGGCGCCAGCTTCACGCTCAACTGTCTGTCTCTTAACATCCGCTGCATAAATGTTATCTTTTCTTTTTCTGTTATCACTTTGAGTGACTGCCCCTGGAAACTCTCCCGCAGAATATGGTAATAGATTGCATGAAATGTGCCAAACCGGACCGGAAGCTCAGCTTCCATCAGAGATACAAACCGCTGCCGCATTTGTGCAGCGGCTGCTTTTGTAAAAGTGACAACCATGATATCCTCCGGCGGAATCTGCCGCACCCGGATCATATACTCCAGCCTTTTTGTTATCACTGTCGTCTTGCCGCTGCCCGGGCCCGCAAGGACAAGTGCAGGCCCGTCGCCGTGGCAGATGGCTTCCCGCTGGGAAGCATTAAAATTACTCATGTTATTTATCAAGCAGTTCCATTCCTCTGCGAATCCTTTTCAGGGACTCTTCTTTCCCCAGTACTTCCATGATCTCCGTAGCGCCCCCGGGTGTCATCTGCCTGCCGGATACGGCTGTCCTGACAGGCCACATCACATAGCCGTTCTTACAGCCCTTTTTCTCCACATAGGAAAGCAGCGTCCCATACAGTGCATCATTGCTGTAATCCTCCTGCGCTTCCAGAATCGGAAGCAGCTCCTTGAGCACTTCCAGGGAAGATTCTTTGGTCGTCTTCATTTTCTTATGACAGTACATCTCGGGATCATAGTCCGGCAGCGTCCCAAAAAAATCTACCATCTCCCGGATGTCCGGAAATACCTCTATCCTTGTCTTGACCATGGCAGCTATTTTAGCAAAGTCCAAATTACCCGGGATCACTTCCCTGATATAAGGCAGCGCCATTTCATAAAAAGCCGCAAAGTCCATGGCCTTGATATATTCGCCATTCATCCATTTGAGCTTGGTATAGTCAAATACTGCCGGTGATTTGGAAAGATGATGGTAATCAAACACTTCCACCAGCTCTTCCAGGGAAAAGATCTCCCGGTTATCCGCCGGGCTCCATCCGAGAAGTGCCACAAAATTGACAATGGCTTCCGTCAGAAACCCCTGCTCGGTCAAATCCTCATAAGAGGAATGCCCGCAGCGTTTGGACAGTTTATGATGCTCCTCGTCCGTGATCAGCGGACAGTGTACATAAATGGGCACCTCCCAGCCAAATGCCTCGTACAGACGGTTATATTTGGGGGAGGAAGAAAGATACTCATTTCCTCTGACCACATGCGTAATTCCCATCAGGTGGTCATCCACCACATTGGCAAAATTGTAAGTGGGATAGCCGTCTGATTTGATCAGAATCATATCATCCAGTTCTCCGTTGTCCACAGTGATCTCGCCGTAGATCTCATCCTGAAAGGAAGTGGTGCCTTCCGTGGGATTATTCTGACGGATGACATAGGGTACTCCCGCCGCCAGCTTCTCTTTCACCTCTTCTGCGGAAAGGGAGAGACAATGCTTGTCATAGACATTGATCTCTTTCCCCTCCACCACTCTCGTCAGGGAGGAAAGTCTCTCTTTATCACAGAAACAGTAATAAGCCTCTCCCTTTTCGATCAGTTGCTTCGCATAGGCAAGGTACAGTCCCTGTGCCTGACGCTCACTTTGCACATAAGGCCCCACGCCTTTATCCCGGTCCGGGCCTTCATCGTGCACAAGCCCTGTCTTTTCCAGGGTGCGGTAAATAATATCCACTGCCCCTTCCACATAACGTTCCTGATCCGTATCCTCGATCCGCAGAATAAAATCTCCGCCCTGATGCTTTGCGATCAGGTAAGCATACAATGCCGTCCGCAGATTTCCCACATGCATACGGCCTGTGGGGCTGGGGGCAAACCTGGTTCTTATCTTTTTCATTCTCTCTCCCCTGTATCAGCGGGCTTTGGCAGCTTCCGCTCTGCCGCCGCCTTGAATTTCCCTACTTCCTTTGATGCCGCCGCCACCGGAATATTCGTACCCGCACCGGCCACACATCCGCCCGGGCAGGCCATGCCTTCAATCAGACATCCCTTTTTCTTCCCCACCTTGGCAAGCATCAGCATCTTCTTACATTCTGCCAGACTCTCCGCGTGCTCGATATTGACTTCCACCTCGGGATAGTATTCCCGGATGCAGTCCTCAATCGCACTGGCCACACCACCGGCCACACCGTAGCCCCTGCCGGCTCCGGTAGCCCCTTTCAGTTCATCCATGGCGGCAATCTCTTCCAGCAGAATCCCCTTCGCCTCAAACATGCCCGTCAGCTCTTCAAATGTGATAACAAAATCCACATCGGAGCGCACGGTCCGCCTTGATGCCTCCAGCTTCTTGGACGCACAGGGACCGATAAATACCACACTGGCATCGGGATGCTCCTGTTTGATAATCCGGGCAGTGGCCACCATCGGCGTCAGTTCATTGGAAATATTACTGATCGTTTCCGGGAAAAATTTCTTCGCCAGCATAGACCAGGAAGGACAGCAGGAGGTCAGAAGGAATGGCAGATGCCCCGTCGCCACCTCATGCACATAATGCTCCGCTTCCGCCATGGCACCGAGATCCGCACCGATTGCCGTTTCATATACATCGGCAAAGCCCAGTTCTTTCAGAGCCGTTTTTAACATATCAGGGGTTACCTTGGGCCCGAACTGTCCTGCGAAAGCGGGCGCCACCTGCGCTATAATCTTACGTCCTGACTGTATGGCACGGATCAGCTGAAAAATCTGCGACTTGTCCGCAATCGCACCGAACGGACAACTCACCATACACTGCCCGCATGACACACACAAATCATTGTCAATCACGGCTCTGCCCGCTTCATCACTCTTGATGGCTCCCACCCCGCAGGCACCGGAACAGGGCCTGACCTGATGTGAAATGGCATCATAAGGACAGACCGCCTTACACTTCCCGCATCGGATACACTTATCCTGATCAATATAGGATTTCCCGTTTACCATTGTGATGGCCCCCTTGGGGCAGACCTCATTGCAGGGATGCGCCACACAGCCCATACACCGGTTCGTCACTTCATATTCATTGACCGGACAGGCATTGCATGCGGAAGGAATCACCTGCATCAGCGGCGGCTCATAATATTTTTCTGAAATATTACTCTCTTCCAGTCCCTGCGTCACATGTACCGGCACATTTTCCGGCCGCAGACTCATCCCCATTGCCAGCCTGAGCTGCTCCCGGATAATGGCACGCTCCCGGTAGACGCTCTCCCGATAGGCTGACTCATTATAATTCACCATCTTATAGGGAAGCGCCTCCATATCATCAATCAGGTTTTCCGAATAATACGCAAGAGAGGCGATTTCCTTGAATACCCGCCTCCTGATCTTTCTTACCTGTGTCTCTATTCCTCTCATAAACTCCTCCATCCCAAAGTAAAATCAAGAATACACTTGCTCATGCTCTATTTTCACATAAACAGATAGGGAAATCAAGGCTTTCTGTTATTTTTTTGTCAAAGTATGAGAAAAGCATTCCCTTTTCATGGAAACAATAGCCGACCGATCTGATACACTGCCGTAGCGGCGCACCAGGCCAGAAGCAGCTGGAATACCACCATCCTGCCGGTAAACTTCCAGGAACCGCTCTCTTTTTTTACCGTGGCGATGGTGGCGGCGCAGGGAACATAAAGCAGACAGAAAACCATGAGCGCATAGGCATTGACCGGCCCGAAGTCAGGTTTCTGCATATGGATGTGATCGACAATCGCCGCCATCCCCGCCGCGGAATCCGCGTTGACCACGCCAAATAAGACGGCAAAACTCGATACCACCACTTCCTTGGCAGAAATACCGGAAATAAGGGCTACCGCTATCTGCCACATATCCAGACCTGCCGGCGCCAGCACGGGCATCAGCCCTCTGCCGATCATGGCGCCAAAGCTGTCTGCGGCATCCTCCACCATCCCGTGCATACCGAAATGTAAGACAAGCCAGATCAGGATGGAAGCAAAAAAAATCGTCGTTCCCGCTTTTTCCAGATAATCCCTTAATTTCGTCCAGACATAAATGCCGATCGTCCGCCCGTTGGGCCGTTTGTACTCCGGTAATTCGATCAGCAGACAGTCCGTGGCTCCCGTCTTCCCCTTTTCCCATCCGTGAATGACAAGCGCCGCCACAATCGCCACGATCATGCCGATGGCATACATGGAAAATGCCGCCAGCACTTTACAGTCCGGAAAAAACATATCGGAAAAGAGCACATAAATCGGCAGTCTGGCGGAACATGACATGAAAGGGGTGATCAGCATGGTCTTTCTCCGGTCCCTCTCTGTCTCCAGGGCGCGGGTCGCCATGATAGCGGGCACGGTACATCCAAAGCCAAGTACCATGGGCAGAAACGCCTTCCCCGACAGCCCTGCCCGCCCCATAATGTGATCCATGACATAAGCCACTCTGGACATGTAACCGCTGTCCTCCAGAACAGCCAGGGCAAAAAACAAAATAACAATATTCGGAATAAAGGTGAGAATGCCTCCCACACCGGCTATAATTCCTTCCACGATCAGGGAGATCAGCCATGGCGCACACCCTGCATAGACAAGAAAATAAGAGATCCTGGCCGATAAAAAGGCCAGCGCCGTTTCAAATCCCCCTTTCAGAAAGTCCCCCACCGTAAAAGTCAGGAAAAAAACAAGACACATAATCAGCAGAAAAATGGGCACACCCCAGATAGGATGCGTCAGTATTCTGTCTGTTCTGTCAGTGGAAGCCGCCTGCTTTTCTTTATGAAACAACACTTCCCGGATGATATTCTCTATGTAGGCATATTTTTTCTGGATGATATCTTTCTCATAACTGCGGTCCACGACATCTTCTATCGAAATGGGGTGTTCATTCATTACATCTTCGTCGTTTTCCAGCAGCTTGATCGCATGCCAGCGCATGCTGGAATGATCGGGATACCAGGTCTGCATCCGTTTTTCCAGCTGCGCGATCTTATCCTCGATGTCCTCCCCATACGTAAGGACATTGCCGCCGGCTCCCTCCTCACAGTGATGCACCACCGCATGAAGCAGGATTCCCAGTCCGGTGCGTTTGGCCGCGGATACCGGCACCACCGGAATCCCGCCCAGCAGTTCCGGCAGTCTGTGCAAGTCAATCTCCATCCCTCTCTCACTGACAATATCCATCATGTTAAGAGCCAGGATAACCGGCTTTCCAAGCTCCAGCAGCTGCAGTGTCAGATACAGGTTCCGCTCCAGGGAGGACGCATCCACTACATTGACGATGGCATCAATCCCCTCATCCATCACACATTGCCTTGTCACTTTTTCTTCGATCGTATAACAGGTCAGGGAATAAATGCCCGGCGTATCCACAATCGTCAGGATACAGTCCTCATATGCCGCCCGGCCTTCTTTCTTTTCCACCGTCACCCCCGGCCAGTTGGCCACTTTCAGCCGGGAACCTGTTACCGCGTTAAACAATGTGGTCTTCCCGCAGTTGGGATTGCCCACAAAAGCCACTCTGATTGTTTTTCCCGGCGCTGTCATATGGCACACTCCTCTCCCTTCAGCTCTGTCACTTCGATACAGGATGAAATGTGCCTGCCAAGCGCCAGTCTCGTTCCCCTTACCTGTATGATCATGGCTCCCTGCTTCTTCCGGTTGAGAATCCTGATGCAGGTTCCGTCATTGATCCCCAGCGCCTGCAGTCTGCGCGTCACGGCCTCTTCCACAAATACGCCCTTCACCTGATAAGAAGCCCCCGTATTTCCGTCATATAGCGTCATTTGTTAAATCCTCCTGCCATAGTTCCGCTTATTGTCTGCGATCCTGATCCGCAGACAATGACTTTTTTCATCTACCCTATTCATTATAGCAGGTTTTTTCTTATTTTCAAACTCCTCTATTTCTTTGCCCCGGGCAGGCGCAGGCGGAATACTCTTCGCATCAGCTCCTTCCCATGAAAGGGAAGCAGCGGGTAAATATAGCTTGTATTCGCCACAGTCCTGTTGCATGCGATACTGAGCAGGCACAGCAGTATGGCGCCGATATAGCCCCACAGACCAAACAGCGCCGTGGCAATCAGATTAATAATACGCATAAATTTCAGCGCATATCCAAGCTCATAACTGGACTGGGTGTAGTTGGCAATGGCCACAAACGCCATATAGAGCATGACCTCGGAATTAAACCAGCCGCTGTTTACCGAAAATTCCCCGAGCACCAGAGCCGCCATAACGCTGAGCGGCGTACTGAGCATATTGGGCGTATTGACCGCCGCAAGCCGCAGTCCGTCTATGGCAAGTTCCAGAATCAGGAACTGCCAGATCAGAGGCAGATTCATTTCATCCTTGATTCTGATAAAATCAAACGCTTCCGGAATCCACGCCGGGTTCTGCATCAGCAGCAGATAGGTGGGCGTCAGGAAATAGGTGATAAACGCAATCAGAAACCGCGAAAACCGCAGGTAAGTGCCGGTAATGGGCGGAAAATAATAGTCGTCCGCCTCATCAATCACATCAAACACAGTAGTCGGTGTGATCATGGCCGAAGGGGAATTATCCACCAATATGACAATATTGCCTTCCAGAACATGCGCTGCCGCCGTATCCGGCCGTTCCGTGAACTTAAATTTCGGGAAAGGATTATACCAGCTCCGTTTATAGAGGCATTCCGCCAGACTTTCCTGGTTCATTGTCAGTGCATCCACGCGGATATTGCGTATCCCGTCTTTGATTTTTTCCAGAAAAGCATGATCCACCCTGGAATCCATATAGCATATTACGATATCTGTCTGCGAGCTTTCTCCCGCATTCATCATTTCCATACACAGATCCGTGCTTCTGATCCTTCTGCGTATCAAAGCTGTGTTGAATACAACCGTCTCCACAAAACCATCTTTGGAGCCCCGCAGTACCTTATCCTTTTCCGGCTCAGATACACTCCTGGCCGGATAAGTGCGGGAGTCAATAAGAATGGCCTTCTCATATCCGTCGATCAAAAGAATCAGAACGCCGGACATAAGATTATGAATAATTTCTTTCCATGCGGCATTGACATCCACTTCCACATAGGGCATATGCTTTTTCAACATCTCATGGACATCATCCGTCATCTCCTCCTTCTTCAGACCGATGAAATACTGCAACAGCTTTTCCATCAGTTCGTCCTTACAAAAACCGTCTATAAAATAAAAACAGGCCTCTTTTCCTCCGATATGGATCACCCGGTATACAATATCAAAATTTTTTCCGATGGAAAGCGTTTCCTTCATATAGGCCATATCGTCCGCAAGCCTGCCTGTCATCTCAGTCTGTATCTGCTTTTGCATAAAAAAACTCCTTTCGGACATTCGGAATCCGTATCCTATGCAAGCAGCATAGGGATACCTTTCCCTATTATGTCTCAAAAGGAGTTTTTTCATGCAGCTTTCCGTCTTCCCTGTGATCAGTTCGTACTCCCGAATCCGCCTGTACGCACAGTATCCGTCTCATCATCCGTCGTCAGTCCGTATTCCAGGAAGATTCCCTGTATGAAACCGGCTCCCCGGTCTACCCGCAGCTCCATGCCCACTTTGGAATCATTGGTGATCCGGGCCATGATATGTCCCTCATTATCCGCATAGAAATAATCGCTGTCAATAATGCCCACTGTATTATTGAGCTGAAAACGGTATTTGAAGCCAAGTCCGCTCCTGGGATAGAGCATCAGCACCCAGTCCTCTTCCATCTCGACCCGGATTCCGGTGGGGATCAGCAATTCCTTGCCCGGAGAAATGTTAAAGGTAATCGGGGAATGAAAATCATACCCCGCACTTCCCTTCGTGGCCCTTGTGGGAAGCCTGAGCTGTTCATAGATCTCATCAATTTCCGCCTCTGTAAACCCGGGCACAGCCTTATGCAGGTCATCCCCGAATCTCTGTCTGCTCACTTTATAAAATTTTGCAACTCGTTTCATCTCTTCCTCCCTTTGTCTTTTGCCTGCTGACAGCAGCCCCGAGCGTGACCGGTTACCCCATCGCTGCCCGGTCCCGCGGCCTGTCAGGCATAGTCATCACAGTGCAGCACCGGCCCGGCTCCCGCGCCTGCGGCCAGACTTTTCTTTACATCAATCACTCTCTGGTTTCTGCTGCCCTTCCACATCAGCCTGGGATCATGCTCTTCTATGTGAAACTCTCCGTCCACCAGAACATCAATCTGCTCCATAATCGGATCACTGCATACATGCTCCCAGATATCACCCGTATAGAGCCAGATTGTCTTGCCCGGCATCTTCTCTCTGATCTCACGGGCCAGTTTTCTCACCTCCACCCGATTGGCCGGATGCAGCGGATCACCGCCCGAAAAAGTAACACCCGATATGTAAGGCTTCGAAAGTGCCTCAAACAGTTCAGCCCGGGCAGCATCATCGAACAGAAGCCCGCCGTTTGGATCCCAGGTAACGGGATTGTGGCATTCCCGGCAGCAGTGGGAACAGCCGGCCACCCAGAGCACGACCCGCAGCCCGTCCCCATTGAGCATATCATCTTTTGTTATATTATGATAACGCATCGCTTCTCTCCTGCCCGCCTCTTCCTACATACTGATCCTGTCCGCGATCTCGGCCATCTTGGCATCGTTCAGACGGGTATCCCCATGGATACGGGAATAGGACAGATACCCGTTCATCCGGTCGATCTTGGTCAGGTTATGACTGCCGCATTTGGGGCATACATCCATTTCCAGCTCCTGATGGCCGCAGTCATCACAATATGCCAGCGACAGATTGACTCCCTCATACAGCCCCATATCCATGGCGCGGCGGATCAGTGTCCTGATGGCTTCTATATTATAATCTATGGGATATTTCACATACTGGATCTTGCCGCCGTTGGACATCTCCCAGAATCGGTATTCCTTGTCCTGTTTCTCTATGGGGGTAATCTCCTCCGTCACATGACAGTGAAAGCTGTTGCTCACATATTCTCTGTCAGAAACGCCTTCCACAATGCCATATTTCTCACGGAACTGTCTCACCTGCAGGCCGCAGAGATTCTCTGCCGGCGTGCCATAGATCGCATAGAGGTTCTTATCCTCTTCCTTGAATTCATTCACCTTCTGGTTGATATGCTCCAGTACTTCCAGTGCAAATGCCCCGTCTTCCACAAGCGATTTGCCATTATACAGCTCCTGCAGTTCATGCAGGGCCGTGATGCCAAACGAAGCGGTGGCCGATTTCAGAATCGGTTTGATCTTATCGGTCAGCTTCAGATGTCCGCCCAGAAAACCGCCTTCGCAGTAAGCCAGCGGATTGGTGGAAGCACGCATTTCCCCCAGATAAGCATATGTCCTGATATGAAGCTGACGGATCAGATTCAGATAGTAATCCAGCACTTCATAAAAATCCCTGCTTTCCTGTCTGGCCTTTGCCAGGATCATGGGCAGATGCAAAGAGACAGCCCCGATATTGAAACGGCCCACAAAGACCGGCACATCCTTATCATCCGCCGGATGCATTCCTCCCCTTTCGTACCACGGGGAAAGAAAGGCACGACAGCCCATGGGAGAGATGATCTTTCCATACTGCTTGTACATACTGGCGATATAGCCTCTGCCTGTCAGCGACAACCAGTCCGGATACATGGTTTTGGCAGAGCATTTCACCCCTGCTTCAAAGACATCCTCCAGCTCTTTTCCCGGCCCATGCAGATTTTCATCATATAAAAATACAATCTTGGGAAAGAGCACAGGCTTTTTACATTCCGCCTTGCCCTGCCCCTCCCGTCTTACATTCAGCATGGAAATCGTAGCCAGTCTGGCAAAGCGGCCTGTCCCTGTCCCTGCCGTCACCGTGATAAAGGGATAGTCTCCCCGGCTGCTGGCCACAGTGTTAAACTTATATTCCCAGCCCTGAAAGCCCTGTTCAAACTCTCTGACCACATCAGCCCAGGCTTCCGTTTCCGCCCGCCCGCGCTCTATCCCCAGGCGCGTATATTTATCAATGGCCCGCCGATAGGATTTTTCCGCATAGGGCTCCAGAATCAGATCCACACTCGGCACGGTAAATCCGCCATACTGCTGACTGGCGGCGCTTAAGACAATATCTCCGATCACATCAAACGCCACATCCAGCGTCTTCGGCTCATTGTACCAGATATTTCCCATTTCAAAACCGCCGGACAGAACATGCTCCACATCAAAGAGACAGCAATTCATCGTATCCCTTCTGGCCGACATATCATGGACATAGATATAACCGTCCCGGCATGCCTGGATCTCCTCCGTCGTCATAAAAAATTTCTGGTACAGCTCTTTGTTCAGCTGGTTAAAGATCAGGCTTCGTTTCGTGGACACCAGAGCGGAATCCGTATTGGCATTCTCCTTATCTCCCACATACATGATGGACTGGCTCTTTTTGTAGACATCATCCAGCATCCGCACGAAATCCTGCTTGTAATTGCGGTAGTCACGATAGCTCTTGGCCACAATGGGTTTGACCTGTTCCAGAGCACTCTCAACAATATTGTGCATAACGGGAATGGGCACCGCATCCTCTCCCATTTCCTCCACTTTTTCTATCACATACCGGCAGATATGCTCCTTTTCCTGATCCGTAAATTTTGTCAGTGCGCGGTATGCGGACTTCCCCACCGCATCTATCACCTTCTGCACATTGAAAGCCTCCCGGCTTTTGTCCTTTTTGATCACCCATATCTGCCGCACGGGTTTAAACCGCGGACTGTAATCTGTCGTATCTTCCTTTTCCATTGCTGTCATACGCATCGGTAATCCTCCCGGGTTCCTGTCGCTCTGTTGTTGTGTCTCCTCACGATCAGTTTACGGTTTCTTTTGCCCCACTGCCTTGCCCGGCAGCCGCTTTCGCGTCTTTTGCCTTTCTCCATTTAGCCCCGGTTATGCATGCAGTCACCGACAACGCCACAAACACCAGAAACAGTATCAGATAAGATAAAAAATATCCTACAAAAGCAGTTACATTTGCCATATTCCCTCACCCTTTCCTCTTCACTGCGCATACCGGGAATCCTGCCGGATGCCATGATATCCCGGATCATACGCATTCATTATAAACAATCTGCCCGCAAAAAGCAATCATCCCTGGAAAATATCATCCAGCAGCTCCGTCCCGTCCGCCGCCGTGGTAGCCAGCAGATCACAGCGCTCGTTTTCCGGATGCCCGTTGTGTCCCTTCACCCAGACAAACCGTACCCTGTGAGGCCCTTTTGCTGCCAGCAGACGCTGCCAGAGATCCACATTTTTCACCGGCCCTGCCGAGCCCTTCCAGCCCTTTTTCAGCCATCCGTCGACCCATCTCTTATTAAAGGCGTCCGTTACATATCTGGAATCTGAAATCACTTCCACTTCACACGGCTTTGTCAGCGCTTCCAGTCCGATGATCACCGCCATCAGTTCCATCCTGTTGTTGGTCGTTTTTTTATAACCGCCGCTGTACTCCCTTGTATGCAGCACACCTGCCCTGTCCGTATAATGCAGAATCGTCCCATACCCGCCGGGGCCGTCAGGATTGCCTCTGGCAGAGCCGTCCGTATAAATCGTCACTTTCATGTCCTTGCCTCCTCCGATTGCAAATTTTGCAGCTGTTTTGCCCGCGCAAACGCTTCCTGCACAATCTCTTCCTCATAGCCTACCGCTGCCAGCAGACGTATGGCATTGCACGTATCTGCCCGTCCGGGCCGCAGCCGGTAGGAAAATATCATTCCGCTGCCCGCCACTTCTTCCGTAAAATAATAATTATCATACTCTTTTTCCAGCAGATATGTCAGTTCCCTGTCATGCGTGGCTGCAAAGCAGGTAATCCGTGGAGGCCGGATATGCCGCAGAATGGAAGCGGCAGCAGAGATCCTCTCCACACTCCCTGTCCCGCGCAGAATCTCATCCACAAAGCAGTAAAGCTTTCTGTCTCCCATTACGTCCGCGTCCAGTATTCGCTTTAAGGAAAGGATCTCTGCCATATAACTGCTCCGGCCATCCCGTATGTCCCCGCCGTCTGCCATGGCTGTATAAATATGGCACAAAGGAGCACAAAATTCAGTGGCAAGCGCGGTGTGAATGGTTTGGGCCAGCAGCAGATTCACCGCTATGGTCTTTAAAAAAGTGGACTTTCCTGAGGCGTTGGAGCCGGTGAGCAGCACACCCTTGTTTCCTGTCACACGGATACTGTTGGCAACGGGCTTTTCCAGCAGCGGATGGACACATTCGCAGACGGAAAGCGCCGTCTCTGCGCGGCACACATGCAGTGCAGGGATACAATATGCTTTCAGCGACATCCGGTACAGACAAATACTGATGCAGGCATCCATATAACCGACAAACGCATATCCTGCACACAGCTCCTCCTCCAGGGAGAGGATTCTCTCCCGCAGTGCCATAAACTGAACGATGTCCGGATGAAACAGGATACGGATATAATCTCCCACAAGGGAAAGCGGGCTGCCGGCGCTGCAGCTTTGCCGGATCCAGAAGCTATGACGCCGCAGCACGTTCAGTTTTTTAAGACAGGCGGCGATATCCATCCGCTCAGTTTCCCATGCTTCCCGGCATATCTCACGCGGCAGGGCATGATACAGACTCTCCATCCCCTGTATCATGCCGAGCAGCCACACAATATGTCTCAGAAACGGCAGCACCCTGGCACGTTCCCTGAAATAAGTAACCATCTGCACGATCAGGACCAAAAGCAGCAGGCATACTCCCGCTCCTCCGGCCCCGACAGATACGATACCGGCAAAAAGACAGGCGGCCCATCCCACATATTCTCTGACAGGCTTCTTCTGCTCTCCCTCTTTCATGACTCGCAGACAATCCGAAAAGGGATTCCCCTGCGCTTTCCCAATGGCGGCCAGAATTTCCCGTATCCGCATCCGTTCCTCTGCATGAGCAGTAAAATAAGCGGCCGCAAACTCCCATTTTCCCGCTTCTTCCACCGTTTCCGCCGGGTGATGGAGCGCCGTATACAGATATTCCGTGCCCGCCTGTGACAGTGTATAGTCCAGCCTTCTGAAAACGGTGTCCATCTCCAGTTCTCTCCAGGTGATGCCATCAACGTAGCAGGTGCTCTCCTTGTCATCCTCTGCCCCACGCTTTGCCGTCAGCTCCTTCCTGTATGCACGGGGCGCCCTGCCGCAGTCCTCCTCAAGCCTTTCCCGCAGCGCCTGTTTCTTCCTCTTTTCTTCCCGCAGTCCATGACAAAACAGCAGGATAACGGCCGCCGCGAGAATAACCGGAATCAGCCCGTAACTCATAGGCGAAACTCCTGCCCCGGCACCGTGATTTCCATGATCCGTCCCGCACACGATTTTCCCGCCGCACTTTTTTTGAAGTCGGTGATCACACTGTAGTCCTCCCACATATGCATGGGAAATACAACTGCCGCATCTGTCTTCTGCAAAAACACTTCCATCCCCCGTCCAAAACTGCTTCCCAGCCTGGGATCAAGCGGAACAAATGCCACATCAAAATGCCTGCCCTCTATGCGGGAAATTTCACTTTTGTAATCCTCTGCCATCCGCTCATTCCAGGACGCCTCTTCTCCCTCCCAGTGCCACCAGTTCAGATCACCCCCATGGTAAATGACCTTTCCCTCGGCACTGACGATAAATGCCACCCCTTCATCAGTGGACCGCAGCGTTTCCACTGTAATATCCTGCCAGCATATCTTCTGGTTCTTTCCGATCCGTGTGACTGACTCCCGCACCGCCGCATCCACGCCCCATCTTTCCAGATACGCCTCGCTGAGCCTGATATCCGAAGAAAGAAAATAATGAAGCTTTTTATATTGACCATATAAGTCAAATATTTTCATCTGAAAATGATCCTGATGCTTGTGGGAAGCAAAAAACACAATTGTCTTATCCTGATCCCATACCGGGAGTTCTCCCCGGTAGTAGTCAAAGATAAAAACATAGTTGTCCATTTCCACGGCAAAACCGCTGTGATACAAATACGTAACCTTCATTTTCCCTCTGTTTCCGTGCCTTTTCAGCACAACCAAACCGTTGCCATGATGCGAAATCCCGCCGGGCATGGAAAGCCCCGCGGCTTTGCACAATGCGTTATCCTGTGATATGATATCTCTGTCCCATAAGACTCCTTTTTATCCTGTAACAAGAAAGGTACTTGCATGAAAACATCATCATCCTGCCGTGAGGGAATCTTCCATCCACCGTCGGCGCCTTCCCTCTCCATCCCCTATCTGATCAAGAAAAGCAACCGCAGGACATGGGCGCTGTCCATCGGCCAGGATCTGACACTGACAGTCAGAATACCGCTCACGGTTTCCTTTTCCGACGCGCGGCAAATCCTGTGTACAAAAGAAAACTGGATCGTGAAAAAATACCGGGAACTGGAGCAGGCGGCAGCCTCTGTGCCTGTCTCTGCTCTGACCCCGGTGCAGAGACAGGCACTGGAAGAGCGTTACCGTCAGGCAGCCCGGGAATATTTTCCGCGCAGAGTCGCATATTATCAGAATATCATCGGTGTCACCTGCGGCACGATCACCATCCGGGACCAGAAAACCCGTTGGGGAAGCTGCTCCGCCAAAGGGAATCTGAACTTTAACTGGCGTCTGATGCTGGCGCCGCCGCGTGTGCTGGACTATGTCGTCGTCCACGAACTCTGTCACCGCAGAGAAATGAATCATTCCAAAGCGTTCTGGGCGCTCGTGGAAGCGGTTCTCCCCGATTATGCTCAACTGCGAACATGGCTAAAAGACAACGGCAAAACACTGGTTCTGTAACGTCTGCTGCCCTGCCCTTTTCTCTCAGTCGTTTGTAATCGCTATCTGGCACATCTTCATCGTCGTCAGCGCTGCTTCATGACTCTCTGGCGTAACGCCGGCACAGCAGGAAGCATCCACCAGAATCTCTGTTTCCGGCATCGCTGCCTTCAGCAAAAGTGCGTTGCTGACTACACAGATATCCGTACAAAGGCCCACCAGTTCTATCTCCAACTCTTCCCTGTCGTTTTCCTCCTGCAAGAGATCCGCCAGAACGATACTCCCAAAGGCAGGTTTATTCACGATCATGGCGCTCCCAAGCGCCGCCGCCACATCCGGATGGATCTCCCATCCCGGCGTTCCCTCCACGCAATGCACCACCGGCAGATGCCTGCCTTCCGCAGTCTCCAAATAGTTGTCCTGATGGGTATCTCTGGTGGCATACACATGTCCCGTGGGATATTCCCTGATCTTTTCCACCACATGGGGGACGATCGCCTGCGCCTCTTTCGTTCCCAGTGTGCCGTCAATAAAATCTTTCTGCATGTCTATCACGACCAATATCTTTTTCATCCATTCTCTCCTTCCCTTGCCACAACCAGCATAAAAAGTAACCAACTGACTACAAATATAAATATCACACCCGTCCTGCCTTGTCAATCCATGGAAAATCCGCTACACTATTATCATAAAAGGGGGAGGGACGTTTTATGACACACGAATATCTGATACCGATCCGCATGGTCTACGCATTTTCCCCGCTGATTACAGTCCTCTTTCTCATCCCTTATTCCATCTGGCAGCATCACAGGTATCAGAAAATCGTACCGGCCAGAATGGCTGTTATGTTTTCTTTTATCTTTTACCTCATACTGATGTATTTTTATATCATCACGCCTCTGCCTTCCTTTGACTGGGTGCTGGCCAACCCGCTGCCCATGCCCATACAGCTCAATCCCTTTGCTTTTCTCCATGATATCAGACAGCAGGTGTACTGGATCCTGTCAGGCACCGGCCATGTCAATATCTCTCATTCCGCCTGGTTTCAGGTTGGGGGCAATCTGGGTCTGCTCCTGCCTTTCGGCATCTATCTGCGCTGCTATTTTCACCGCAGTCTCCGTCAGACCATCCTGCTTTCCTTCAGCCTTTCTCTCTTTTTTGAGCTGACACAGCTCACCGCCCTGTACGGCATTTACCCGGCGCCTTACAGAATCTTTGATATCAATGACCTTATGTTCAATACGATCGGCGGCGCCATCGGCTACCGGATCGCCCCCTGTCTGCGGCGTCCTTTTCATTTTTTATTATGAATTTCTTTCTTTTCTTTTTAGAATTCTGACACGATTTGGACATATTTTCCACTTATAATAAAACCATCAAAAGGAGTTAGTACTGATGCACGACGCGTATGCACGGTATTAGCTTCGACTACCAACATCCTTAATCCATAAGGATTAAGTTCTTCATAAATACTCCCCCTCATAGTATAGTGACGAAAAAGGAAGATGCAGCCATCTTCCTTTTTCATCGTCCCGAAAACCTATTTTGTTTCATAACTCTTGTCAAATGTATGCCTTACATCAATATCGGTCAGCACACCATTATAACATTGAAAAGTGACGGTATAGGATCCGTTGTCCAGATTATGAAACTTCCACTCCGCCGACTCGTCATCATCCATCTCCAGATCCGGATAAGCGGCCTGCAGCTCCTCTTCTGACATACCGATGGGATTGACACCGTTTATGGATATGTTCAGATCGGCGCCCCCCTCATCAAGGGAAAAGAACCCCAATTCCTCGATAACACAGGAAAATACGTTTTTACTCTCTTTGCTCTCATTGACCAGGGTAAGGCTGCAGTAATTTTTTCCGTCTTTCTCTAAAAAAACAGAAGAAGTCCACGATCTGTCGGGTAATTCAAAGATCATGGCGCCCAGATCATTGAGCTCGAAGCCTTCTTCCGTCAGATCCAACGGCACGCTCTCGCCTACCACCACGCTCGTCCCATCCAGCAGCACTTCCGGCGGTGTCCCTTTCTCTGCGCCGCATCCGGTAGATAGAACCACAAGTAGCATGGCAAAAACTGCCGTTAGTTTTTTTATGTAATTCATCTTTCTTCTCCATTCTGTCACAATAACGATCCCGGAAGACCATAAATGGCCTTCCGGGAGACATAACGGTTCAGGCAAAACGGTCTGCCTGAACTGTTACCTGGAAACAACAGTATCAGACCAGCCTGTCAATAATTCACGATCTTGCCGAAATCAGCTTTCAGAGAAGCACCGCCTACCAGACCGCCGTCGATATCCGGCTGTGCGAACAGTTCCGCCGCATTGCCTGCATTGACAGAACCGCCGTACTGGATACGCACTGCCTGTGCCGTAGCATCGTCATACATCTCAGCGATGCAGTCACGTACCCCTTTACATACTTCCTGTGCCTGCTCTGTGGTAGCTGTCTTGCCTGTGCCAATTGCCCAGATCGGTTCATAAGCGATTACCATGGATTTTACCTGATCCGCGGTAATGCCCACCAGATCGGATTTGATCTGCAGTCTGATCCAGTCCATGGTTACGCCCATCTCTCTCTGCTCCAGTGTCTCTCCGCAGCAAAGGATCGGTGTCAGGCCTGCTTCAAAGGCTTTCTTTACTTTCTTATTCAGCAGGGCATCCTCCTCTTTGAAATAGTCTCTTCTCTCGGAATGTCCGATGATCACATATTTCACACCTGCATCTACGAGCATCTCTGCGGAAATTTCTCCCGTGTAAGCGCCTTTTTCTTCGAAATACATATTTTCAGCGCCCACTTCCACGTTAGTTCCCTTTACCGCCTCCACTACCGGTACAATATCAATGGCCGGTACACAGTAAACCACATCCACATCATCGGATTTTACCAGGTCTTTTAATTCTCCGCATAATGCAACTGCCTGGCTGGGTGTCATATTCATCTTCCAGTTGCCGGCTACGATCTTTCTTCTCGCCATTGTCTTATTCTCCTTTTTCACTGTCTGTTTCGGATATTTATTTATCATCTGCCGCCATCACGCCGGGAAGCTCTTTGCCCTCCAGGAATTCCAGGGAAGCGCCGCCGCCGGTGGAAATATGGCTCATCTTATCAGCAAAGCCAAGCTGATTTACCGCTGCCGCAGAATCGCCGCCGCCGATGATGGTGGTAGCATCTGTCTCTGCGAGAGATTTTGCCACCGCAATCGTACCTGCCGCCAGAGTAGGATTCTCGAACACGCCCATCGGTCCGTTCCATACTACTGTCTTGGCGGATTTTACTGCATCCGCATACAGTTTGGAAGTCTCTGTTCCGATGTCAAGCCCTTCCATATCCGCAGGAATCGCATCAGCTGCAACTACCTTTACCTCAATCGGCCCGTCAATCGGATCCGGGAAATGGGAAGCTATGGTGGTATCTACGGGAAGAAGCAGCTTCTTGCCCAGCTTCTCTGCCTTTTCCATCATCTCTTTGCAGTAGTCAAGCTTCTCATTGTCAACAAGAGAATTGCCCACTTCCAGCCCTTTGGCTTTCAGGAAGGTGAATGCCATGCCGCCGCCGATAATCAGCGTATCGCATTTCTCCAGCAGATTGTTGATCACGTTCAGCTTATCTGCAACTTTTGCACCGCCCAGGATAGCCACAAAAGGCCTTACCGGATTCTCAACCGCATTGCCAAGGAAGTCGATCTCTTTCTGCATCAGATATCCGACTGCGTTCTCGCCGCCTTTTTCCGTGATAAATTTGGTCACGCCTGCCACACTGGCATGTGCTCTGTGAGAGGAGCCAAACGCGTCACACACATATACATCTGCCAGATCAGCCAGCTCTCTGGAAAAATCTTCCCCGTTCTTTGTCTCTTCAGCGCCGCGGAAACGTGTGTTCTGAAGAAGCACCACATCTCCTTCTTTCATCTCTGCCACCGCTTTGGTCGCAGCTTCGCCGGTTACGCCGTAGTCAGATACAAAGTTCACTTCTTTGCCCAGCTTTTCGGACAGTCTCTTTGCCACCGGTGCAAGAGATTCTTTTTCATTGGGGCCGTTCTTTACCTTGCCAAGATGAGAACAGAGAATCACCTTGCCGCCGTCTGCCAGCAGTTTATTGATCGTGGGAAGCGCCGCAACGATACGCGTCTCGTCTGTAATCTCGCCGCCTTTAAGCGGTACGTTGAAATCGCATCTTACCAGGACGCGTTTGCCCTTTACATTAATGTCATCTACGGATTTCTTATTCAATCCCATGATTTTACCCTCCATGATTGATAGTGATAGTTACTTTTTCCAAAACCTGTAAGACAGACCGGAAAAAAGCCAAAAGGCCCGGTCCATATGGACCGGACCTGAAAGATCAATACTGTATTATCGCCTGACCGTCATCAGCCTAACTCAGCGAAGTATTTGATTGTACGAACCATCTGGCTTGTGTAGGAGTTCTCATTGTCATACCATGAAACAACTTCTACCTGTGTCTTGCCATCCGGAAGCGGGCTTACCATTGTCTGGGTTGCATCAAACAGAGAACCATATCTCATACCAACGATATCGGAAGAAACGATCTCGTCTTCGTTGTAGCCAAAGGACTCGTTAGCCTGTGCTTTCATTGCTGCGTTTATTTCCTCTTTTGTTACAGTCTTGTTTACAACTGCAAACAGAAGTGTGGTGGAACCTGTAGGAGTAGGAACACGCTGAGCAGCACCGATCAGTTTGCCGTTCAGTTCAGGAATAACAAGGCCGATAGCTTTTGCAGCGCCTGTGGAGTTGGGAACGATATTGACAGCGCCTGCACGGCTTCTTCTCAGATCGCCTTTTCTCTGCGGTCCGTCAAGGATCATCTGATCACCTGTATAAGCATGGATCGTACACATAATACCGGACTCAACGGGAGCCAGATCGTTCAGCGCTTTTGCCATAGGAGCCAGGCAGTTTGTGGTACAGGAAGCTGCGGAGATGATGGTATCATCCTTTGTCAGCGTTGTGTGGTTTACATTGTAAACGATGGTAGGAAGATCATTTCCTGCAGGAGCGGAGATAACAACCTTCTTAGCGCCGGCATTGATATGCGCCTGTGCTTTTGCTTTGGATGTATAGAAACCGGAGCACTCAAGAACAACATCCACACCGATCTCACCCCAAGGGCAGTTATTAGCATCCGGCTCTTTGTAAATCCTGATCGTCTTACCTTTTACGGTGATTGTACCGGCTTCGTCATCAGCGGTAACCTGATCCTCTTCGCCAACACCGACATATCTGCCCTGAGAAGAGTCATACTTCAATAAGTGAGCTAACATCTTGGGGGATGTTAAGTCGTTGATTGCTACTACCTCGTATCCTTCTGCGCCAAACATCTGTCTGAATGCAAGACGTCCGATACGGCCAAAACCATTGATCGCTACTTTAACTGCCATTTTTTATTCCTCCTAAATGAATTTTATAATATTTTGACATCATCTGGAAAATGATTGTCAAAATTTTGTCAGCATGTATATTTTACCTAATTTGTCCAAAAATATCAAGATGTAAAACAAAAAAATTATAAGGTGACAGTGGAAAAAAACTCCCATTTTATGGAATGCTTTGTGCATTCTGCTTACACTTTGCCTTTATGAGGCGGGAAATTGTGCAAGTTACCCTTTCCAGGAAAAGCCTGCGCCGATAAATGGACTAATTTACCATGGAAGCGGCAGGAATCTTGTGAAAACCGACAGTTCACATCATGCCTGCCGCGTTGGCCAGAAGACCACAGACCACGCCGGCCATATACAGCCCTGCCGTAATACACACATTCTCTCTCCAGTTATGATTGACGCGATACAGCACTAAAAGACCAATACCTGACCCTGTCAGCAGACCACTGAGCATGGCGCCGAAATCCAGTACACCTTCCAGATAAAGCTGTGTAATCAGCACCGATGAGGCACAATTGGGAAACAGCCCGATGAGTCCCGCCAAAAACACGCCCAGCACACCGTTTTGCGCAAACAGCCCGCTCAGTACCGGCTCCCCGATCAGATGCACCGCCAGATTCAGGCCGAATGTAATGAGCAGGACAAAGAAGGAAACCTGCAGTGTGTGATACAGAGCCGGCCAGACTATGCCCCTCGCATTTTCCCCACAGTGACAGTGCTCATGGCTGCACAATTCTCCGATCTGATTATGCCCCGCCTCCTTTGCGTGCCTGCCGACAGACATATCAATCAGAAATCCCATACACATCCCGATCACAATCTTACAGCCAAGCACCTTCATAACCAGACCTGCCCCGGCCGCCTCGGAGATCATAACCGGCAGCATCTCATCAGAGGTGGAGAGATAAATGGCAAACAGGGTCCCCAATGTGATTACCCTGCCCGCATAGAGGCTTCCTGCGGCAGCCGAAAAGCCACACTGCGGAAATGCTCCCAGCACCGCCCCGATCAGCGGCCCGAAACGTCCGGCCCTTTCCACGGCTTTTTTTGTCACATCACCCGTCTTGTGCTCCATCCATTCCATGACCAGATACGTCAGAAACAGAAACGGCGCCATTCGTATCCCATCTGCCACACTGTCTAACACGATTTCTTTCATTATCATCTCCCGATCCTGCGCAGCCGTCCGGCCCGGAGAGCCGTCTGAACCGCTGCGCTGTATCTGTATTGGTATCCCTATGCAACCGAAACAGACTTATCATACAACGAATCGGGAAACAGCGCAACCCAAAAAGGATGTGGCTGCAGATTTACAGGATTACCTTCTTCGGACATTTCTCCCGGCAGATTCCGCAACCCGTACATTTCTCATAATCAATTCTTGCATGGAAATCCTCAATGACAATGGCATCACTGGGGCAGTTTTTCTTGCACAGCTGACACGCGATACATCCGGCCTGACAGGCTTTCATTGTCACGGGGCCTTTATCCTTTGAATTGCAGGCCACCTGATGTTTCGCCTCATAGGGTATCAGCTCAATCAGATGTCTGGGACAGGCTGCCACGCATTTCCCGCAGGCTTTGCAGGCCTCCTTATCGACGACAGCCACACCGTCCATCACATGGATGGCATCAAACGGACAGGCTGCCACACAGCTTCCGTATCCCAGGCAGCCATAACTGCAGCTCTTGGGGCCGCCGCCCGGTACAAAAGAGACCATCCGGCAGTCCTGGCTGCCATGATACTCATAGTCGGTCTTTGCCTTCTCACATGTGCCGATGCATTTGACAAAGGCTACTTTTCTGCCTCCGGCCTGCGCTTCCACACCCATGATTTCCGCGATTTTAGAGCCCACGCTCTCTCCGCCCACCGGGCATGCATTGACCGGCGCCTCCCCCTTGGCGATGGCCGCCGCCAGACCGGAGCAGCCCGCGTAACCGCAGCCGCCGCAGTTATTACCGGGCAGCACGCCCAGTACGGCTTCTTCTTTTTCATCCACTTTTACTTCAAATTTGATCGCGGCCGCGCCGAGGAACAGGCCGATGAACAGGCCAACCAATCCCACGACTGCCGTTGCCGTTATAATTCCCGTCATACGATCCCCTACCCCCTTAACAGTCCTGCAAAACCGCAGAATACAATGGCCATCAGCCCCGCCGTTACCAGTACAATGGGCATCCCTTTGAAAGACTGCGGCACATCATTATATTCTATCTTCTCCCTGATACCGGCCAGAATCACAATCGCCACGGTAAATCCCGCCGCCGTGGCAAAACCGTTGACAATACTTGCGAGTATCCCGTACTGTTTCTGCACATTTTTCAGTGCCACGCCAAGCACTGCACAGTTGGTCGTGATCAGAGGCAGGTAAACGCCCAGCGCCACATACAGTCCCGGCATAAATTTTTTCAGCACCATCTCCACAAACTGCACCAGAGCAGCGATGACAAGGATAAAAACGATCGTCTGCAAATAGGTGATATCAAGCGGCAGAAGAATAAATTGATAAATCAGTCCTGCCACGGCAGAGGCCAGGGTAATGACGAAGATAACCGCCGTCCCCATCCCCGCCGCCGTCTCCACTTTCTTTGAAACACCAAGAAAGGGGCAGAGGCCCAGGAACTGACTGAGCACCACATTGCTCACCAGACTGGAACTGATCAGGATAACCAGTAATTCTTTCCATGTTGAAGCCATCCTACTTTACCTCCCCTTCTGTATGCTTACTGCCGGCAGCCTTTTTGTCTGCGGACTCTTCTTTGCCGCTCCCGCCGTAAAATCTGCGCCCGCAGCCGCCATCACCACAGGATGCACAGTCTGCATTGCAGCCTGACTGGATCCTGGACATATCGCGCCCTTTCTTTTCCCCCATGATCTTCACTTTATTCTGAATCGCCGTCAGCACCGCCAGTACAAAAAATGCCCCCGGCGCCAGCACGAAAATGCTGAACGGCACATAGGACTGTGGCATAAAGTGAAATCCGAAGATCTCTCCCGCACCCAGTATCTCACGTACCGCACCGATAATGGTCAGTGCCACGGAAAAGCCCAGCCCCATGCCGATCCCGTCAAACAGGGAAGGAATAACCGGATTTTTGGAGGCATAGGATTCCGCCCTGCCAAGTATGATACAGTTTACAACGATGAGCGGAATATAGATGCCAAGGGCGTCATACAAAAAAGGCAGATATGCCTGCAACGCCATCTGTACCACCGTCACGAAAGAGGCGATAATCACGATAAAGGCGGGAATCCTCACTTTGTCCGGAATGATTCCCCGCAGCAGGGAAATAATGGCATTGCTCAGTGCCAGCACCACCATCGTCGTCAGGCCCATCCCCAGGCCATTGATGGCGGATGTCGTGACCGCCAGTGTGGGGCACATCCCCAGCATAAGCACCAGCGTGGGATTTTCCTTTATGATACCGTTATAGAGGCGTTCGCCTGCACTATTATCACTCATTGTTCATCCCTCCTCCCAGTACATTCTGAAAATAACAAAGACCCGCGTTCACCGCATCGACTACGGCATTGGTCGTAATGGTAGCACCGCTGATGGCGTCAATCTGATCTTCCGATGCGGCGCCTGTTTTGGTATAGGAAAAGACCGGCGCCTGCTTTTCCGTAAACTGTGGTTTCAGCACTTCCTCCGCACGCATGCCCAGTCCCGGCGTCTCGGAAATCGACAGCAGGGAAATACCGTTCAGCATTCCGTCCATACGGATTCCCATGGAAAACCGGATATCTCCGTTGTAGCCGTCATGAGAGGTCATGATAATCACATAACCCAACTCCTCTCCCGCAGATCCTTTCGCTGCCATTACTTCCTCAATGGACGCCTTGTCATAACCATTCTCCAAAAGGACGGCGTACGAAGCATCCTCACTGCCGGTCATCGTCTCAAACTCCGCCGCGTCCGCAAATACCTCCTGACAGGCTTCCCGCTTCGCCTTTGCTTCCTGCTCCGCAATCGGCTCCTTTGTCACATCATAGACAAAGCCGAGGATGGCGCCTGCGATCACGGTAATGGCAAAAAGGATCGCCGCATCTTTTAACATACTCTTCATGCTCTCTCCCCTCCTTTACCGAACGCCTTGGGAAGCGTCACTTTTTCGATCAGGGGCACCAGAAGATTGCCCAGGATAATGGCATAGGATACGCCTTCCGCCCCCGGTGCGAACAGACGGAAAATTCCTGTCATAACTCCCAGGAAAATCCCGAACACATACTGACCCTTTTTCGTAATGGGCCTTGTCACATAATCCGTCGCCATGAAAAAAGCTCCCAGCATCAGACCGCCGCCTGCAAGCTGGGCGGAGATATAAGCACTGTCAAAGCCCCGTCCGCCAAACAACAGGATAAATATCACAAAACTGACTATGTAACTGCCGGGGATCCGCAGATCAATGATATCTGTCAGAATCAGCAGGCAGGCGCCGATCACCAGCGCCACCATGGACGTCTCTCCGATCGTACCGCCGGTATGCCCCAGTATCATATCCATCACATTGACGCTCTCTCCCGCTTTCAGTGCCGTCAGAGGCGTAGCTCCCGTATAGGCGTCACAGTCAAAATTCGTCATGATAGATGTGAAGGAGATCAGCAGAAAACATCTGGCCCCCAGCGCAGGATTCATAAAGTTCTGCCCCAGTCCGCCAAACAGCATCTTCACCACAAGGATGGCAAACACACTGCCCACCACACCGATCCAGAGCGGCGCTCCCGGCGGAAGATTCAGCGCCAGCAAAAGCCCGGTGACAGTCGCCGACAGATCATATACCGTCACCCTTTTTTTCATCAACAGTTCATAAATATACTCCGTCAGTACGGCGGACGCTACCGTCACCAGTATGAGGAGCAGTGCATGCAATCCGAAATTATATACGCCGAAAAACGTGGCGGGAAGCAGCGCCAGCACAACTGTGCCCATAATGCTCCCTGTCGTGGCTTTGGAACGGATATGCGGATTGGATGACACTTTCATCAGATCGCTCATTATGGTTCCTCCTATTCCAGTTCCGCATCTGCCCTCTTCGCGCCCCGCAGGCGAACAGATTTCTGTCTGCTTCGCAGCCATAAATCGTTCGGGCGCTCCTCGGGCTGATGCTCCGTGGGTTATTTTTTCTTTTTCGCCAGCTGCATTTTGCGCATGGACTTGATTTCCTGGGTCAACGGGCGCTTGGCCGGACATACATAGCTGCAACAGCCGCACTCGCAGCATTCCATACCGTTGTACGCAAGAAATTTTTCTTCCTCACCGTGTTCCGCAAAATCTGCCAGTTTACTGGGCAGCACCCGTCCGGGGCATACTTCCACACATCTGCCGCAGTTGATGCAGGCACCGGGGGCATATCTGGCCACCTCATCCTTTGTCATACACAGAAGCGCCGACGAAGTCTTGGTCGTGGGTACGTCCAGACCAAACAGGGCGAATCCCATCATGGGGCCGCCGGATACGATTTTTTCCGGCTCCGTCTTGAAACCGCCTGCCTCTTCGATCAGTTCATGATAATTCGTGCCGATCCTGACGATAAAATTGCGGGGATCGGCCACCGCGTCTCCTGTCACCGTAACAATACGGTGCATCAGGGGTTTATTTTCCCGCACCGCCTGATTAATCGCCACCACCGTATCCACGTTATCCACAATACATCCCGCATCTGCCGGAAGCATACTGGAATTGATGGCCCGCCCTGTAACCGCATAGATCAGCTGCCGTTCGGCTCCCTGTGGATATTTGGTCTGCAGAGCCTTCACCTGAATATCCGGCTCGTTCTGTACCAGCTTTTTCAGTGCTTCGATACAGTCAGGCTTATTATCCTCCACGGCCAGTATCCCTTTCGCATGGTCAAACAGCCGCAGAATCACTTTCATGCCGTCCACGATTTTTTCCGGCTCCTCAATCATCCGTCTATAATCCGATGTCAGATAGGGCTCGCATTCCGCACAATTGGCAATGACAAAATCAATCTTCTCCGGATCTTTGGGAGAGAGTTTCACATGTGTGGGAAACCCGGCGCCGCCCATTCCCACGATACCAGCCTCACGGATCTTTCCCACAATCTCCTCTTTGGTCATCTCTTCCGGTGCTCTGCATGAACCATACTCCACTTCTTCATACAGACCGTCATTTTCCACAACAATACAATTTACCATGTCACCGGTCACCACACGCCTTGGCTCGATCACTTTAACCGTCCCCGACACTGTGGCATAAATCGGCGCCGATACGAAACCGCCGGCTTCCGCGATCTTCTGCCCGGTCAGCACACGATCTCCCTTCGCCACAACAGGCACTGCCGGTGCGCCGATGTGCTGGGAGACCGGGTATACCAGGTCGCCTTTCGGCAATATGGCTTTCATCGGTTTATCCTTGGACAGATCTTTTCCGTCATAGGGATGTATCCCGCCCGTAAATGTCAGTCTCGCCATTTTTTACCCCTCTTTCTTTTTCTTTTGATAAAAAACTCCTTTTATAATCATACTATTTTTTCCGGCAAAATACCACTATAATTTTCCCTGGAAAGATGTTATAATAAAGCAAATAACAGGCAATCGTTACTGTATCCCCGTCACTACTGATCCACTACTATCAGGAGGTTTTACGTTTCATGCGAACAATCCGCAGACAACTTGCAGATATTACACTGACCTATCCGCTGGACAGAGAAGTGCCCCTGTCCGGGATCCTTTTTATGGATATCGAGACGACCGGCTTCACTGCCAGAAATTCCATTCTCTATCTGATCGGCTGTGCCTTTCAGGAAGACGGACAGTGGTATACCATCCAGTGGCTGGCTACTTCATACGAAGAGGAAGCGGAAGTGATCCGGGCATTTTTTACCTTCGCCGGCGGCCGCTTTACACACCTGATCCATTTCAATGGCAACAATTTTGATCTGCCCTTTATATTGCAGAAATGTGCCCAGCACGGACTGCCTTTCGATTTTTCCGGTTTTTCCGGCATTGATATCTACAAGCGGGTGGCGCCATTTAAGAAATTTCTCAATCTGCCCAACTGCAAACAGAAGACACTGGAACAGTTTCTCGGGATTCACCGGGAAGATCCTTTTGACGGCGGCCAGCTGATCAGCATTTTCCACGACTTTGTCAGACAACAGACCGGCTACGCCTACAATGCCATTCTCAGCCACAATTATGAAGATCTGGCCGGCATGTTTCATATTCTTCCGATTCTCGCTTACAGTGATATTTTTTCCGAACAGACAAAGGCAAAAAAGGTACAGGCCAGCCATTACCGCGATGCGGAAGGAAACCGGCGCCAGGAGCTTTTTATAAAACTCAGCTTTCCCGTGCCGCTTCCGAAAGAAATATCCTGCTCTGAGAATCACTGTTATTTTACCGGAAAAGAGAGCACGGGAACCATCCGTGTTCCTCTCTATGAAGAAGAGATGAAATATTTCTATTCCAATTATAAAGACTATTACTACCTTCCCCTGGAAGATGTGGCCATCCACAAGTCCATTGCCTCATTTGTGGACAAGGGGCACCGGGTACAGGCAAAGGCACATAACTGTTACACAAGAAAGGTTTCTTCCTATCTTCCCCAATGGGATATTCTTTTTGAGCCTTTTTTCAAACGGGACTACAATGATCCGGCACTGTTTTTTGAAGTTACCGATCCGTTTAAAAAAGACCGCAGGGCCTTTCAGACATATGCGCTTCATATTCTCAAGATGATGCAATAAAAAAGATCCCGCTACGCGGGATCCTTTTTATTGCATCGTTTTCACATCTTTTCGTAGAAGAAAGAATTCTTTCTCTCCAGCCCGATTTCCTTATAATTTATGATCTGTTCCGTACTGCCGATAAAGAGGATACCGCCTTTGGCAAGACTCTGCTGAAACTTGACAAATACTGCATCCTTTGCCTCTTCCGTAAAATAAATCAGTACATTCCTGCAGACGATCATATGATAATTAGTTGGATATGTATCTTTCAGAAGGTTATGCTCCTTGAACTCCACCCTGGATTTAATCTCTTCGGATATCTGATAGGAAGCGCCTACCTTCGTAAAATACTTCTTTTTCAGATCCGCCGGTACACTGGCTATGCTCTTTTCCGAATATAAACCCACTTTCGCCTTTGCGATTACCTGTTTATCCAGATCCGTAGCAAAAATCTTAATCTGATTCAGAGGCAGGTGCCTGGAAAATGCCATCACAAGAGAATATGGCTCGTCTCCCGTCGAACAGGCAGCGCTCCATATCTTAAGATTCTTGCCGAATTTCCGAATCAGTTCGGGAATCATCCCTTTGTCCATCACATCCCATTGAGAGGGATTTCGATAAAACTCCGAAACATTGATTGTGAGATAATTGACAAACTCTTCAAACATATTATGGTCTGTTTTCAGACTCTGTACAAACTTGTCGTACCCCACAATATGATGTTTGGAAATCAGCGTATCAATACGCCGCTTCATCTGCTTTTCCTTGTAAGCATTCAGATCAATCTTGGTCAGGTCAAAAACCGATTTTTTTAAATATTCATAATCGTATGCCACGGCGCGCTCCTCGAAAACATGATTTTTTAACAGACAGAATGCCCCGACAGGGAGCATCCTGCTCCCGCGGCAGCGTACCTGCTCCTCCGGCTGCCGCTGCGGGATCCGGACTATTCTGCAGCGTCCTCCCGGGCAATCACTGCATCAATATCAACCGAAACGACATCCTCGTCTTCTTCTGCTTTGACTTCCTTCTGCTCAGAAGCCATCAGTGCCTTGATGCTCAGGCTGATCTTCCGGCTCTCTTCGTTAAAATCAACAACCTTGGCCGTAATACTCTGGCCGATCTTCAGCACATCGGACGGTTTTTCCACGTGTTCTCTGGATATCTGAGATACATGAAGAAGTGCATCCACACCGGTCTCAAGTTCCACAAACGCACCAAAATCCGTCATTCTTGCCACCCTGCCCGTTACGACATTGCCGGTAGCATATTTGGAAGCGGCATCCCTCCACGGATTCGCCTCCGCAAATTTCAGGCTCAGCGCAATCTTCGTACCTGAAATCTCCTTGATGAGCGCCTTCACCTCATCGCCTACCTTGAACACCTTTCTGGGATTCTCCACTCTGCCCCAGGACATCTCAGAAATATGCAGCAGCCCGTCCACGCCGCCCAGATCAATAAATACGCCGAAATCGGTTACGTTCTTCACAGTACCCGTCACGGTATCGCCTTCCTTGATCCGCGCGAACAGTTCCTTCTGCAGTTCCGCTTTTCTGGCAAGAATCAGCTGCTTGCGGTCGCCGATATATCTCCTTCTCCTGGGATTGTATTCGCTGATTACAAATTCTATGTCCTGACCCGCATATTTGGTCAGATCTTTCTCATACGTATCGGATACCAGGCTGGCCGGAATAAAGATTCTCACCTCTTCCACTACCACACTCAGGCCGCCGTCAAGTACCTGTGCGACTTTAGCCGTCAGCACCTCTTTGTTATTATATGCCTCTTCAATGCGTTTGTTGCCTCTGTCAGCCGCAAGGCGCTTGTAAGTCAGAAGAACCTGTCCCTCACCGTCATTTACCTTGAATACTTTGACTTCCATCGTATCGCCAACATGCAGTACGGTTGTCAGATCGACATTGGTTTCATTCGTATATTCGCTTCTGGTAAGGATGCCGTCGGATTTGTAACCGATGTTGAGAATTGCCTCGTCCGGCTTCACATCGATGATCGTGCCCTCGACTACCTCCCCTGAATGGATTGTTTTAAATGATTCATCTAACATTTGTTCAAAAGTTAATTCTGACATAATTTTGAACCTCCTCAATAATATAATTCGGGGTCGATGCCCCTGCAGTAATACCTACTCGAAAAACAGAATCAGGGAAGTCTAATTGCAAGTCGTCCAGTGTCTGTATAAAACAGGTATACTCACACTCCTTCCTGCATATTTCATACAGCTTTCTTGTATTGGAGCTGTGAGTTCCGCCTATTACTATCATAGCATCAACTTGAGAAGCAATCAACTTTGCTTCCGCCTGTCTCTCCTCAGTTGCGTTGCAGATGGTATTCGCAACACTAACATTGTAACCTTTTTTTTGAATAATTTCAACTAATTCTTGAAATTTATTGTAGTTAAATGTCGTCTGCGATACGAGACAAATATCCCGATCCCCGGAAACATGCAGATTTTCCGCCTCCTGCGCCGTCTCGATCACAATCGCCGGCGTCTCTGACCATCCCATGATCCCTTCCACTTCCGGATGCCCCGGATTGCCGATAATGACAATCTGCTTTCCCGCCCTGCTCTCCTTTTCCACGATTTTGTGAATCCGCTTTACAAAAGGACAGGTCGCATCCACACATACAAGGCTCCGCTCCCTGATCCGACGCTGCACCTCTCTGGGCACCCCATGGGAACGGATGATGACGGTTCCTTCCTGCAGATCGTCCAGCTCCTCTTCTTTCAGTACTCTGACGCCTTTTTTCTCCAGATCACTGACCACTTCTTCGTTATGGATGATAGGGCCGTACGTATAGATCCGCCCGCCGCCCGCTGCCTGCTCATATACGGTTTCCACCGCTCTCTTTACGCCGAAACAGAAACCGGCGCTCTCTGCCAGTATCACTTCCATACGCATAATCCGATCACCGCGTCCACGACTTCCCCGATACTCATATCGGAAGAATCAATCAGTACTGCGTCCTCAGCCTGCCGCAGCGGGGAAATCTCCCTTGTCATATCCCGGCGATCCCTTTCTTCGATATCCCTCTCTATTTCGGAAAGGCTGCACACCTCACCTTTTGCCGTCAGTTCCTCATACCGCCTTCCTGCCCGGACAGCCACACTGGCCGTCAGATATACCTTTACCGCCGCATCCGGCAACACGCATGTACCGATATCCCTGCCGTCCATCACCACATCTTCTCTTGCCGCCAGTTCCTGCTGGAGTCTGACCAGCTTTTTGCGCACCTGCGGGTTGGCGGAGCTGCCTGACGCCATATTGCTCACCTCTTCGGTGCGGATCAGAGCGTTGACATTTTCCCCGTTCAGAAGAACGACCTGCTCTCCGTTTTCATAGCGTATGGTAATCTCTGCCTCTTCACATTTCTCACTGATCTTCTCACTCTCTCCCGGATCAATGCCCTGGCGCAGCAAAAACAACGCCATGGCCCGGTACATGGCCCCGGTATCCACATAAATAACCCGGAGTTTTTCCGCGATTTTTTTCGCTATGGTGCTTTTGCCCGCTCCCGCAGGCCCGTCTATCGCAATATTATGATTCATCTTCCGCCTCCCATGCTTCCTTTTCTTATCTCATTTTGCCCTGCCAAGAGCTGCGTTCTCTCCTGCCAGATACCCTGTAGACCAGGCGATCTGCAGATTAAATCCTCCTGTCAGCGCATCCACGTCCAGTACTTCTCCCGCAAAGTAAAGGCCGCGCAGCTTTAAAGATTCCATCGTAGAAGGGCAGACTTCCTTTACATGTACGCCGCCTCTTGTGATTACAGCCTCCCCGTAATCCCCGGTCCCTGCAATATGCATCCGCCAGTTTTTGATCAGCGTGCCAAACTGCCTTCTCTCTTCTCTTGTGATTTCATTGACAGGCTTTTCCGGTTCAATTCCCGACAGGCGAATCATCACCGGTATCAGCCTTGCCGGGAACAGATCTCCCAGCGCATTTTTAAACTGTTTCTTCTGATGTTCGGAAAAATCCCTCAACAGCCGCTTATCAAGCTGCTCCGCCGTCAGCGCCGGTTTCAGATCCAGTTTCAGCACATGTTCTCTGCCGCCCTCCAGATAACTGCTGGCACTGAGGATCAACGGTCCGCTCACCCCAAGGTGAGTAAACAGCATTTCCCCGAATCCCTGATACAGAAGTTTTTTCTCTTCCCTGCCATACAAAGATGCCTCCACATTTTTCAGAGCCAGCCCCTGCAGCTTTCCCGGCCAGTCTTCCCGCACCAAAAGCGGTACAAGCGACGGCGCGGTCTCCACAATCCGGTGGCCGGCTTTTTGCGCCATGACATAGCCATCCCCGGTGGAACCGGTCGACGGGTAGGAGAGACCGCCTGTTGCCACGATAACCGCGTCCCCGCCAAGCCGTTCCCCGCCTTTGAGAATCACTCCCGCCACGCTTCCCTCCTGCCGCCAGAGATCCGCCACCTGCGTATGCAGGCGAAGCATAATGCCGTCCGTCCGCATCTGCCGCTCCAACGCCCGGATCACGTCCGAAGAATGGTCTGATCTGGGAAATACCCTGCCTCCCCGCTCGGTTTTCAGCGCACATCCACGTTTTTCAAAAAAATCCATCACCATATCATTGGAAAATCCGTATATGGCACTGTATAAAAATCTCGGATTCCGGACAATATTGTCAAAGATGTCCCGGGTATCGCAGGCATTGGTGAGATTGCACCTGCCCTTCCCGGTAAGAAACAGTTTTTTTCCCGCCTTTTCATTTTTTTCCAGTACGAGCACCGACGCTCCGCACTGTGCCGCCCGGCAGGCCGCCATCATCCCCGCAGGGCCTGCGCCGATTATGATCACTTTTCGCATCTGCCGTCACTTTCCCCTATAACACAACTTATATCGGCTCTTCCCCGATAAAATTGATCTCATCACTTATGTTGATCTGATAATTATTCCAGGCGTCTTCCAGCAGTAAAAGACCCTGCCGGACTTCCTCCGGACGCTTCATACAAAGCGCCACCACCAGCGCATTGATCAGACTCAGAGGCGCCACCAGCGAATCCACGATGGAAACCATGTCACTCCTTGCCAGCAGGTTGCAGGAAGAATAAAGATTCATGGGAGAGTGGATACTGTCCGTCACGGCAATCACACGGGCATTTCTGTCATTGGCAAATTCCATGGCCTTTAACGTGCGCATGGAATAACGCGGGAAACTGATTCCGATCAGCACATCTTTTTCCCCGATCCGGATCATCTGCTCAAACACCTCGCTGATACTCGTTGTCCGTATCTGTCTCACATTCCCCCGGATCATATGCAGGTAAAAACTCAGAAAATCTGCCAGCGGCTCACAGCTGCGGATTCCGACAATATAGATCGTCTCCGCTTCCAGGATGCTGTCCACCGCCGTCTCAAAAGCCCCCGGATCCACATTTTCCAGCGTATCCTGTATCTTCTCCATATCGGAAGCCAGAACGGCGCTGAGTATTTCGGACTGGGTGCTTCTGCCGTATTTCACATGCATCCTCTGCACGGCATTCAGCTTGTCCCGGACCCATGCCTCCAGCGCCTTCTGAAACTCCGGATACCCTTCATATCCCAGCCCCGCGGCAAATCGCACAACCGTGGACTCGCTGATTCCCAGATGCTCTCCCAGCCGCGCCGCAGTCATAAATACGGCCTGATCATAATGCTCCATGATAAAATCTGCTATTTTCTTCCGGTTCTTGCTCATGGATGCATAAGATTCGCTGATCCGCGTAATCACATCCGTTTCCTTCCACCCCATACTCATATCGCTTCCGTATATGACTGATAAATGCTGTGCAGCAGCTCTCTCGTCTCCTCTTCATTCAGATCAAAATCCCCTGTCAGTGACATACAGGCACAGCCATGGATAAAGATCCATATCTTCATAAACAATTCTCCGGCGCCGCGCACGCCTGCCGCCTTCGCTCTGGCCACTTCCCTGCCCACATTTCCCTTCGTCCCGCTGAGCAGCTCATACATACCTTTTCCCCCGGAAAAACCGGATAAAAACAAGAGCCTGAATACATGCTTTTCTTCCGATGCAAAATGGATATATGCCATCCCCAGGTCAAGAAACGGTGTCTCACTCTTTCTCGGGTTCTCCTCACAGAACGCCTCAAAAAACGCTGCCGCCCTATTATAAACATCCCCTGTGAGCCGGTCCATATTCTCATACAGACGGAAGATGGGCTGTGTGGAGCAGCCTGTCTTTGCCGCAAGTTTCCTTGCCGTAACCTGCTCGATTCCCTCTTCCCGCAACAGCGTAAAGGCATTGTCAAGGATCATACTTTTCGTAACACTCGCTTTTCTCGACATTTTCCTCTCCTTCCCCCATCCGTGTCTATTTGTGATAACATATGTTATTGTATTCCTTGTTATCATCTTTGTCAAGGACATTGCTTACATTTCTCATAAAACCGCGATCCTCTGCCCCGGATAAATCCTGTCCGGATCGGCAAGCGAGAGGGATTTTACAAAAGCCCCGAAATCCCGGTAAGGCGGATATCCGTTCCCGTATTCCAGATAAATACTCCACAGGCTCTCCCCCTGTTTCACAATATGGACATAGGGAATCTCATGAAACGTTTTCCGCATGACATCCAGTGTATGTCGGCAGAGTTCTTTGTCCGCGGCTTCCTTCCGGATACGGGATGCCATGTACCAGCCGCCTGCCCCTTCCTCCATCAGAGGGATTGCCAGCGTCAGCTCATAGGTATCCGTTGTTCCTGACCAGATCAGATAATCATACCAGAATCCCTCTTCCTTCCGGCAGGACCAGTCCATCTCCCGCTCCGCCCCTCCTGGCAGCAAAAGGTCAAAATCCGCGCCCTGCTCCTCCACAAAAGCCCGTACCGCGTCCTCTCTTGAAAAATCCATATCCGGCACCTGACTGATCCAGGCTTTTCCCCGATCCGAGAGTGGGTCCTCCAGCAGCCGCCAGTACCCGCTCTCTGCCGACCAGATCCGATAGGCGGCAGGACGCCATTCCGGATAGCCCTGTGCCTGTATCACCCTGGTGATATCAATATGGGCTACCGCCACAGTTTCCCCGTTCTCCGCCGTTGTCACCAGCACATAGTCCAATTCCCACCAGCTCGTGTCATCTTCTTCTCTGTCTGTCCTGCCGCCGCCGGTCAATATCAGCCGATACGCCCGGCTCTCCGGCTCCAGCTCCGGATACCTCAGCAGAAAATCTTCCAGCGGTTTCTGAAAATATCCTTCCCGGATAAGCCGGCGCGCCGTATCCATCCCTTCGTCAAATTCCGGACATTCCGCTCCTTCCACATCGTGCCACTCATCTTTTGCCTCCTGCTCACCATCCGCATAATATTCCGTCGAAAAAACAGGCACGCCAAAAGCTCTCGTCCCGCCCTTCGGTACGGAAACCACAATGTTATTCAGTTCCATGGTAGACACTTCTTCCATGGTCCCACTGCCGTCCGACTGCCCGGGTGATATCATATCCGTACGGGTATCCTTGATATTGCACTGCACCCCGCTGTATTCCTGATTGGCAGGAAACGGCGTCCCGTCATCCACAACCTCAAACGGCGCAAACTCCACCCCTTCTCTGCGAACCGGCGGTTTTGCCTCCACCAGAATATCCATAAACACGCTGCGGCTCTGACTGTGCCATTTCACCACAATGCCGGAATCCTCTCTCAAAATACCGCTGTTTCTCCCCGAAAATGCATGTCCTGCTGCCCCTGTCACGGCCAGCAGCAAAACAATCACCGCCGCCCCTGCCAGCTTTTTCCTTCTTCCCTCAGACATCTTCTGTAACTCCCCCTCAGTATGAGATAAAAAGAGCCCGCAAGCGGACTCTTTTTATCTATATCACTCTCTGTTGTTAAACCGGATACGCTCCGTTCTTACTGTCCGCCTGGGCAGGATCAACTTTTTCCTGCTGTGCCTGACGATATTTGAAGAAATCGGTGGCAACCTGCGGGAAGAGTGCATAAGACAATACATCCTCATCCTGCTGTTTCCATTCCTTCATCTCAGATTCCAGCTTATCCATCTCGTTTTCGATCAGGTCAGCCGGACGGCAGGTAATTCTCTTCTCACCCGGAATTACCTTATCAATGACTTCCTGATTCATCGGTTTTACGGTCTGACCATACTCACCCCGGAGCACTGCCTTTGTCTCCTTGGTGGCCATTTTGTATCTCTCACCCATCAGTACGTTAAATACGGCCTGCGTACCAACGATCTGAGAAGACGGTGTAACAAGCGGCGGCTCGCCCAGATCCTTACGCACTTCCGGAATCTCACGCAGCACATCGTAATACTTGTCTTCCGCATTCTGTTCTTTCAGCTGGCTTACCATGTTGGACAGCATACCACCCGGCACCTGATACAGCAGCGTCTTGATATCCACGCCCATAACCTTGGGATTGAGAAGACCGCTTGCCAGACATTCATCCCTGTAAGGACGGAAGTAGTCGGCGATCTCTGCCAGTGTGTTCTGGTCATAACCGGTGTCATAAGGGGTTCCCTTGAAGGTCTCCACCATAACTTCCGTCGCAGGCTGTGAGGTTCCCAGTGCAAAAGGTGAAATCGCACAGTCGATCACATCCACCCCTGCCTCTACCGCTTTCAGATAAGTCATGGATGCCACACCGGATGTATAGTGTGTATGGAGCTGAATCGGCAGCTTGGTTGCACTCTTCATGGCTGCGATCATCTCGGAAGCCTTGTAAGGAACGAGAAGGCCGGCCATATCTTTGATACAGATGGAATCCGCACCCATCTCTTCGATCTTCTTTGCCATGTCGATCCAGTATTCCATCGTATAGGCATCACCCAGCGTATAGGAAAGAGCGATCTGCGCATGGCCTCTGCCCTCTCTTGCCTTGATCTTGTTTGTGGCATTGACCGCCTCCTGCAGATTGCGCAGATCGTTCAGGCAGTCAAAGATACGGATGATATCAATTCCGTTGGCAATGGACTTTTCCACGAAGCTGTCCACCACGTCATCCGCATAAGGTCTGTATCCCAGAATATTCTGTCCGCGGAACAGCATCTGCAGTTTCGTATTCTTGAAGCCGTCCCTGATCTTTCTCAGACGTTCCCAGGGATCTTCCTTCAGGAAACGCAGAGAAGCGTCAAACGTAGCGCCGCCCCAGCACTCTACTGCATGATACCCTACCTTATCCATCGTTTCGATGATAGGCAGCATCATATCGGTAGGCATTCTCGTTGCGATCAGCGACTGATGCGCATCACGCAGAACGGTTTCCATTATTTTAATTGGTCTTTTTTGTTCCATAATTTCCATTTTCCTCCTGTCTTTATTCCCGCGGGCAGCGAACCGGGCCGCCGCATTGATGCGGATATCCGGTGACTGCCGTGGGGATCAGATCCCCCGCCTCCTGCAGCGGGGCTTTGATTTAAAATACTCCGAATACAGCCATAAAGGTACCGGCTGCCACTGCAGTACCGATGACACCGGCCACGTTAGGTCCCATCGCATGCATCAGCAGGAAATTGGTGGGATCCGCTTCCGCGCCAACCTTCTGAGATACTCTGGCCGCCATGGGAACAGCGGACACGCCTGCGGAACCGATCAGAGGATTTACCTTGCCGCCTGTCATCTTGCACATGATCTTTCCGAACAGCACGCCTGCCGCGGTACCGAATGCAAAGGCAATCAGGCCCAGGATAACGATAAATATGGTATCCCAGTTCAAAAACGCCTCTGCGCTTGTGGTAGCGCCTACGGAAGTACCAAGCAAAATGACCACGATATACATCAGGGCATTGGACGCGGTATCAGTAAGCTGTCTCACCACACCGGACTCTCTGAACAGGTTGCCGAGCATCAGCATACCAACCAGCGGAGCCGTGGTAGGAAGAATCATACATACGACAATGGTAACGATAATGGGAAACAGGATCTTCTCCAGCTTGGACACCGGACGAAGCTGTCCCATCTTGATCTTTCTTTCTTTTTCCGTTGTCATCAGCTTCATAATCGGAGGCTGAATGATGGGAACCAGCGACATATAGGAATAGGCAGCCACGGCTATGGGGCCCAGGAGTGCGGTCTGTCCCAGTTTGCCTGCCAGGAATATGGAGGTAGGGCCGTCAGCGCCGCCGATAATGGAGATTGCAGCTGCGGCCTTATCATTAAAGCCCAGTGCGATCGCCCCGAAATATGCGGCAAAGATACCGAACTGTGCTGCCGCACCCAGCAGGAAGCTCTTGGGATTGGCGATCAGAGGACCGAAATCGGTCATGGCACCCACGCCCATAAAGATCAGGGACGGCAGGATCGCCCATTCATCCAGAACATAGAAATAATACAGCAGACCGCCCACGCCGTTGGCGGAATCTGCGGCATGCATCATAATGTCAGGGTAAATATTAACCAGCAGCATGCCGAATGCTATCGGTGTCAGAAGGAGCGGTTCGAACCCCTTGGCGATAGCGAGATAAAGGAATACACAAGCCACTACAATCATAACGTAGTTTCCAACAGTCAAGTTGAAAAATGCCGTCTGATGTACCAGATTGTCCAATGTTGTTGCGATATAAGACATTTTATCGACCTCCTGTTGTCGTTCTCACTTCGACAGTACTTATCAGTTTAATGTTGCCAGTAAAGCGCCTGCTTCAACCGGGTCGCCCACTGCCACATCAATACTTGCAACCGTACCGTCCTTGGGAGCTACAACAGGGATTTCCATCTTCATGGCTTCCAGAATCACAACAGGATCTCCTGCTTTGAGTGCCTGGCCCACACTTGCTTCCAGTTTGAATACCTTGCCCGCTGCACCTGCTTCCACTCTGATGCTGCCGGCTGCACCTGCCGCCTTCGGTGCCGGAGCGGGCGCCGCTTTCGGAGCTGCCTTGGGTGCCGCTTTGGGAGCCGCTGCAGCTGCACCTGTGGATGCGCATTCTTCTACAACAACGTCATATACGTTTCCGTTTACGGTTATGGTATAATTTTTCATTTCAATATCCTCCTGTTTATTAGGCTCTCTGCCATTTATTCGTTCCTGCTCTCCGTATGCTCCTCACCACAAGTCCGTCCGTGGAGGAAGCGCCTTCGCTGGCAGCAATGGCTGCTGCGACTACGGCAACAAGTTCCAGATCGTCTGTCAGATCCTCTTCCGGTTCTGCAACCGGCGCGGGTGTGCTCACCACCGCTTCTTTTACTGTCTCCTCAGGCGCATTTCCCTTCCTGGAGAAGGCTGCCTGAATCTTCGGAATAAACACAAATGCCGAAATGATAAAGCTGATCAGTATCAGTACGACAAATACGGTTCCCATACCGATGGCCGTATTCATCAGTGCTTTCGTCATCAGTTCTCCGGGGCTGTATTTCACATTGGTCGTAACGGATGTCAGAATCAGATCCTTGTCGAGCAGGATCTCCACTTCCGCTTCTCTGAGCGTACCGCTGACCGTCACCGTGATTACGGTGGAATCTTCACCGACTTCCGCCACACTGCCGATGATATTCTGGTAAGTACCCATATCCGCCGCAGCGGCTTTCCAACTGTCAAACGCGGCAGTAATCACGGTATCTCCCGCGAACTGCGCTTCCATCCCGCCCTTTACAATGGCATCAACGTCTTTTACCAGTTGTTCTCCATATGCCACCGCTTCCGCTTCCGTAAGCCCGGTGGAATCTGCGGAATTCGCATTTCCGGCCGCCTCCTGGCCGCACGCCGTCAGACAGAGGATACAGGCAATCATACCTAATATCGATACAATTTTTTTCATATTAAGTATCACCCTTTCTTTTAAACTGTTCCATGCTTCTTAGCCGGACGGTCTTCTCTCTTTGTGAATAACATCTCAAAAGCGCTGATTATGTATTTCCTTGAATCAGCGGCATCAATGATCTCATCCACATACCCTCTCTTGGCTGCGCTTTCCACACTGTTTTGCAGCTTCGCATATTCCTCCGCGCATGCGGAAATAGCCTCTGCCCCCTGCCCTTCGCAGAGAATGCCGGCTGCCAGACGTGCATCCATCATACCGATCTGCGCATCCGTCCAGGCAAAGGTAATGTCTGCGCCGATGGCTTTGGAATTCATGGCAACATAGGCGCTGCCGTATGCCTGACCGATGATGACATTCACCTTGGGAACCGTGGCGCCCGCAAATGCCGCCGTCAGCTTCGCAGCCGCCTTTGCCATACCCTTTTCGGAACCGATGGTCGCTTCATATCCCTTTACATTGGTCAGGGACAGTACCGGTATATCAAAAGCGTCGCAGAAATTAATAAAATCCGCCGCCTTCCCGCATCCTTTTTCGGTCAGCACAGCGTCAAACTTGTCCACTGCCTTCCCCTCTTCATCATACACTTCCGTGCGGTTCGCCACTGCGCCCACGGTCATGCCGTCAAGCCTGAGAAAGCCTGTGACCATCTCTCTGGCGTAATCTGCCTTTATTTCAAAAAATGCATGATCGTCAGCAATCTCCGACAAGGCGATGGAAGTATCGCCCACACAGTTGGCAAGATCAGCCCCTGCTCTGTTCAGATCATCCGTGCAGTCTTCGTACACGGAGCCGTCCTCATTGTTGGAAGGAAGCAGGGATACCAGTTCACGGATTTTTGAAAGGATTCCCGCTTCCTCATCCACCACATCAACGATACCCGCTTCTTCACTCTGAAACTGTGCGCAGGCACTGTTGCATTTTTCCGTTGTATTGCCGTCAAGGGCATTGGGGGAATTGACAAAAAGCTTTGCATTTTTCTTTTCCATAAAGGTGAAATCCGTCAGCGTGGGAATCAGCGCGAGTCCGCCGCCGCATGTCCCGAAAATTGCCGTGATCTGAGGGATCACACCACTGGCCTCCACCTGTTTCCTGTAAATCTCGCCGAACCCGTTCAGCGCATCCGTCGCTTCCTGCAGCCTGAGTCCCGCAGACTCAATCAGCCCGATCACAGGTGCACCTGTCTTCATCGCCAGTTGATAAAGAGCGACAATCTTCCTGGCATGCATCTCACCCACACTGCCGCCGAGTACGGAAGCATCCTGGCTGTACACATACACCGGATTGCCGTCAATCACTCCATAGCCGGTGATCACACCGTCGGAAGGAGTCCCGGTCTGTTTCAGATTGAAATCTGTCGCTCTTGCCGTAACACGCGCACCGATTTCAACGAAACTGTTTTCATCGAGCAAAGCTGCTATTCTTTGACCCGCTTGTGAAGTAGTACTCATTTTTCAGCCCTCCATTTTATATAAATGATAATAAAGATGAATCCTTTATGCAGGATTCTCCGCCTGCCGCAGACCGTTTCTGATGAAATATCTGCCACAGCGCGGTCAGAAGCATCCGATACGGCGACATCCCTTTCAAAGACTCCCGGATGTCCCCGCACATGATAGCTTAAATCCCGTCGAGATTACGGCATGTGCTCCGCGCACGCCCCGATACCATTCTTTTATGGTATAATCTCGAAAGAGATTATACCATAAAAGAATGGGGATGACTAGTTCAAAAAATACGAATTTTACGAAAAAAAAAACAAATGATTACAAGATAGAATCTGTCATGGCTGATCCTGTGACAGGTTCAGAAAGCGTTTTCCTATAAACGTAAAAATATAACGAAAATCTTTCCTCGTTACGGTCTCTCCCGCAGTCAGAACTTCTTTCCGCAGAAATTCTCTGCTGCCGTCATCCGCTGTCAGATAATAGGAGATGCAGCCCACCTCCATTCCCTTTTCCACGGGTGCCTCAAGCGACTCTCTGATCTCAGCCTCTGCCGTCACCTGCTCCGATGGTTCTGCCAAAAGCCTTATGGGCAGCGGATTTTCCGGACGCTCTATGGTGACAGATACCGTCTCGAAAGGGTTGCCGCTTTCTGCCGCACCTTCCGTCACGGCAATGGGAACGGTCCTGACCTCAGGCATGAATTCCCGGTACTCATAATGCTCCAGTCCATAGGTAAACAAAAGTCTGCTGTCCGACCACTTCCATGTCTTATGATTCGGCCACCCACAGGCCAGCAACGCCAGGGCAAACTGTCTGCCGTCCCGTTCCAGAGCTCCCACATAGCAATAGCCCGCACCGTTGGTAAACCCTGTTTTGCCTGTCAGCACACCATCCATCATCGTCAGGAAGGCATTGTGGTTCGTGCAGCTATAGCTCCGCTTTCCGTCGCTGTCCGCAAAGGAGCAGGAGGGTGTTCTCGTAATTTCCAGAAATGCTTCCCTGGCCGGAGAAAGAGTGACACAATATCGCATGATCAGCGCCAGATCTTCTGCTGTGGTAGAATGAATGATTTCTTCACCATCCGGCCCCGTCTCCCCCGCATCCAGTCCATTGGGTGTCAGAAAAGTGGTATGCTCACATCCGATCTCACGTGCTTTCTGTGTCATCCTGTCACAAAAAGCACGGACGGCCTGCTGACTCTGTTCCCGGCTCCTTTCCTCCGGCTCCGGCAGCTCCATCCCCAGTCCGCCCAGATATTCTGCAATGGCCACCGCGGAATCATTATGAGACTCCAGCATAAGAGAATGAAGAAGATCATCCATTTTGTAAGTCATTCCTTTCTGCATCCCCAGATGTACCTTCGGCTGCCCTGCCGCATAGGCAGAGGCTGTGACCATACTGTTGCGGTCGCCCTCTTCCAGTGCCAGAATACAGGTCATGATCTTGGTGGTACTGGCCATCGGCAATACTTCACTGCCATTTTTCTCATACAGGATCCGGCCGCTGTCCATATCCAGCAATACCGCCGCTCTGGCATACAGCTTTCCCGTCAGTTCGGCCGCGGCGCCTGATGTACCGGCATGTTCCCCTGTTTCCGATCCGTCTGTGATCCCTGCCTGCTCTGTCGGCAGCGTACCTCTCTGCTCTGCCACACCTGCCGCCGTCGGCGCCGGCTTTTCCCCTTTGCCTGCTTTGCCGCTCCCTCTTCCTGCCAGCATCATGCTAACCGCCAGAATGCAAAGCAGGACGGCGGCCGCTCTCTGTTTCCTTCTCCCCATTGCTCCGTCCCTATCGTTCCTTGTTATCATGTATATGAAAAAAGCATACCGCTTCATTCCTGCTGGAAACGGTATGCCCGGATTTTCTCCTCTATGGTTTTTGCCCCGCACGGATCAGGCGGTTAACCCCCTATTTTGCCGCCGGATACTCAAAGCAGAGCAGACGATATGGCGCTTCGTCCTCCTCTATTGTCGGAAATCTTCCCATCTCTTCATAGAAACGGTTATCCGCATTATCGTCATTGCACATCGACACCTCACCGATCAGCACATCACCGGTTCCCGGTTTTACATCAAAATCGTGATACTGATGCGGCCAGAGCGTGATGCTCTCGCCCGGTGCGAGCTCTACGCCGGTGCCTGCCGGCACCTGATAGGAACGCCCGTCGGCATTTACCGTCACGTCGCCCTCATCCAACGCCCCGTCGCCCCGGTCATTGTATACATGAATAATCAGGGTGCCTCCGCCCCGATTGATGATGTCCTCACTTTTCTTCCAGTGAAAATGCATGGGCGCATGCTGTCCCTCTTTCAGCATCAGCAGTTTTTCCGCATACACTTTCTTGTATTTGGGATCGTTCTGATTGCCGTTTCTCAATGTGATCAGGGCAAATCCGATCTTTTCCCAGTCGCCCTGCCCGAAGTCCGTGATATCCCATCCCAGCATATTATCCCGGATCTCATCATACTCATGATCTTTGTCCTGCCAGTCCTCAGGTGTCCAGCTGCAGAACGGCGGCAGCGCAAAGCCATGTTTGCTGATCAGATTCTCCATATAGCGGATACAGTTGTTTACTTCAGAACGTTTCATGGTCATACCTTCTTTCTTCTCTCTGTTATCTTCCTCAGATCTCTACCTTCAGTTCCTTCTCCTGCACCTCTTCCTCTGCCTGGTGCCGGAAATCCTCAATCTGGTCCTCATTGAGAGACGGAAGCTCGTCCAGGGAACGGACACCGAAACTGCGCAGAAATTCTTCCGTCGTACCAAAGAGCAGCGGCCTGCCCGGCGCATCCAGACGTCCCACCTCCTGGGCCAGTCCGAACTCCACCAGCCTGTTTACCGCATGGTCACTGTTAACCCCACGGATCCGTTCCACTTCCAGTCTGGTAACCGGCTGCTTATACGCAATGATGGATAATGTCTCAAGCAGGGCATCCGTCAGTACATATTTTTTCGGTGTGCGGGCAATCCTGACCAGATATTCGTACATTTCCCCTTTTGTGCACATCTGATAGGCATTTTCCAGCTCGATGATGGCAATCCCCCGGTCTTCGGCATCCAGTTTCCTGCGCATCCCATCTATGATCTCCCTGGTAACTTCGACATCCTCCCCGACAGCCTCTGCCAGCCTGGAAATCTCCACCGACTCTCCCATTGTAAAAAGGATCGCCTCGATCACCGCTTCCGCCTTTTGTCTTTCCAACCTGTATCCCTCTTCTTTCCGTATCTTCCGTCAACGGCCTGCTCCCCGTCTGAAAATGCAATCTGCTCTGCCTGCAGACTGCGGGCAGGATTCAGGCCGCTTTTGCATAGGTAATGATGATCTCGTCAAAAATATGTTCCTGCCTGATCTGTATCCTGCCCACTTTCATCAGCTCCAGTATTACCAGAAATGCCACGATGATCTCCATCCGGCTTCCCTGTTTTCTGAGCAGTTCGCGAAAAGACAGCCGCCCCCGCTCTCTGATACACGATTCGATATAGGCCGACTGTTCTTCCAGATTGATCTCGTCCTTTTCGATCCGGCCGTACCGGCTCCTGATGGGGTCGATGCGGTCTTCCTGCTTTTTCACGATATCCCTGAATACCGCATGCAGGCGGCTGAGTGTCATCCCCTCCAGAAGCCTGGCACAGTCCACCGGCTCTCTGTATTCCGTAATCTCTCTGGGCAGCGTGGACTTTTTAAACAGATTCCGTCCTGCGTCAATCTGCCTGTCCCTGAGCTCAAAGGACATATATTTATACATCTTATATTCCAGAAGCTTCTCCACCAGCTCCGCCCTGGGGTCTTCTTCCTCTCCTTCTTCATTCACTTCCCGCGGAAGAAGCATCTTACATTTGATATCAACCAGTGTGGAAGCCATCACAAGAAATTCGCTCATGATATCCATATCATCCGTCTCCATCTGACGGATATAGTCCAGATACTGTCTGGTGATCTCCACAATGGGAATATCATAAATATCCACTTTGTTTTTCTCGATCAGATGCAGAAGAAGATCCAGCGGCCCCTCAAATGCCTGCAGTTTTACCGTGATCGCCATCGTCCATCCAGCCTCCTGTCATACGCTTTGCGGCAGAAGCGTCACCACCACCAATTCCCCCGGATTCCACATACGCACCGGAATGGAGTGGGTTCCCAGGCCTCTTCCAAGTACCATTGTGCTTTGCTTCTGACAAAATCTCCCGCCGTCATATCTGGGAAACAGGCCTATGGACGGGGACGCCACACCGCCCAGAAAAGGCAGCCTGACAATCCCGCCGTGCATATGGCCGGAGAGTACCAGATCCGCGCCCCAATCCGCATATTCACTGAAATATATCGGATTATGCGCAAGCAGAATCTGAAAACTGTCGCTGTCCGCAGGACCGACAAGGCTCTCCACATATCCCCGTGGCATCTCCTTTTGTCCGAAGTGCCGGAAATACCCGCGGGCAATCTGCAGGCCGCACACATTTACATTGACCTGCGGCAGCTTCAGGCGGCTGTTCACCAGAGTGACAACTCCATATTCTTCCAGCTTCTCCATGTACCGCTCATACATATGGTGAAACGTCTCCGGATTTTCCGCGGTCTTATGCTCATGATTGCCATTTGCGGCATAGACAGGAAAACGCTCTGCCAGCGCTTTCATAAGTGCCAGCGCATTGTCAAAGCCGCTTCCTGTCTTTGAGGTATACAAATCTCCCACCGTCATGACACTGTCCGGACGAATGGCTTCCACCGCCCGGATCAGTTTTTCATTCTGCTTCCCGTATGCTTTGTCATGCAGGTCGGACAACATGACGATCGTATACTTCTTTTTGATCTTTTCGGACCGTATCTCATAGGAAACGGTAACAAAACGGTTCATATCGCGGACTATGACAAATATGCCATAACCTGTTATCAGAAGAAAAAGTATCAGTACATATTTCATAATTTACACATCCATCGCAGCTGTTGCAAAGCCGACAGCCACCGTCTGTCAGAAACATTTGTCTGTCGCCGGATATACAGTATAACACGAAATCCGGATTCTTAAAAGTACTTAAAAGAAAATCCTGAACACTTTCTTCACATAATCACGATACGTAGCCTTCTCCACCGTATCTGCAAACAGAATATCCACGCTGCCGATTTCTTTTCCGTTCAGTGTATAAACCGCCTTTCCCACAATATCTCCTTTTCTCACCGGCGCTTCCACTTCAGACGGCAGTCTGATCTCTTTTTTGATCTGTCCCACATCGCCCCCTGTAAGATCCAGATAACGGAAAGGCTCTCTGTATACGACAGCCGCCTCATCCGCCACGCCTCCCTTCACCGCACGGGCAGTCAGCGCATCTTTATTTTCATCGGTATAGAGCCTGCTCACGGCAAACCCGTAATTCAGCAGTTTCATGGCATCCTGAAAACGGATTTTATAATCCGGCGCTGCCATCACGACTGCAATCAGGTCAATCCCATCCTTGTTCGCCGTAGCTGACAGACAATATTTTGCCTTGGCAGTGGAGCCCGTTTTCAGCCCTGTCGTATAAGGATATTGTTTCAGCAGTTTATTGGTACTGGACAGTGTGAACTGGCTGCTGCCCTTTTTCGTCGTATGGGTAATATCCTCCATCCAAATCTTTGTATAGTTATAAATCTCCGGGTATTCCGTGATCAGCGCCCGGGACATCAGGGCCACATCTCTGGCGGTAGTATAATGTCCGTCTGAATTTGTCAGACCGCAGCAATCCTCAAAATGCGTATCCGTCATCCCAAGACTTTCCGCCTTCCGGTTCATCATAGCGACAAATTCTTCCTCTGTGCCCGCAATATGCTCCGCCATGGCCACTGAAGCATCGTTGCCGCTGGCTACCGTGATACATTTGATCAGGGTGTCTACTGTCTGTACTTCTCCTTCTTCCAGAAAGACCTGGGAACCGCCCATGGAACGCGCATGCGCACTGGTAGTCACCGCATCATCCAGTCGGATAGTGCCTGCCTTCAAATGGTCAAAGATCAGCAAAAGTGTCATGATCTTTGTGATACTGGCCGGACTTCTGCGTGTACGGGAATCTTTTTCAAAGATCACCTGCCCTGTCGATGCTTCCATCAAAATGGCATACGGCGCCGCGATATCCACATTTCCCGTGCTCTGCACCGCCTCTTCTTCCTGTGTCCCTTCCGTATTTTCCGCCTGCTGCGTCTGCGGTGTCTCCTCCCCCTGCTGCCCCTGTCCTCCTTCTCCCGCCGCAGTCACATGGCCACGGAAAAATGACAGACTCCCGGCCAGAACAGCCATACACAGCACAATGGCCGCCAGCTTATGTAAAGTCTTTTTCACACCTCATCACTCCCGGCTGTGGGTTCTGTCACATGTATATGCCAGGAAGCACTGTAGTATTACTAAAAAGAGAATCCTGTCAGACAGGATTCTCCGTTTCCGGGACTTTGAAATAACTGCATCCGTCCCATAATTCTTCCGCGATCTTTTCCAGCTTTTCGGCATCTTCTGAAATGTCTTTCATAATCTCCCTCAGCTCCGCCACCGCCGTGGAAGTCTCCTCCGTACTCTCCGCATTCTTCTGCGCTATGGAAGTCAGGTTCTGTGCGGAATCCACCACACTGTTTCTTGTCTTGTCAATCTCCCCCGTGCCGTCGGCGATCTCACCTACTGCATAAACCGAATGGTCGATCCCTGTTTTCAGTTTCCTGAAAATATCGCTGACATCATCCACACGGCCGCTCTGCTCTCCCATGATCCGGCGCACATCGTCCATTGTCTCCACGGCTTTATCCGAATCATGAATCAGGGAAATGATGATCTCCTCGATCTTTCTGGCAGAATCATTGGACTGTTCCGCCAGCTTCTGAATCTGTCCGGCCACAACGGCAAATCCCCGCCCCTGTTCCCCGGCCCGGGCAGCTTCTATGGAAGCGTTAAGAGAGAGCAGATTTGTCTCTTCCGCGATATCAGTGATCAGATTAATGGCTTCCCTGATCTTCAGCGCAGATTCATTGGTCGTATTGGTCTGCCTGTAAATAACCTCAATGGCTGCTTTTGTCCTGCTGTTGATCTCTTCCAGTTCTTTCAGCGTGTTTATGGCATTCTCACCCATCTTCGTCATATCTGCCGCGTTGACATTGAGGTTGTCGATCTGTTGATTATTCCTCTCGATCATGTTTCCCATAACGACGACGCTTTCCGACGCAGCCTGCGTCTCCTGTGCCTGTACGGCAGCGCCCTGGGCAATGTCATTGACTGCCATGTCAATCTGCGCAATATGATCCGCCGATTTTTCTGCCTGTTTATTCAGGGAATCCGCGGACTGGTTCACATCCTGACACATGGAATGGATATTTCTGATCACGCCGGAAAGATGCTGCTGCAGACTGTTTATGGCACGCACGATATCCCCCACTTCGTCATGTGCACGCAGCTCCCGCTTTCCGATGACAGCGCCCAGATTCCCTGCCGCCACCTCGCTCACGACTTCAATTCCCTTTGACAGGCGCCTGATAATAAGGTGCACCACCAGCCAGCACACTGCCAGACAGATAACGATAAGTACAATGCCCGTAATTAATATGATTCCCAAAATCGCGGCGATATCCCCTTCCACCGTCTCCTGCTTCATACCGGCGAAAATCATCCCCACCGGCGTATCCGGATCAGCGCTGTTATAAAGAGGGACATAATAGGCAAAATACGGCTGGCCCTGCACATCCACATTCTCGGCAAAATAAGTCTTTCCGCCCTTCAGAACCTGATCCACCACTGTCTGCGACGCTTTCGTGTCCAGTTCCCGCTGACCGTTTTCGTCCAGAACCGTGGTCGCCTTTCTCGTATCTCCATAAAAAATCGTAATATCAATGCCGGTGTTCTTTCTGATGCTGTCAAATCCTGCCATGTCCTCTGTCAGATTCAGAAAACCGCTGTTCCACAAATCCCCGTTTTCATCCACATAATAGGTGTCTTCATTCCCCAGACCCATGCAGATACTCTCCCGTACCGCCAGAGTCATGGCATACAGATCATTCCTGATCACCTCTTTCACAACCGTGGAAATACGAACCGAACACACCAGATAGATCACTGCGCAAAATACTACAACCGGTGCGATTACAAGTGACATGATTTTTCCCTTCAGCCTCATCGCTCAACCCCTCTGCCTTTCCCGTAAATCGGTTCCCGCTTTCTTTCGCCTTTAGTACCAGCGCGCACGGAACATTTCATAAGTTTCCTTGATCTTCTGCCGGTATTTCTCCACATTCCAGTGGAACGCGCGGAAGAGATGGAACAAAATATCAAAGGATGCCACTGCCATCAGTATCTTGCAGATCAGAATCCCGTTCTCATAGGAATAGCGGTCTATAAATCCGATAATCTTCCGGTTCAGATACATAATGATGATCACTGCATAGAACCCCCATGCAATCGTACTCTCCAGACATACGATCCCCTGGTAATTAAAAGGTTTTTCATTATAGTCCCACCATACTTCGCCAAACAGCGCCAGCATCAGTTTCCCTACCAGAAACTCAAACAATGTGGCAATCACGGCGCCTGCGATATACAGTTCTATGTACCTTCCCTCCAGCGGATGCAGGATCAGATATCCAAGTACACCTCCAAAACCGTAAATCGGACAAAACGGTCCCTTGGCAAATCCTCTGTTGGTAAGCTTCCTGTTGCAGATCGACATATAGATGGATTCCACCAGCCAGCCGATCATACTGTAAATCATAAATGACGCAATGATATGATAGATATCCGTCCCGAAAATTTCCTTTGTCCACATAACCCTCACCCCCTCATTCAGACCCAGATTCCAAAAAGTCTCAGGCAGTTACCGTACCTGAGACTTTTCTGATTCATTCCGTTAATTATATTTGCGTTTTCTGGCCGCTTCCGATTTCTTTTTGCGTTTCACGCTCGGTTTCTCGTAATGCTCTCTTTTACGGATTTCCTGCTGGATACCGGCTTTCGCACAACTTCTCTTGAAACGACGTAAAGCGCTGTCCAAAGTCTCGTTTTCTTTTACGATTACGTTCGACATAGTCACACCCAACCTCCCTTCAGTCCCTTCAAATCAACACGACTGACCGGGTAATATTTTATGCATATATATGCACATATCTTATTATAGCACATTTTATGCACACGTCAACAGTTTTTTCATAAAATCTGATCTTCCAGTACACGGGCCGCCTCGGAAAGTGCCTTGTCGATTCCCGCCGGATTTTTCCCGCCGGCCTGCGCCATATTCGGCCGGCCGCCGCCGCCGCCGCCTACAATCGGCGCAATCCCCCTGATCAGATTGCCCGCATGGGCGCCCTGTTTCTGCGCGCCTTCCGTTGCCATGGCCACGATATTCACTTTGCCGCCGGTCTCGGAAATCAGTACGACCACACCCTCGCCCAGTGTTTCTTTCATCTGGTCGCCCAGCTCCCGCAGACCATTCATATCCACATCTCTGACCCGACCGGCCATCAGCTTCACACCTTTCACTTCCGTGATCTGATCGGAAGTGTCACCGAGCGCTTCTTTGGCTGCCCTGCTCTTTAACGCCTCATTTTCGCTTTGCAGTGCTTTCATCTCAGTCAGCAGATGTCGGATCCGTTCCGCCAGGCCGCCGGGCGTGGTGCGAAGCAGTCCGGCCGCCTCTTTTACGATTTCTTCCTGTCCGTCATAATAGCGCTGCAGTCCGCTGCCTGTCAGGGCTTCAATCCTTCTGACCCCGGCTGCCACGCCGCTCTCGGAAATAATCTTAAAGGCTGTGATCAGACCGGTATTGCTTACATGCGTGCCGCCGCAGAGCTCGATGGAAAAGTCTCCCATCCTTACAACCCGCACCGTCTCTCCGTACTTCTCACCAAACAGCGCCATGGCCCCGGTCCCACGGGCCTCTTCCATCGTCATCTCCTTGGTAATCACGGGAAGGGCGGCCCTGATTTCTTCATTGACAATCGCCTCCACGCTGTCCAGTTCTTCTTTTGTCATCGCGGAGAAATGACTGAAGTCAAAACGCAGCCTCTCCCCGTCCACATAAGATCCGGCCTGTTCCACATGACTGCCCAGTACCATACGAAGCGCCTTCTGCAGCAGATGGGTGGCACTGTGGTTTTTACAGGTTTCCCGGCGATTATCGGTCGCTACCAGAAGCGTCACCCGCTCTCCCCGGCGCAGCATCCCCCGGCGCATCACGCCGATATGCCCTACCTTGCCGCCGCGCAGCTTCACGGTATCCCTGACTTCAAATTCCCCGTCTGCGGAGCGGATCACTCCCACATCACCGTTCTGACCGCCCATGGTGGCATAAAAAGGAGTCTCTTCCACAATAATGGTGGCATTCTCGCCTTCCATGACGCCGTCCACAATCTCGGTTTCCGTCGTGATGACCGAAATGACGGAATCATGTTCCAGCCTGTCATAGCCTACAAATACCGATGTCACCGACGGATCAATGGACTCATACACAGTGGCATCCGCGCCCATATAGTTGGTCACCTTGTGCGCCGCCTGCGCCTTTGCCTTCTGCTGCTCCATGGCAGCGGCAAATCCCTCTTCATCAATGGTAAAACCCTTTTCTTCCAGAATCTCCCTGGTCAGATCAAAAGGGAAACCATATGTGTCATAAAGCTTAAAGGCATCGGCACCGGACAGCTGCTTCTTTCCGGCCCCCGTCAGAGCAGCCTCCATTTCGGAGAGGATGGAAAGCCCCCTGTCTATCGTCTTATTGAAATTATTTTCTTCCTGCGTCAGCACACTGAAAATAAAGTCCTTCTTTTCTTCCAGTTCCGGATAGCCGTCCCTGCTGCCTTCGATGACAGTCCTGCTCAGATCAGCCAGAAAGGCGCCCGATATCCCGAGCAGCCTGCCATGACGTGCCGCCCGGCGGATAATCTTGCGCAGCACATAGCCTCTTGACTCGTTGGAGGGCATGATGCCGTCAGATATCATAAAGGTCGCGGAGCGGATATGATCGGTGACAATACGGATGGAAACATCCCAGGCATATTCCTTCTCATACGCCTTGCCAGCCAGCTGACATACCCGTTCTCTCAGCGCCTGTATCGTATCCACGTCAAAGATGGAATCCACATCCTGTACTACCGTCGCCAGACGCTCCAGTCCCATGCCGGTGTCTATGTTTTTCTGCACCAGCTCCGTATAGTTACCCTTTCCGTCATTCTCAAACTGGGTGAATACATTGTTCCAGATCTCGATATAGCGGTCACAATCGCATCCGACGGTACACTCCGGTCTGCCGCATCCATATTTTTCCCCTCTGTCATAGTATACTTCGGAACAGGGCCCGCAGGGGCCGGCACCATGCTCCCAGAAGTTATCTTCCTTGCCGAAACGGAAGATCCGCTCCGGCGCGATACCAATCTCCTGATTCCAGATGGCGAACGCTTCGTCGTCCTCCTCATAGACAGAAGGGTAGAGACGATCCGGATCCAGTCCCACCACCTGCGTCAGAAATTCCCATGTCCAGGCGATGGCCTCATGCTTGAAATAATCCCCAAAGGAAAAATTGCCAAGCATCTCAAAAAAGGTGCCGTGTCTGGCTGTCTTGCCGATATTCTCGATATCTCCGGTACGGATACATTTCTGACAGGTAGTCACCCTTCTTCTGGGCGGGATCTCCTGTCCGGTAAAATAGGGCTTTAAAGGAGCCATACCGGAATTGATCAGCAAAAGGCTGTTGTCATTTTTTGGCACCAGGGAAAAGCTTTTCATCGCCAGATGCCCTTTGCTCTCAAAAAATTCCAGAAACATTTTACGCAGTTCGTTTACGCCGTATGCTTTCACGTGTTTTTCCTCCAAAATGATATCTGCCAGAATCAGAATACAAACTTGTCTGCAAAATAAGCGTCCAGCTCCGCGATCTTAACGCGTTCCTGCTCCATGGAATCCCGGAAGCGGACAGTCACGCATCCGTCGGTTTCCGAATCGAAATCGTATGTAACGCAGAAAGGCGTACCGATCTCATCCTGACGGCGGTAACGTTTGCCAATATTGCCTCTGTCATCATATTCGCAGTTATACTTCTTTGACAGCTCCATAAATACCTTTTCCGCTCCCGCACCCAGTTTCTTGGAAAGGGGCAGCACGCCGATCTTTACCGGAGCGATGGCCGGATGGAAATGCAGTACGGTCCGCATATCGCCGTCTCCCAGATCCTCTTCGTCATAAGCCGCACACAGGAAAGCAAGCACCACTCTGTCAGCTCCCAGAGAAGGCTCGATCACGTAAGGCACATATTTGGCATTTTTCGTATCATCAAAATAGGACATGTCCTGCCCGGATGTATTCTGATGCTGCGTCAGGTCATAATCGGTACGATCCGCAATCCCCCACAGCTCGCCCCAGCCGATGGAAGGAAAAAGGAATTCAATATCGCTGGTGGCTTTGGAATAAAAGGCAAGTTCCGCCGGGTCATGATCTCTCACGCGCATCTCTTCTTCTTTGATGCCCAGGCTTTTCAGCCAGTTGATGCAGAATTCTTTCCAATAGGCAAACCATTCCAGATCCGTGTCAGGCTCGCAGAAAAATTCCAGTTCCATCTGTTCAAATTCTCTGGTGCGGAACGTAAAATTGCCCGGGCTGATCTCATTACGGAAGGATTTGCCGATCTGGCCGATGCCAAACGGTATCTTTTTCCGGGAAGTTCGTTGTACATTTTTAAAATTCACGAAAATCCCCTGTGCCGTCTCCGGGCGCAGATACAGCGTATCTTTGGCATCCTCCGTGACACCCTGAAACGTCTTGAACATCAGATTAAACTGACGGATATCGGTAAAATTATGCTTGCCGCAGGTCGGGCAGGGAACCTCGTGCTCCTCGATAAAACGCTTCATCTCTTCCTGACTGAGGCCGTCCACACTGCATCCCAGTTCGATCTTATGTTCTTTGCAGAAATCTTCGATAATCTTGTCCGCGCGGAAACGCTCATGACATTCCCTGCAGTCCATCAGCGGATCCGAAAACCCGCCCAGATGCCCGCTGGCCACCCATGTCTGCGGATTCATCAAAATAGCGCAGTCCACACCTACATTATAGGGGTTTTCCATGATAAATTTCTGCCACCACGCTTTTTTCACATTATTTTTCAGTTCCACACCCAGGTTGCCGTAATCCCATGTATTTGCCAGTCCGCCATAAATATCAGAACCCGGATATACAAAACCTCTCGCCTTTGCCAGTGCGGCAATCCTTTCCAGTGTCAGTGTCTTTTCCATCTTGCTTTCCTCTCCATCCATGCTTTATTTGAATACGATATAGGCAGTCTCCCTGCTGCTTCCCTCTTCCGGTCCGTCAAGTCTTGCCACATTGCTTTTGACATACTCCGCACCGCTGATATAAAGTATCTTTCCGCTTGTCTGTACCGAGAGATGCTCTCTGGGGGGAAGCTGCGCAATCACAATATTGCGGCTGCCCATTTCCAGAAGCTGTTCTCTGCCTATGGAAGCGCCCCCGCCGTCCGCGCCTGCCTCATACAGTTCCACATCAAGATCATATCCTTCCTCATAAGCCTGCGCCACTGTCCCGTAGAAGAACGGATAGTCATGAAAGGCGCCAAACGCCTCGCCGCTCTCGTATTCCATCACAAGAGTGACCGTTCCTTTTTTCACTTCCAGCTTTTTGACTGTGATCTGCTCTTCGCCGAGCTGCTCATTACATTCCGCCGCATTTCTCAGCACATAGTCTTTGAGGGCATCTTCCTCCCCGTACTCTCCCGCCTCAAACGCTTCCTCTGTGGTGTTGGAAAGTTTGCCGTCCTTTTTTATCTCCAGCAGATTCACGCTGCTGCCCGTATCCTGACCTGCATCCGACTCCCCACGGCCATCCCCGCTGCTCCCGCAGCCGGCAAGGGTCAGCACCGCTATCAGGAGCGGTAGCCAGAGCAGTCCTGCCGCTTTGTTTCGTTTCTTCATAGGTTCCTCCGGTTATGTATCTGTATCTGTATTTTGTTCAGTGTTCTATTATAACCAAATTATCACAGATTTTCAACCTGCAATTTCCCATTACAGACGTTCCAGCACCTCCAGACTCTTAAACTCCCGATCCATCACCCGGCGCCGCCCCCTTCCGGCGATCTCTCCCAGAAGCGTAAGCACCCGGTCCGTCACGGTAAAGGTATAGAGATGCTCGATGGCTGTGGATACGATAAAAGACACCGCATAGCGGGTGGATTCATCCGCGTCCATATCCTCCGGGATGCCCGGAAATTCCCCGTTGACCGCCATGGCCCGGATCTCATATATGTAGCGCACCAGCAGATTGGAAAATCTGCCGCTCTCCAATGCCCGCAGAGACTGGTACAGTAATTTGAGCATTTCTCTTTCGTCATTGTTCTCTCTCGTATAATAATCGGCGATTTCCAGAAAGTAGATTCCGTAATAAGCGCCTTCAAAATCCATTCGCAGCCCTTCAAAATAATTGGTAATCTCCGCTTCTGTAATACTGTAGGATGTTTTTCCCGCAAACAGTCTGAACGTACCGAAAGAGAAAGGATTCGCTGCCGCGCACAGCCGACTGTTCTGCCGTCTGGCTCCCCTGGCAAATGCGGAAATCTTTCCTCTTTCTCTGGTCAGTATGGTAACACTCTTGTCATATTCGCCCACCGGTATCGTCTTTAGCACCATACCGGTCACCGCCGCAAAATCCTGCATGTAGCTTCTCTCCCGTCCTGCCCACGGCACTTTCCCTGGCTTCTTTATCCTTAAATAAAAGATAATCCGAAATCCTGCCGGAGCAGGCAAACCGTTCCCATTCGCCTTCTGCCTTCATCTCATGCCCCCTGTCTCCTGTATGGTATTAGGGTCTGCACATTTCGTTTTTCTATGCGCCGGGACGGTTTTGTGTTCCTTCCAAATTTTTGCTGTCGTGCTTTTAACCCTCTTCTCTGTAGCCGAAATTTTTCAGCAGAAAGTCACTGTCACGCCAGTCTTTTTTCACCCTCACCCAAAGCTGCAGATTCACTTTACACTGCAGCATGTCTTCGATATCCGCCCGGGCCAGGGAGCCTATTTTCTTTAACATGGCGCCTCCCCTGCCGATAACAATCCCCTTATGGGAATTTTTTTCACAAATGATGGTGGCTTCGATCTGGGCCAGCTTTTTGTGCCATTTCATACTCTCTATGGAAACCGCAATGCCGTGGGGTATTTCATCCTGCAGACAGCGCAGGGCCTTTTCCCGGATCAGCTCCGCGGCAATCTGTCTCTGCGGCTGGTCCGTCACCGTATCTTCATCAAAAAAAGCGGGGCCTTCGGGCAGATAGTTCATAATACAGGAAAGAAGAACATCCATATTGTCTCCCCGCAGGGCGGATACCGGAACGATCTCGGCAAACTCCATTTCCCTGCGGTATGTGTCAATAAAAGGGAGGATCTCTTCTCTTTTTACCCTGTCGGTCTTATTGATCACCAGAATAACAGGGGTGTGGCATTGTTTCAGCACTTCTATGATATGCCTCTCCCCCGCGCCGATAAATGTGGACGGCTCCACCAGCCAGAGGACCACATCGGCATCCCTGACCGTCCCCTCCGCCACATGAACCATGTAATCTCCCAGCTTGTTCCTGGCCTTATGGATACCGGGGGTATCCAGAAACACAATCTGGCCCTCCTTACCGGTATACACTGTCCGGATACGGTTTCTTGTCGTCTGCGGTTTATCTGACGTAATGGCGATCTTCTGTCCGATCAGCCGGTTCATCAGCGTGGACTTTCCCACATTGGGCCGTCCGACCAGCACTGCCACCCCTGATTTCAGCTGTTTATCCATTCTGCTCCTCTCCGGATTCTTTCTGATCTGTCGGATCCGTCTCCTGCAGCGCTTTTTCCTCTGTCACCGCTTTTTCTCTCTGCTCATCGGTCGTCGGGATTATCTCATAATCCGTGCCTTCTTCCTGACGCATGCGCATCTCTTCCAGTTTTCTCTTTCTGTTTGCTCTGGCTGTGCTGACCTTTTTTTCTATTTTCTTTCTCAGCATTTTCAGGAAAAGCCTGAGAACAATAAGAAAGAGGATAAGAAGGACAATCCAGATCAAAAGGAAGGGAAGATTGATGATGCAGTCAACCACAAAGTCTTCCAGCCACCAGAGCAGATTGTATACATTGCTTTCAAAACCGGAAGAAATCCTCTGCCAGATACTCTCTTCCGCTGCCGGCGTATATAGCTTTACTTCCCGGACACTGAGGCAGACCGTACTGTATGTAACCTGATTATCTATGGTGCGAAGCTGGGCTTCCAGACTTTCAATCTGATAACGCACCTCGGAAAGGCGACTCTCGATCTCGATCAGATCTTCCACATTCTCTGCTTTCTCCAATAATTCCAGCAGACGGCTCTGCTCGGTAATCAGAGATTTTTTATGGGTATCCAGATCGACATACTGCAATGTCACATCCTCTACCGTCTCATCCTGAAACACCACATTGGACTGGCCGGCAACCCGCTGCAGAAAACCGTCCAGAAGCTCTGCCGGCACCCTTGCCTCCATATAGGCATCTCTGGATACGCCTTCATTATAGTTGCTGGAAGTGAACTTTTCCACATAACCGCCCAAAGCCTCGACTTCCGTGCGCAGATTTGACACAAGGATGTCAAATTCCTGCGTCTCCACCTGCATATTAACGGTTTTGATCAGCTTCTTGCCGGTCGTCTCTCTGATATTCTCCTGCCCTGCGCCCCCGGCCTGCGTCCCTTCCACGGGCTCCTCCGCCGCGACAGCCTCTTCGAATACTTCCGCTCTCTCGGCCGTCGCATTGTCATAGGCATAGCCGCCTTCATAATACCCATCCATGCCGTCGGACAGATAGCCGGCGGACGGCGCCGCACTGGTATCCGCAGCCGGCTCCGACATCATGGAGCCTTTGCTGCCACAGGCCGTCAGCACAAGGGCTGCGGCCAATATGACAATGTACATCAATGTTATTCTCTTTTTCATAACGCTCCTCTTATTTTTAGTTTCGCAGTTTGCCTTCCCCGATCGCTTACCGCCTTTTGTTTCTACTGCTCTGCGCCCCGGGAGAGGGGTTCGAGTTTCAGAAACAGCTCCCTGCTCTCTTTGATTTTTTCCTCGTTTCCCACGACGCATAAGCACTCATCGGCCAGAAAGGCATCCAGATGCCCGGCCAGCGCCCGGATGTCGTCCGGTGTGGTATTAAGCATCTCATCCCGTTCCTTCTGTATCTCTTCGTATGTCATATTGGTCAGATAGGCCGCCATAGAGCGGGCTCCTTTGGCCGCAGGCGAAAGCGGCATATCACTCTCGCTGACCGCACCGATGATAAATTTTGTCATTGTGCGCTCATCCGCCTCAAAGTTTCGGACAAATGCGGAGGCTCCCTGATAGGCTTCTATGGTTTTCTCCAGATTGGGATCTCTGTAAGAGACAAAATAGCTGTCACCTGATCTGCCGAAACTGCACATACAGCCATAAGCACCACCCTTGACCCTGACCTGGTTCCATAAGTATTCATAGCCCATCAGTACTCGCAGCACTCGCAGCGATCCTGTATAGGGAAGCCCCTTTTTGATGAAATTGCCTGCCCGGCATACATACTGTACCTGCGCGGAAGACAGCAGCCCTTCGTTTTTCCGCCCGGTTACGGGCTGATATCTCTTCTTTTCCACGGGCTTTGTATGCAGCGCCGCCCGCAGTGACCGCACCTGCTCTGTCAGAGCCCTGTCATCGTCCTGCTGCGCCGTATAGTCCACCATCAGGTTTTCCGGACGAAAGATCATACAGGTCAGTTCCCTGAGTATTGCCGCCACCTGCGCTTTCTGTTCCTCAAAATGGTCATCAATCTCTTCCAGCAACCGGTACATGGACAGACCGTTAAACTGCTCGGACACAGCCGCCGGCGCGGAGAAATAGGACATCGCACGCAGGGCGGCCAGCGTATGGCCGGCGCTCATAAACCCGGCCTGTACTCTGGAACGGGCCTCACTGATGATTTCATGCAGCCGTTTTTCATCATCCAGCACGGTCTCCAGCATCATCTCCCGCATCAGAGCAAAGGCTTTGTCCAGGTTCTCACATAGCACCTTCGTCCTGACCTCAAACATCACTTTGTATTCCTCAAGGCATCTGGCGTTGGTATAGCTGTTCAGAGCCGTACTGATGCCGCCGGTATGCAGATTTACTTCATTAAAATAATCGTTGTAGCCATGCTCCTTTGTATCCATCAGGCCAAGGACAGCCTTATAAATACACAGATATGGAAATTTCTCTTCCGGGATGGCGCTTACGTCAAACAGCAGCCTGATATAACCGATGCCATTTGTAAAAATATCATGATGAAGTATGATTGTGCCGTCACAATCCTCCACTCTGTTATAATAAGGCTGCGCCTCCTTTGTCATATCCTCCCGTTTCAACATCGGGATGGACTCCACCGCCTCTTTTGCGTCCGGCGCTTCCTGCCATGCTTCCAGTTCTTTTGTCCTGGCCGCCAGCGCTCTTAGTTTGTCCTCACTCATGGATTCTTTCAGGCGCGCCAGTTTGTTTCTCAGCTCTTTTTCTTCTCTGGCGGCCAGATTTCTCACCGGCTCCACCATCACCACCGAATGATGTGTATTGTCCAGCAGATACTGCCGGATCAGTCCTTCAAAATAATCCGTCTGCGCCTTTTCCTTCATGATGGCAAATGTCTCATCTGCTTCCACATGTAAAAACGGCGCCAGATCATCATAGAGCCAGCTGTCCAATACCTGCAGACCATACATCAGCCCTTTGGGATAAGAGCCGAAATCAGCCTCTCTGTACCGGAACTCATGATAATTGATGGCGGCACGCAGCGCTTTTTTGTCAAGTCCCTCTCTGCACAGACCTTCCAGCACCTCCCGGATCACGGCCATAAACTCTTCCTTACGGGAAATATCCGTATTTTTGGACACGATGCTGAAGTAAGGCTGTCTGATGCCGTTTTCATAGACGCTGTAAATCTCCTTGCCGATCCCCGCATCGGTCAGCGCCTGCTTGAGCGGCGCCCCTGGCGCGGAGCAAAGCACATAATCCAGAATCTGAAACGCCAGGTACAGCTCCCGGTCGAGGTTGCTGCCGATAACCGCATTGTAAGAAAGATAGCCATTATCCTTATATGGTTCACTGTCGGTAATGGGATACTGCTTTTTCACTTCCACACCCTGTTTAAAATGCGGCTGCTCTCTGATCCCGGAATCTATGGAAATGGCCTCAAAGTGGGACAGATATTCTCTGTCCATCCAGTCCAGACGCTCCGCCATATCCATATTTCCATACAGATAAATATAGCTGTTGGAAGGATGATAATATCTGCCATGAAAAGCCAGAAACTCTTCATAAGTCAGGTCAGGGATACAGGCAGGATCCCCGCCGGATTCCACACCGTAAGGCGTATCCGGGAACAGGGAGCTGAATACTTCCCGGTCCAGCACATCGTCCGGCGAAGAAAAGGCGCCCTTCATTTCATTATAAACCACACCGTTGATCTGCAGTTCCGCCGTCACATCTTCCAGCTGATAGTGCCATCCCTCCTGCCGGAAAATGTTCTCTTCCTGATAAATATTGGGATAAAAAACCGCATCCAGATAGACGTGCATCAGGTTTTTGAAATCCTGGTCATTACAGCTTGCAACCGGATAAACCGTCTTGTCCGGATAGGTCATGGCATTGAGAAACGTGTTTAAAGAACCCTGCGCCAGTTCGATAAAAGGATCTTTGACCGGAAAATTCCGGGAACCGCAGAGCACCGAATGTTCCAGAATATGCGCCACTCCCGTACTGTCCACCGGAGGCGTGCGAAATCCGATATAAAACACCTTGTTCTCATCATCATTGGAGAGCAGTGCCACCTTTGCTCCCGTTTTTTTATGCCTAAGCAGGAAACTCTCACTGTTGAGTTCTCCTATTCTGCGCCGCTCCACAATCTCATATGCCGTACATTCTTTTACATCCATAACGATCACTGCCTCCGTCTCAATCATCTGCTACTCTTACCTATTTTCATAGTATAACACTTCGATGGGAAATTATAAAGGGAATTATGATCTGATCTGTTTGACAAAACAGGAGATATCCTGTATCTTTACATACGATCACTTTCAGAACAATCTGGATTTGATAAATTTACCGTAAGAGAGGTGTTGATCGTGAGTGGATCAGAGAAAAAACAGGGGATTTTCCTGACTTTATGCGGAGGCTGTCTGTGGGGACTGTCAGGCGCGTGCGGACAGTTTCTTTTCCGTGAAAAAGGGGCCTGCTCCGACTGGCTGGTCCCCATCCGTCTGATGACGGCAGGCTTTTTGCTTGTGGTATTTTACCTTATACGAAATCCCGCCCTGTCCCGCCGGATATGGAGCAGCAAAAAAAGTGCCCTGACCCTGATCTGCTATGGCGTTTTTGGCATGATGCTCTGCCAGTATTCTTATTTCAAAGCCATCGAATACTCCAATGCCGGGACGGCTACCGTCCTACAGTATCTCTCACCGGTGCTGATCATGCTGGTCATGTGCATCCATGAGCGCCGCAGACCCGGAGCCATTGACTGTATCGCCGTCACGCTGGCTCTGACAGGGATCTTCCTGCTTGCGACGCACGGCCGGCCGGGTCAGCTCGTCGTCTCAGGACGCGCCCTGTTCTGGGGCCTGTTTTCCGCTTTTACGGTCGTACTGTACAACCTGATTCCCCGGGAACTGATGAAAACCTACGCCACCCCTTTTTTACTTGGATGGGCCATGCTGATCGGCGGCACGCTGCTTGCCATCCTGCGAAAGCCCTGGCAGTATCATCCGCGCATGGACGCAGAGACAGAGATCGCCCTCGCCGTTATCATCCTCTTTGGCACCATAGCCTCTTTCTCCTTCTATATGCAGGGGGTCAAGCTGATCGGCCCTGAAAAAGCCAGCCTCTACGCCTGCATAGAGCCTGTAGCCGCCACCCTGTTCTCCGCCCTCTGGCTTCGGGTATCTTTTGCCCCGATTGATCTGCTGGGATTTGCGTGCATACTGGCAACACTGTTTCTGATCACCTTATGGGGAAAGGAGCGGTAACATAAACAAAAAGAAAACATCTGATGATACTCTGCTATCGTCAAATGCCTTCTCTTTCCCAATTATGGAGCATACGGGATTCGAACCCGTGGCCTTAACAATGCGAATGTTACGCGCTCCCAACTGCGCTAATGCCCCTTTTATCATATTCCTGTTGTATCTGTATGCACGCATATGCTGCCGCTTCGCAATGCACACACCGCACCCAAAATCTATTATAATTATACCATAATCCCGCAAAAATGCAAGTCAAATTTGTGCGCAGGCCACGACATCATGACTAACGCATGAACGAAGAAACTGTAAACATCTCATAAATCAGTCTGTGGCATTCCCGTTTCAGAGTTTCAGGTAATACGGACAGATATCCTCATAGGTTCCGTTTTTCAGCCGGAAACCGCCCGGTATCGTGCCCAGCTGATGAAAGCCGATCCTTTCGTAGAGATGTCTGGCATGGACATTGGAAGCCACCACTGCATTAAACTGCAGTATGCCAAATCCCGCATCCCGTGCCTGCCGGATACAGTGGCACACCAGCTTTTCACCGATATGGCAGCCTCTGAGACGGGAAGACACCGCATAGCCTGCATTGGCAATATGGCCGCAGCGCCCCACATTGTTGGGATGAAGGATATACAATCCCACAATCTCTCCTGTCTCTCCGTTTTCTGCCACACCGCAATAGCTCTGCACAGCAAAAAACTCCCGTCCCGTCTCCTCCGTCAGAGATTCCTCCTGCGGAAAGGCAATTCCCTCTTCCACCACTTCATTCCAGATGCGAATCATGGCTTGAATATCTTTTGGGGTATACCCCCTTATGATAATCATATCCTGCATATGTTCTGTCAGTCTCCTTTTCCTTCTTTACAGGCTCATCATCATGATATGCATCTTGGTCACTACCATCTCTTCCACAATGATCTCATCTCTTTTGGCCCTCCAGTCTTCCTTTTCCAGGATCTCATCTATCGTATGATAGCCGCTTTTATACTGCCAGGTCCCCCTGGGCGTACGGACCGGAAAATCCAGTTTAAACTTTGCTTTTAGCTGTCGGTAGACAAGGCAGGAAATATCGGTATCCCTGATAAAGAAAATATGATTCTCCGGCGTCGTGTCTCCGGCCACTTCTTTCAGAATATAATGGCTAAGGATCGCTTTCAGTTTGAAGGGAACCGCCTCTTCCTCCATCATTTCCTGATAAGTGAATTTCGCTCCGATATATACTTTGGAAACATCCTGCAGCACATATTTAAAATCCCTGTTTTCCACGCCCGTCCCCGTCCTCTATTTCTTCGATCTTTCCGCCGCTGAGCCGCAGCGCTTCCTGTATCTCTTCCCCGGAAATCCCCGATTCTCCGGAAAGTTCCTGCACTGTCACCTTGCGCCCAAGCGCGTCCGAAAGCTCTTTTGCCGCATCGGCAATCCTGTTCACACGCTCTGCGGCCTGCTTCCCGATCACACCGGCAAGGGCATGTTCTGCCACCAGTCTGTCCATGGCATCCATGATCTTTCCGACCAGCATACGCTGCGCCTCGCCTGCCTCTTCCAGCGCACCCAGCATCTCCATGCCTGACACGAGCGCCACATTGCCCTCACCCACCAGATCTTCCATCGTAACGCCCTGCCTCGCATACAGTCTGGCGATATCTGCCACCTGCGGCAGATAATCGGCAATCAGCCGCTCTATAGCCTCCCGCTTTCCTGCCATGGCAGACAGCATAAGCGCTTCCCTCTCATTTTCTCCAAGCCGGCCGGCCTTTGACACTTCTCTGAGATACCGCTTCAGATACTCTCTCTCCTCCGCATCCAGCACCTCTTCCGGATCCGCCGGGCGGCCGATACCAATGCCCCGCTTCCGCAGATATTCATGTATCATCGTAAGCTGATCCTCATCCAGAGAAAAAGAGGCAAATGCCCTTGCCACCTCCTCCGGAGCGATCACGCCGCCCTCTTCTTTCGCTTTCTTCCTAATCTTTTCCAGCGTCTGTCCGAATATGACTTCTTTTTCCATACAACCTCCGATATGGCACAGTCCATGAAAAAGCACGGCTGCCGCCTGCTGCCCGCCCGGATAACTGCCGGTGCACGATACCGCTCAGTGCCGTTTCACATGCTCATGTGTGAACAGATGATCCTGACAGTATTCATAATTTCCCTCACATTTGGAGCAGAAGCGGAATTCCAGGTTGCCATCCTGTTCTGTCCGGCCGCAGATGGCACATTTATGTCTGGTCATGCCTGTATTCTTCCTCACCTCCTGCTTAAATACCTGACGGCGACGCATCTGGCGCGGCCCCATCTGCACCATATTGCGCGTGCCGACGAAAAAGATCACCAGATTCAGCAGGGAGGCACCGATGATAATCCGCCCCGCCACGCCACTGTTATAAAATGCCACCAGTGTCAGCGCCGCGTCCAGCAGCCCCAGCCACTTGATCTTAACCGGAATGATAAAAAACAGCAGCACCTGCATCTCCGGATATGTCAGGGCAAAGGCAAGAAAAATGGACAAATTCACATAATAGGTACTGAACGAACCAAAAAAATAACCGATCACATCCGTAAAGAACACGGAAGCGCCATAGGTGGCAATGTCCTGGGGAAAAACCAGGTAGCAATAGCCCAGAAGCAGAAAACTGCCCAGAATTGTAAACAATATGCCGCTCAGCAGATACACATTGTATCGGAATACCCCCCAGGTGCGTTCCAGCGTACTCCCCAGCCAGTAATAAAAATAAAGCGTCAGCAGCAAAAAAACGCTCAGGCCGCCGGGTGGTATGATGATCCACGACACCAGCCGCCAAATCTGTCCATGTAAGATCAGATACGGATTCAGTGTCAGATAATCCAGAAAACTTTCGTTTACAAACATAATGGCATAACCAAACCCATAGCATGTGATCAGCACAAGAGAAAGATTGGAAATGGCATATTTGCCAAACCTGCGCTCCAGCTTTTCCAGAAACTTCATATTCTTCTACCTTCATTCTTTTCTTTTTTCGCAGCCGTCCATACAGACCGGGCTGTTTGTATCAGGAATCTGGCAAATGCCCTGCCAAATTCTCCCACATGTTCCGGCTCGTATATGAATATATTCTATCATTCGGCAATCTAAAAGTAAACTGAACTTTTTCTAAACAGGAAACTAAAATAAATTTAATATTTGAGAGATTGCATTTTGTCAAAAGCTGTCGTATAATAGTCAAGGTTTTCACGTGTGTATAATAAATAAGAAGAAAGAGTGATAATTTTATGAATAACTCTCGTTATTATTTAGGAATCGACATTGGTTCCACCACTGTTAAGATAGCGATACTGGATGGCAGTCATGCCATTCTTTTTTCCGATTACAAAAGACATTTTGCAAATATACGGGAGACACTGTCCGATCTGCTGCAGGAGGCATATACCGAGCTTGGAAACATCACACTGCATCCCGTTATCACCGGTTCCGGCGGACTGGCTCTGGCAGGCCATCTGCAGCTTCCATTCGTGCAGGAAGTCATTGCCGTGGCTTCTTCTCTGGAAACTTTTGCTCCCAGAACAGATGTGGCCATCGAGCTGGGAGGTGAAGATGCCAAGATCATCTATTTTGAGAATGGCAATGTGGAACAGCGTATGAACGGAATCTGCGCCGGCGGCACAGGTTCTTTTATTGACCAGATGGCGTCCCTGCTGCAGACGGACGCCTCCGGTCTCAATGAGTATGCCAAAAACTACCAGTCCTTATACACGATCGCCGCCCGCTGCGGCGTATTTGCCAAATCCGATATCCAGCCGCTGATCAATGACGGTGCCACCAAGGAGGATCTGGCCGCATCCATCTTTCAGGCCGTGGTCAATCAGACCATCAGCGGTCTGGCCTGCGGCAAGCCCATCCGGGGACATGTGGCCTTTCTGGGCGGCCCCCTGCACTTCCTGACACAGTTAAAGGCCGCTTTCATCCGTACTCTGAAACTGGATGAAGAGCATATCATCGACGCCGACAATTCCCATCTCTTCGCGGCCATCGGCAGCGCTCTCAACTACAGAGAAGACAATGTCTGTGCACTGGAAGAGATCATGGAAAAGCTCTCCGGAGACCTGAAGCTGGAATTCGAGGTGGAGCGCATGGAGCCTCTCTTTGGCTCTGAGGAAGAATACCAGGAATTCTGCCGTCGCCACGAAAGCCACCGTGTGGCCACGGCCAGCCTGTCAGACTACAGCGGCCGCTGCTATCTGGGGATTGATGCCGGCAGCACCACTACCAAGATCGCCCTTGTCGGAGAGGACGGTTCCCTTTTGTATTCTTTTTATTCGGGAAACAACGGCAGCCCGTTAAAGACGGCCATCAATGCCATCAATGCCATCAAAGACATCTATGCCAAGCTGCCCAGGGGAGTGCGTATCGCCCGTTCCTGTTCCACCGGATACGGCGAATCCCTGATGAAGGCCGCCTTCCTTCTGGACGACGGAGAAGTGGAGACAGTAGCCCATTACTATGCCGCCGCTTTTTTCAATCCCTACGTAGACTGTATCCTGGACATCGGCGGTCAGGATATGAAATGTATCAAAATCAAAAACAACACCGTGGACAGCGTACAGCTTAACGAGGCCTGCTCCAGCGGCTGCGGCTCCTTTATTGAAACCTTTGCCAAATCTCTCAATTACAGTGTGGAAGATTTTGCGCGGGAGGCTCTGTTTGCGGAGCATCCCATTGACCTTGGCACCCGCTGCACCGTTTTTATGAATTCCAAAGTAAAGCAGGCACAGAAAGAAGGCGCACAGGTGGCGGATATCTCCGCCGGCCTGGCGTATTCCGTCATCAAAAATGCTCTGTTCAAAGTGATCAAAGTCTCGGATGCCTCCGAGCTTGGCCGTCACATTGTCGTCCAGGGCGGCACTTTCTATAATGACGCCGTACTGCGCAGCTTTGAAAAGATCGCGGACTGTCAGGCCATCCGCCCGGATATCGCAGGGATCATGGGTGCATTCGGCGCGGCGCTGATCGCCCGGGAACATTTTCAGGCCGACGAAAGCTACCGGACAACCATGCTGCCCATTGACCGGATAGGCACCCTGCAGTTTGAGACCAGTATGGCAAAATGCCGCGGCTGCACCAATAACTGCCGCCTTACCATCAACCGCTTTACCGGCGGCAGGCAATATATTTCCGGCAACCGCTGTGAACGTGGCATCGGCAAAAAGAAAAACGAGAACAACGTCCCCAACCTGTTTGATTACAAACTGAAACGGATATTTGATTATGAACCTCTCACTGCCGACAACGCCCCCCGGGGCAAAGTAGGCATCCCCAGGGTACTCAATATGTATGAAAACTACCCGTTCTGGTTCACTTTTTTTACCAGACTGGGCTATGAGGTCGTGCTCTCCCCCATCTCCAACCGTAAGATCTATGAGCTGGGCATCGAGTCCATCCCCAGCGAATCGGAATGTTACCCTGCCAAGCTGGCTCACGGGCATGTGACCTGGCTGCTGCGCCATCAGATACCTTTTATTTTTTATCCGGCCATTTTTTATGAGCGCAACGAGTTTGAGGAAGCCAACAACCATTATAACTGCCCGATCGTTACATCCTATTCCGAAAATATCAAAAACAACATTGATGAGATCGGCCAGGGCAGCGTAACATTCCGCAATCCTTTCCTGTCCTTTACTTCTCTGCATACCGTAACGAGCGCACTGATCAGAGAGTTTGCGGACATCCCGGCGGATGAGATAAGCGCCGCCGCCGCCGCCGCATGGCAGGAACAGGAACATGCCAGGGAAGATATGCGCAAAAAAGGGGAAGAAACCCTGCGTTATCTGAAAGAAAGCGGCAGAAGGGGAATCGTCCTGGCAGGCAGACCCTACCACATTGATCCGGAGATCCACCACGGTATCCCGGAGCTGATCACGGGGTATGGCATCGCTGTACTGACGGAAGATTCCGTCTCCCATCTGGGCCGGCCGGAACGCCCGCTTATCGTCTCCGACCAGTGGATGTACCATTCCCGCCTCTACGCGGCGGCCTCCTATGTCCGCACTGTATCCAATCTGGATCTCATCCAGCTCAATTCCTTTGGCTGTGGTCTGGATGCGGTAACGACAGATCAGGTAAACGACATCCTGTCCGGCTCGGGCAAGATCTATACCTGCCTGAAAATTGATGAAGTAAACAACCTGGGGGCTGCCCGCATCCGCATCCGCTCCCTGCTCTCCGCCCTCCGGGTCAGAGAACAGAAAAAAGAAGCCCCGCGGGTTCGCTCCACTGCCATAGACAAAGTAATCTTTACGGAGGAAATGCGCAGGGACTATACGATCCTCTGTCCCCAGATGTCTCCCATCCATTTCGAACTGCTGGAAACCGCCATCCGTTCCTGCGGTTATCATCTGGAAGTGCTGCCCAACGACAACCGGCACGCAGTCGATATGGGACTGAAATATGTGAATAATGACGCCTGTTATCCGTCTCTGATGGTCGTGGGCCAGATTATGGAGGCATTGCATTCCGGCCGTTATGATTTAAACAAAGTGGCTGTTATCATAAGCCAGACCGGCGGCGGATGCCGTGCGACCAATTATATCGGCTTTATCCGCCGGGCACTGGAAAAAGCCGGTATGCAGCAGATCCCTGTCATTTCCATGAACCTGGCCGGTATCGAAAGCAACCCCGGGTTTCGGATCAGCGGACGGCTGTTTGTCAGGGCCGCCTATGCCGCCGTACTGGGAGATATCTTTATGCGCTGCCTGTACCGCATGCGCCCTTATGAAAAAGAAGCCGGCGCCGCCGACGCCCTGCACCGCAGGTGGGCAGAGGAATGTAAACGTTTTCTGTCCGGCAGACATACCTCATTCCTGCGTTTTGGCCGTCTCTGCCGGACTATCATCCGGGAATTTGACGCCCTGCCCATTACGGATGAACAAAAGCCCCGGGTCGGTATCGTGGGCGAGATTCTGGTAAAATTCATGCCGGCCGCCAACAATTATCTCGTAAAGCTGCTGGAAGCGGAGGGTGCGGAAGCGGTGGTGCCCGACCTGATGGACTTTATGCTCTACTGTTTTTATAACCAGATATACAAGACAGAACATCTGGGGACCCCGAAAAAAGCGGCCCGCCTGTCAGACCTGGGCATCCGCCTCCTCACTTTTCTGCGCAGTCCCGCCGCCCGGGCCTTTGAAAAAAGCAGGCACTTTACGCCGCCTGCCGATATCCATGATCTGGTCTCCTATGCCCGGCCGATCGTTTCCCTGGGGAATCAGACCGGAGAAGGGTGGTTTCTCACCGGTGAGATGATGGAACTGATCCACAGCGGCGTAAACAATATCGTATGTACCCAGCCGTTTGGCTGCCTGCCCAATCATGTCGTGGGAAAAGGTGTGATCAAAGAACTGCGCCGCCGCTATCCCATGTCCAATATTGTGGCGATTGATTACGATCCCGGCGCCAGCGAAGTCAACCAGCTGAACCGGATCAAACTGATGTTGTCCACTGCCTGGAAAAACCTGAAAAAAGAAAAGGAACCGGAAGATAAAAAAAGAGCCTGAGGCTGCATAAGCAGTCGGCACATAAACGACGCAATCCCCCTTTACCGGCTTTGCCAACCGCCTGGCGGCGGCAAAGCCGATTTCCTGGTACAGGCTTATCCGATTTGAATTTCCTTCGCAATCACCGCCCTGTCAGCAGCACTGCTGTGCATCCCTTCCTTCTCCATTTGAATCCAGTCGTCCATATTGTCAAAAATAAAGAGATGCAGTGTTTTGATTTCTTTCCCCTGAACGGCAAATCCCGCCCAGCCGGCCATCTCCATATCCGGATAAAGCATTTCCCCATCCTGATTAAACAGGATTGTCTGACAGGGTTCATAAGACCACCCGAGAATCTCAAACATTTCTGCGTCTGTCATATCAGGATCTTTGGAGAGCAGTTTTTCCCTTCTGTCATCTGTCAGTTCTCTCTGTTTTCCCGGCGTTGTCGTATGAACGATAACCTGATACGGAGAGATCACTACATAATCAAGCGTAATATTCCCCTTCTTCTCTCCCACTTCGATTTTCTTTACGTCTGCCCCGTTCACCGCAAACGGAATGGTAAGATCCCAGCTGCCATCCGTCCAGTGGGACGCAGATATATCCTCGCCGTCAAGCATCCTGTCATCGTCGTAGCCAAGACCTGTTATGTGCAGAGAAAGCTCACCGCTGTCCGCAATTTGCTCCGCAAGGTTCATTTTGAGCAACCCTGCAAAGGTGTGACTGTCAATCACCTTTCCGTCAAATGTATTTTTGAGATACTCCGGGGAATTCCCACCGATACTCCATGTCCCGCTGATATAAAATCCCGCGGCCGTCTGCTCGTCTGCGACGCTACTCCCCGTATCATATTTCGGAATATGCGTAAAATCCGCCTCCTGCGCTTCGATATCCACCGTAAGAAAAACGGAATATCCATCACAGTAGACTTCCGATGCCGTCAGTGTGATTCCCTTGTCGGATACTGAATAATCGGCCGTATCGAGATTGCCCGCATGGTCCTCATTCGTCAGAACAGTGCCCTTATCCTTATAATCGCCGGAAAAGGTTACCTCATCCTCAACCTTTTCAAAAATTTTTCCAATCAGTGGAATCTTTGCTGCAAGCACCGGATTCAAACGGCCCAGTCCGAGTGTTCCCATAACGGCAATTGCCATTGCCGCCGCGATAACTTTTCCAGTCTTATATGTTTTCTTCATTTTGCCCTTCCTTCTTTTGCGTACCAAAATTTCTCTGTCACTGATTTCAGGGGCAAGGGCCTGCTTTAAGATCTGATCCAACTTTTCATCTGTCATATCCTATCGCCTCCAATTTTTCCTTTAACTGCTTCTTTGCATTTCGCATGCGGCTCTTGACGGTTCCTTCCGGAAGCTTGAGAATCTCACCTATCTCTTTTATCTTCATATCCGCCGAATAATATAAATAAATCGGTATCCTGTATTTCTCAGGCAGAGATGTAACCAATCCCTGAATCATATCTGCCTCATTTTTCTGCAATACAATATGTTCCGGCGAAGCCTCCCTGCCATGATCGGAAACTTCATATCCCTGGCCGGGCATTTCCTCCATACTGGCAGTCGGAACCAGTCTCATCCTGTTTGCATGCTTTTTCTTTTTGTTTTTCCACAGGAAAATGGAAATGGATAGGGCGTAACTCTTCGTATTTTGCATCGTGTCCAGTCTCTTTTTTTTCTCCAGCAGTTTCAGCATTGTGTCCTGATACAGTTCATCTCCGTCTTCTGCATCTCCGGCTGTCATCCGGCAAAACCGCAGAATATCCTTTCCAAACTTTTGGACAAACCGCTCGAATTCCTCATGATTCATAGCAGGCATCCCCCTTCTTCTTTCAAGTCGACTTGCAAAGATTTGCCCTTGCATAGATATGTTGTCATGACTCTGGAAAAAGTTTTCAACTTGCACAAAAATAGCCTTCCGAAATGGAAGGCTTATTTTACATTTACACTTGTCCCCTCAGATACAGTTTCCGACAATCAGCAGTTCCCCGGATACACATGGTGAAGATATTTTCCTGCCGTCTCCACAAGCTTGTGTAACTGTCCCACATCCGTGGCCTCCCGGTCAGTCATACGATAGCGCGGGAAAAAACGGGTGATATGGAGCGGTATTTCCCGGTCAAGAGAGGCAATCCACAAGGCCTCCTCTTCCATCTCTTCCGTGCTGTCATTCTCTCCCGGTACGACCAGTGTGGTAAGCTCCACATGAGATGTCTTCAGCGCACGGATAATACAGTCCTTGACGGTTTCCAGACTGCCGCCCAGTTTCCTGTAGCCGCTTTCCCGGAATCCTTTCAGATCTATATTGACAGCGTCTGTCAGCGGCAGCAGGGCATCCAGAACATCAGGCGCCGCACAACCGTTTGTGACAAGCACATTTTTCATGCCACGCTCTCTGATCAGTCGTGCCGTGTCCCGCACATACTCCCAGCCAATCAATGGTTCATTATACGTATATGCCAGACCGATATTGCCCCTGTCTCTTAACGCCCATGCCCTCGCCGCCATCTCCCCGGGAGAAATCAAAACCCATTGATCGCTCTCTTCCCGGCATACATCCTCTCCCACCATAGAGATCTGGTAATTCTGGCAGAATGAACAGTTCAGATTGCATCCATAACTCCCTGCAGATAATATCATACTGCCCGGATAAAATCTGCGCAACGGTTTTTTCTCTACGGGATCCAGCGCCAGGGCCGTGATCCGCCCATAATTCTCACACACAATGACGCCATTGTCATTTTTTCTCGCCCTGCACCTTCCACGCTGGCCCGGCTCCAGGCTGCAATGGTGCATACATACCTGGCAGGTTATCTGTTTCTCCCGGTTTTGCATCTTCCCTCCCTGCGCCGCCGCGCTGCCTGATACGACTGCTTCACCGCTGCGCTCCCCGGCTAATTTCCATTATATGTGCCGTACTACTTCAAAACGTTCCAGTTCCACACTCTCCCTCTCTCCGATACCTGCCTTCTGTCTGGCAATGGCAATCTGCTCCTCCACGGTGTCCACACCGTCCAGATTGGGAAGCAGCAGACCGCGTCTGTGCCCTTTCGTCACGATCACACCATACCGCCGCACATCCAGCTGTGCAGTGGAAGTGATCGTTTCCGGCTCTCCCAGTACATCCACGCTGATGGTCAGCCGTTCCAGCTCCTCTTCCCTGACAGGTGCAAATCTCGGATCCTGTGTGGAAGCACTGACGGCATTGTGGATGATCTCCTCCGCAATACATGCCTGCACCGGACGGATCGTCCCGATGCAGCCCCGCAGCCTGCCGTCTTCCTTGATGGAAACAAAAACCCCCGCACGCCGGTCATACATTTCTCCCGGCAATCCGTCAGGTACTTCCGTGTGCGTGCCTGTACAGATATGATTCTCAATCGTCCTGCGCGCCAGACGCACATAAGCATCCTCTGTTTCCCTCTGTTTCCGTATCCGTTCTCTCTCCCTGCACTCCCGTATCTCCCTGAATCTGCGTCCGGCATCCTCCCCTTTTACCTCATATTCACAAATCCCATATCCCACGCCAAAGGGGCCTTCATAGGAGAGCATCCGGGATGTGACTGCCATACCGTCCAAGGCACCGGCCATAATCACAAAAGAGCGGTGTCCGCACTCTCCCGCCTTCTCACAAAAATCCTCTGGAAAATCAAGCAACTCCCCGAAGTCTCCTCTGCGCATCACTTCCATGAGCCTGCTGTCATAGGCAGGCCCTTCTTCACGATAACCGTAAGGCCCATCCTCTTTTAGTCGGTGGGACAGATCGCCGCTCGCAATGACCACTGTCTTTTTGCCCAGTTGTTCCGCCGTCTGCCGGATATACTGCCCCAATTCATAATGTCGGACAAAGGGCAGGCCGGAAAGTCCGATTCTGACCAGCCGGTACTCCTTCAGAAAACGGTTTACAAAATACAGCGGTACCATCGTCCCATGATCCAGTCTCTTCTCCCGCTCTCCCTGCGTCCCGGCAGGAAATCCCTGTTCCCGGGCCAGAAAGCAGAGCCTGTCCACAAACTCCACATCATAGCGGACTTCCATTTCCACATCTCCCGCACGGAATTGCCCGAAATCGCCGACTGCCCCTTTGCCGGGCGAAACAGAAAAGTAATCCGCATACATAATCTGGTGAGGTGAAAGCAGAACGATGGTCTCCGGCCGCTCTGCCGCGATCTTCTCTGCGACTTCTTCATACGCATCTATCGTCTTTTGTATCTGTCCCTCTTCCCCTCTGCCTATCTCTGGTATGATCAGGGGCGGATGAGGGAGCATAAATGCTGCTGTAATACCCATGGTTTCCTCCTTAATACTTTAGTAATATTATAGTAGAAAAAGGCTGTTTTATCAATCAGAACCGATCCCTGTCACTCCTCTCCTCCTGCGCCGGGACAGACTGTGCGATTGTCAGTTGTAAGTTTTTGAATAAATTTGTAAAAACCTCTTGATTATCTTCAGAAAACAGGTTATAATATCAGAGTTGCCGGATATAAGGCATAGCGGGGTGTGGCTCAGTTTGGTTAGAGCGCCGTCTTAGGGAGGCGGAGGCCGCAAGTTCGAATCTTGTCACTCCGATTTTTACAAGTTGAATCAAGACAGACAGAATTTATTTTGGATACACTCTTACAGGATACAGAGAGTGTATTTTTTTTATGATTATCCTTGTCGCAAAGAGCAACCCTGTCCTCTTTGGCCGCAGAGGCGTCCCGGCAAAACCGGAACGCCTCTGCCTGGCTCTATAACCCTCGCAGGGCAAAGGAAAAGGTCATTGGTCTTGAAGTATCCAGCAGATACTGATCGAGTGTCCTGGCGCCCCAGCTGTCATCGCCGCCCACACCCATCTGTGCCAGTGAGGCGCGGATCACCGTATAGTGAACCGGCGGAAGTTCATACCTGTGTTTTGCGGCTTCCAGTTCCTGCGGCATCCACGGAAGGGCCGAAAAATGCATCCCCTCACCGGTAAATAACAGACCATGCCCGTCCCTGTCCGTGATTTTGGCATAACGGACTCCTGTGTGATTTCCACATTCCTGCGGGATCAGATAACGGGCCATCTGATCCCGGACACTTGTCTCATAGACACCCAGACGTACGCCCTGCATGCGATCCGCATAGCTCTCTCCCGGTCCCATACCATACCATTCCATCCGGTCATAATCTGCCTTCATCCGCAGCAGCATCCCAAATTCCGGCATATCGCCAAGCTCCTTCACCGGATCATACATAAGCGTAGTACGGATCGTACCATCCGCGAAAGCCTCATAAACAACCGCACACCGGGCCGGCGGCGTAGTCGGAAGATAATAGGTAAACTTTATCTTCACTGAATGAGCGGTTTCTTCCACCTCATACCAGCCTCTTTCCGTCCAGCTTTTTTCTGCATCTGTGCCAGGCATATAGCAGGTATTATATTCACTGGCAAGTTTCCACTGTCCATACCGCTGCGGCATCAGATTCCCCATGTCATTGTTGGTAGGTGCCCGGAAAAAATGGGGTCTGGGCATAGTGGCAATCATCTCCCGCCCGTCATAGACATAGGATACCAGGCCGCCCTGCGTTCCCGAAAACAGCGCCGTAAAATGTGCGCCCCGCACGCCCAGATTCATCCGGCCGCGGATCATCTGCGGTTTTTCCTGCCTGTCCGGCCGGCATCCTGCCAGTTCCTGGTAAAAGAAAAGCCGATCCTGATTGCTCTTTTCCTTTTCCGTAAAAATACATTCTCCGTAAGCGACCTCATGACCGCACCTTGCCCAGAGGGTATCCTCCCGCAGATGAAAAGACAGAGTGAGCGCATACTCCGCCCCTTTCGGAAGCGGTGGCAGGGGCAGCGTTACCTCCTCCTCGCAAAGAGGCGGAATGTCGGTCCACAGTTCTTTTTCGAGAAAATGTCTTCCGTTCTTTCTGATCACCATCCTGCAGGCAAAATGACTCGTGGAAAGAAAGAGGTGCCGGTTTTTGATCCGGGCTTTCTGTGGCTTGCTGCCCTGCTCCATCTCAATTCTGATATTCTGATAGTTATATTTGACTGCCGGCATCTTGGGGGTGGGACTTCTGTCACTCCCATACACAATACCGTTGCCGCTGAATTCATAGTCGGCAGGTCTGTCGTCAAAGTCTCCCCCATAGGCCTCGCACGGTTCTCCATAGCGGTTGACGGTCATGATGCTCTGATCAATATAATCCCACAAAAAACCGCCCTGATACAATGGCTCCCGCTCCATCAGATCGGTATACAGGTTCATGCCTCCGCAGGAATTTCCCATGGCATGAGAATATTCACAGCAGATAAAGGGTTTGTCCCTGTGATCTTTTAAAAACAGCTCGATCGCCTGCACCGAAGGATACATCTGCGATTCCATATCACTTGTTTTGTTATAGCGCCTGTCCTGAAAGACTCCCTCATAATGCACCGGGCGATCCGGATCCAGCCGTCTGAATTCTTCGGCCATTTCCCAGATCACCCTGCCGCCCAGTGATTCATTGCCACAGGACCAGATGAGGATGGAAGGATGATTCTTATCCCTCTCATAGCAGGAACGCACCCTGTCAAGCAGCATGGGCAGCCACTCCGCGCGGTCGCCCGGCAGCGCAGACGCCGGATCAGGCTCCTGCCCCGGCAGGGGCATCCATGTGCCATGCGTCTCCATATTGTTTTCCGCCAGCATATAGATTCCATATTTGTCACACATATGATACAAGCGCGTATGATCCGGGTAATGGCAGGTACGGACGGCATTGATATTGTTCCGCTTCATCGTCACCACATCCTGCAGCGTCTCTTCCTCTGTCACCGCTCTTCCGTAGCGGGCGGAAAAATCATGTCTGTTTACCCCTTTCAGCTCAATCCGTCTGCCGTTTAACAAAATCAGACTGTCCCTGATCTCCACACTGCGAACGCCGACAGACTGCGGGATGACTTCCCATATTCTGCCGGTATCATCCTGCACTGACAGAACAAGCCGGTACAGATACGGATCTTCCGCACTCCAAAGTCTCGGCCGCTCTATTTCCAGGGTAAGCACTGTCTCTTCCTTTTCTCCCGGCCCGGCTTTGCACGCTCCGATCATCTGCTTATCCTGAAAGAGCTGCGCCTGCAGCATGGTAAAATGGCCTTTTGCAGATATCATAACATCTGCTTTCGTATAATCATCTTTCCCTCTTGTTCTGACCGTGAAGTCCTCCACATAATATGCCGGCCGCGTATACAAAAAAACATCCCTGTAAATTCCGGAAAACCGGAAAAAGTCCTGATCCTCACACCAGCTTCCGGAAGTCCATTTGATCACAGTCACCGCCAGTTTGTTGATCCCTGATTTGATATAAGGCGTCAGATCAAATTCCGACGGCGTAAAAGAGTCCTCACTGTACCCCACATACTGCCCGTTCAGATAGAGGATCATACCGCTCTCCACCCCCTGGAAAGAGATCAGCACCGATCGTCCCTCCATCGCCTCCGGCACTTCAAAATATTTTACATAACAGGCGGTTGGATTAAAACGCTCCGGAATTTCCCCCGGTACGATTTCTTCCCGGCCATCCCAGGGATACTGAATATTGACATACTGTGGCCTGTCATATCCCTGTAACTGGATATGCCCCGGCACCTGCACTTCCTCCCAATGGCTGCAATCCGTTTCTTCCTTCTCATAGCCTGCCGGAATTTCGGAAAGATTTTCCGCATAAGCCATCTTCCACATGCCGTTGAGCGATGCATACAGGGTACGTCTGTCCTCTTTCATATCCTGTATGCTCTCATAGGCAGTAAAATCCGCATGCGCCGGCAGACAGTATTCTTTATAAAACATGGGGTCTTTTATCTTCTCAAATGTAAAATTCATCTCGTACCTCATATCCCTTCCTTTTCTCAAAAGCAGTGCTGAGTGACAGGTAAATTTATAATTTTAAAAATAACACATTTCACATTCCGTTTCAAGAAGAGTTTTGACATTTGCCGCTGATGAATGCAACCACGAGAACACTAAAAAAGGAGACATTCCTTCCTGAAATGCCTCCCGTGAGACAAGCGTTCTGATCGACGCGCTCTGCTTTCTTCCTTTTACGTAAAGAGCTGTACCCAGTGCTTCACACCCTGCTCGTCCTCGTATAATCCCACGCCGATATTCTGAAAGCTGCCATTCAATATGTTGGCCCTGTGTCCGCTGCTGTTCATCCAGCCTTCCATCACCGCCTCAGGCGTAGCCTGCCCGTAAGCAATATTTTCACCGCTCATGCGGTAAGATACGCCCTGCTCGGTCAGGGCACTGCTGAAGCTGCTGCCGTTTGGTCTGGTGTGGGAAAACTGCTGCCGGATCTCCTTTGCCCGTACATTGGCCGCTTTCGTTATATCCGCCTGCATCGTCAGCGCCCCAAGCCCTGCTTTGGCACGTTCTTCATTTACCAGCTTCACCACCTGCTCTGCAGAAGAGAGCGTGGTATCGGAATCCTCCGCCCCGCCCGATGAGGGAGGCTGTGTCCCCGGCGGCAGCAGCGTATCCGCTCCCGGCCCGTCTGCACCGGGATTTCCCGGAATGGTCACATCCGGACACACACTGCCCGGCCTGCCGATCTCCTTCAGTATTTTCTGCAGATCGCCTCTGCCAAATTGATTGCAGTTCTGTTCTGTCTGCTGTATGCAGTATCCGCCGCCGCCGATCCCGACAACGGTCAGATTGGCCGCCTGCGCCGTCAGCGGGGCACTTCCCGCTACGACAGCTGATAACATTGCTATGGATAATAAAGTTTTTTTCGTCATTGTTTCCTCCTTACATATGTTACAAATTTATTACATAAGTATTACAAAATAAATACTAACAGATGACAGGAGAAAATTCCAGCTGTAAATTATGGAAAACAATGACCCGACAGGCATCTTCCGAGTCCCTTCTTATTTCACCCGCCGCAGCCGCCTGCTGCGAATCTTATGCCACCATTCCCGCAGCCACCCCGGCCCTTCCAGCGGAAGCGGCCGCCTTCTGCCAATCAGAAAAAAACCGACTCTGCCCACCAGTACGATCATGAACAGTTCCCCAATCAGCAGCGCACCATACAGATTGACCCTGAACATGATCTCCTTTGCTCTGGGGATAAACTGATTCATGCCTGCCGCAAAGCGAATGGCAAGGCTCATGACCTGGCAGTCCAGATGGGTCAGCATGACAATCAGAGAATTGCTGCCAAGGAAACAGGGAAGCCAGAATTTTCTGATCCGGCGGCACAAAAGGAGCAGGCCAAGGGAAGCGCTGTAAGCGCCCAGATAATAAGAAAGCACATTGTTAAATACAAGGAAATGCATATCTACCCTGCCATTGGAAAAGGCCACTGCCCCATTCACAAGCAGACACCCGATTCCCAGAAGCACTTCCAGCAGGGGCCGCAGATGCAGTTTCCGGAGTTGAAAATACGTATAGTATCCCATCAGCAGAAAAAGCACTGCCGGAAACACCCGCAGCAATGCCATCAGCAGGTTTCCCAGCCATGTATGGAAAGGAGAAGCTTCCATATTAAGAAACGTACGGATCAGATGCATCCCGGTATCGGGAAGTAACAGAGCCGCCAGGGAAAAGAGGGCAATCACACCGACATGACATCTTCTGATCAGGACATAAAGAACAAGTTCTCCCAGAAAGACAGCAGGCAAAAACCAGAGCACGGAAATGCCGAAAAAGGATACGGCCTGCAGCCAGGCAGAATGAATAAATGCCTGATCTATCACTTCCGGATGTGCATAAAGGTAATAATAATCGACCCCGAGATAGATCAGGCTGAACCAGAAATAAGGGATCATCATACCGCAAAACCGCTTCCTGATATAAGAGGCAGGCGGTTCCGCAGCGGAATTTTTATGCGCGAACAGCATTCCTGATACCACAAAAAATAATGGCATATGAAAAGACGTCAGCCACGTGAGCACCGGCTCCGATACATAAGTAGAATGCCCGATCACCACCAGCACGATGCCGATCCCTTTTACCATATCAATATAATCCAGACGCTTTTCCTTCATTCTTTTCTCCCTTACCTGAAATTTTGCAGCACAAACTGGATCTCTGTCCTGCCCCGGTATGTGTGGAGCTGCGGATAATATGTGATATGCATCACTTTCTTTTCTCTCCAGAGGGAAAGCAGCTCGTCCTGCTCCCCGAAATATGTCAGTTCACACCGCATATTATGTTCATCCCTTACCGTATATTTCCCCACACGGCCGCTTTTTCCCAGCACTCTGCCTTCCAGAAGCTCCACATTTTTCTGTGCAAACAGCGGACGGCGATTCCCGTTCCCGAAAGGTTCCAGCAGAGAAAACTGTCTGATCAGATTCTCACTGACATAGCCGAAAGGCATCTGCATATCAATATGGACCTTCTCCGCCAGATCTTCCATACCAAGAGAGCAGTTCTCCTCGATCTGTTCCCGAAACAGCGGCACATTTTCCCTTGGCAGGGACAATCCGGCTGCCATCTTATGTCCGCCATATTTCGTGAATAAGTCTTTGCATTTACTCATCTCTTCATACATGGAATACGCTTCAATGGAACGCCCCGATCCTTTGACCCCATCCTCTGCGTCCGTGAGTACAAAGACCGGTCTGCCATATTCTTCCCTGATCCGTCCGGCAATGATACCTGCCAGACTTTCATGACAATCCGACAGATAGACGACAAGCACCCTGCGCCCTTCCATCCCCGCCTGCCTGATCTGCTCTTTTGCGGCTTCCACGCCCTTTTGCGTCATCTCCTTGCGGCTTTCATTCATATGCTTTAAATCCATGGCAATCGGCAGCGCCTCTTCTCTGCTGCGCGCCGTAAGAAGCGCAAGGGCCCGTCTGGCCGTGTCCAGCCGGCCTGTGGCATTCAGACAGGGGCCCAGGACAAATCCGATCTGATAGGCACTCAGTTGTCCGCCGTCCAGCCCGCACACTTCCATGAGGGCGCGCAGTCCGTGGTTGGCGCTTCTTTGCAGTCTTTCCAGTCCGTATCTGACCAGGATCCGGTTCTCATCCACCAGCTCCATCACATCCCCCACCGTGGCAAAGGCCGCCATCTCCAGAAAATCATCCAGTGCCGCCACGCTGCCGATCCCTGCTCTCTCGTACAGTGCCTGCATCAGTTTCATGGCCACAACGGCGCCGCAGATTCCCTGAAAGGGATACCCGCATCCCGGCTGTTTGGGATCCGCTACCGCCTCCGCCGGCGGAAGCAGGTAGTGCCGACCCTCCTGCGACTCTTCATAGGGCACCTCATGATGGTCCGTCACGATCACACACATCCCCAGCTCCCGGGCATACGCTGTCTGGGGCGCAGCGGCAATCCCATTGTCACATGTGATAATGGTATCCGTGCCGGCCCGGTGAGCATCCGCAATCAGTCCGTCATTGAGTCCATAACCGTCCTGAATTCTGTGAGGAATCACAGCGTCCACATCCGCGCCGGCCCGCTCCAGTCCGGTCTTTAAAATATACGTTGCCATCACCCCGTCAATATCGTAATCTCCGATGACACGTATCTTCCTCTTTTCTTTTATCTTCCCCAGCAATATCGCTGCTGCCTCGGGAATCCCCTTCATCAATTCCGGCGCATACAGATCCTTGAGGGAACCATGGAGATACTTTTCCACGGCGCTCTCCCCTTCGATATCCCTGTTACGGATCAGCCTGGCCACCACCGGATCAATGGAAAACTTTCTTCCCATTTCCGCAAAATCAGCCCGTTTGGCCGCTACAAACCATTTTTCCTGTCTCATCTTCCGTATTTCCCCGTACTTTCCCCTGTAACAGAGGAACCCTCCCGTCCCGGGAGGGTTCCCTGCTCTATGATAACTCCACTGTTACCTGATTCTGCTATTTTACCGCTTTTTTCGCTTTGGCAGACTTCCCGCCATCCTCGCCGGCAGCCAGCCTCGTCCGCATCACATACCAGAGCGCGCCGGCCAGGCAGATCGAAGAATAGGTGCCGCAGAGAATACCTGCCATCAGAGGCAGTGCAAACTCACGAATTGATGTGACACCCATCACATACAGGGCACCCACCATAAAAAATGTGGTCAGAGAAGTGAAGATACTTCTGGAGAGTGTCTGGGTGATACTGCGGTTAACCGTATCCGCCAGGGTGTCATTCTTCCCGGCCCCTTTCCTGTTCTCCCGGATCCGGTCAAAAATGACAATGGTGGCATTGATGGAATACCCGACAATCGTGAGCATACACGCGATAAAGGTACTGCCCACCGATATTTTCGCCAGCGCATAAAAAGCCAGCACCACCAGCACGTCATGCAGCAGCGCGATCACGGCGCTGGCCGCAAACCGGATATCCTTGAAGCGGAACCAGATATACAAGAGCATACATATCGTGGCAATAACAACCGCCAAAATGGCGTCGCCGCGCATCTCGGAGCTGATGGTGGAGCTGATTGTCTCTGCCGTGATCTTTTCCGTATCCACGCCAAACTGCTCCGCCAGCTTACCGTTCAGCAGTTCTCTCTCCCCGACGGAAAGCGTCCTTGTCTTAAAGATGACCTCATTGCCGCCGCTTACCTTCTGTGCCTGTACATTGCCGTCCCCCGTCACACTCTCGATCAGAGGCACCACACTGGCATCAATCTCTTCAATGCTCATATCTTCGTTAAAGGTGACATTGGTCGAAGTACCGCCTTTGAATTCCAGACTGTAGTTAAGCGCATCGCCCGTGGAAGAGGTGTTGATCCCCATACAGACAAAACCTGCCCCGATGGCAAGAAGGGATACCGCAAAAAACACCGCTTTCCTGGAGAGGAAATCCCGGGTTTTCTTTTCCCTGCCCACACCATAAAATTTCACATCTTTCAGGCCGAGGGCAAACAATGCATTCAGTATCATACGGGTCACGAACAATGCCGTAAACATGGAAACAATGATACCAAGCGCCAGCGTCTGCGCAAACCCTCTCACACTGCCGCTGCCCTTGATTCCCAACACCAGCGCCGCGATCAGTGTGGTCACATTGCCGTCTATAATGGCAGAGAGCGCTTTCTGGAAACCAATGCGCATTGACGACTGTACGGTCTTGCCGGTCGCCAGCTCCTCACGGATTCTGGCAAAAATAATGACATTGGCATCCACCGCCATACCGATGGAAAGGATGATGCCCGCAATCCCCGGCAGGGTCAGCGTGATATCAAACGCGTTCAGAAGAACGATCATCAGTCCCACATAAATGCCAAGCGCCAGAGAAGCGGCAATTCCGGGAACAAAATAGATCACAACCATAAACAACATGACCAGAGCCATACCGATGGCACCTGCCATCAGGCTCGTCCGGATCGCTTCCGAGCCAAGCTGCGCGCCTACCACATTGGAGCGCAGTTCTTCCAGTTCCAGCTTCAGTCCGCCAATCCGGATCGTGGAAGCCAGCTTGTCCGCTTCTTCAAAACTGGGCATACCGGTAATGATCGCCACACCGTCTTTGATCTCTTCATTGACAGACGGCATGCTGACGATCATACCGTCATACATGATAAAGATCACATCGTGATTGGGTGCCGCCAGGGCAGTCGCCACCGCAAATTTTGTCGCGCCTTCCTCCGTCAGGGTAAGCTGTACCACATACTGATTGTTCCCCATACGGCTGTCCCGCTGTGTGCCGGCCTGCGCATCCGCAATGTCATTTCCATTTAACACTTCCGCGCCGTCGGAAGACATAAAATAGAGAGAACCCGGCTGGCCCAGTTCATCAAGTATGGCATTGGCATCCGACACACCCGGTATCTCGATATTGATCCGGTCGCTGCCTTCCTGATATACCTGCGCTTCCGTACTGTACCCCTCTACACGGCGCTGCAGCTTATAGATGGTATCGTTCATATCACTCTCAGAAGGCGTTTCCTCCCCCACTACCTGATACGTAATGCTGACACCGCCGGCCAGATCAAGTCCCTGCTTGATATTGGCAGCCGCACCCGTTTTCTCTGCTCCGATTCCCCACACTGCCGTATACGATAAAAATCCCAGCACCAGCACCGTGATGAGCAAAGTAATGACTGCTCTGTTCTTTTTCATGTCTGTTTCTCCTTTTTTCTTACTCACATGCCGCTTTCATCATAATGGCACATTCCACACGTTTTCTCTGCAGTTCACAGCCAATCTCATAGGTATCATTGATATCTCCATGAAAGTTCCAGGCGTTAGCCGCACAGCCCCCGCTGCAGTAAAATTTTGCAAAGCATTCCCCGCACTTATCCTTTGTATACACATTGCTGGCTCTGAATTCATCCCGGATATCCGTCCTGGTAATCCCTTCCCGTACATTTCCCATCAGAAACTGCTCCTGCCCCACAAACTGATGGCAGGGATACAGATCCCCCCAGGGTGTCACCGCCAGATATTCGCAGCCCGAGCCACAGCCCGAGAGCCGCTTGGCTACACAGGGGCCGCCTTCCAGATCTATCATAAAATGGAAGAAATGAACTCCCTTTCCTTCCTTCTTCCGCTGAAGAAGCGCTGCCGCAAGCCGGTCATACTCAGCAAGAATATGGGGCACATCCTCCGGACGTATGGCATAATCCGCATCCGCCGGCGCCACCACCGGTTCCACCGAAATCTGCGTAAATCCCAGATCCGCCAGATGAAGCACATCTTCCGCAAAATCCAGGTTATATCTGGTAAAAGTCCCTCTTACATAATAATCCTTCTGCCCGCGGCTGTCCGCCAGCTTCTGATACTTGGGAACTACCGCATCATAGCTGCCCTGTCCGCCCCTGAAAGGCCGCATCCGATCATGCACTTCCCTGCGCCCGTCGATGCTCAGCACCACATTGCTCATCTCACGGTTTACAAACTCCTGAATCTCGTCATTCAGCAAAATGCCATTGGTCGTCAGGGTAAACCGGAATTTTTTGTGATAAGGCTCTTCCAGGCTCCGTCCGTAGGCAACCAGCTGTTTTACCACCTGCCAGTTCATCAGCGGTTCTCCGCCGAAAAAATCCACCTCCAGATTCACCCGACTGCCCGACTGCTTCACAAGGAAGTCCAGTGCTGCCCTGCCCGTCTCAAAGCTCATAAACGCCCGCCTGCCATGGTATTCCCCTTCCTGGGCAAAACAATAACGGCAGGCAAGATTACAGTCATGGGCAATGTGCAGACAGAGCGCTTTCACGACGGTCTGACGGTCTTTCATCTCCTGCATATAGTCCCGGTATCCATCCTCTGTAAACAGCATACCCGATTTTTTTAATTCCCATATCTCTTCCATGGCTTCTCTGCACATCTCCTGCGGATGCCCCATCCGCACGCCGTCCGACACGACAGCTTCCACAGCCTCTTCGGGAATTTTGTCCCCGGCCCCGCCGCAGTCCGTCCTGCCCTCTGCCAGCGCCGCCTCTGCAAAAGGGAGCAAATCGTACACAATCTCATCCACGATATGCACGCAGCCGCTGTTGACATCCAGAACAATGCAATAACCATTATTTTTATATCTGTGAACCACAATAAACTCCTTTACCCATAATGCCCAACGTAATATAAGCAGCGATGTAGACCGCTGCTTATCTCTTTCTTAAATTATGCCGCATCCACTGCCGCATCCTACGGTGGTGTTTATTTCTTCATCTTCTCGCAACTCTGATTTCCTACCGTACAGGATGTCTTGCAGGCAGACTGACAGGATGTCTGGCACTCTCCGCAGCCGCCCTTTTTCATGGATTCCTGCAGATTTCTTGTGTTTAATGTTCTGATATGTTTCATATTCCGTCCTCCTGATTTCCGTGCTTTTCCGCACCGCATCCGTAAGCCGCCGCGAAAAACCACATACCTAATGGAAAAGAATCCCTGTCAGGACAGAAGTATAACACACCTTCCGCGAAAGGTCAATCATTTCATGGCTGTAAACGCTATCCCAGCATGCCGCCCAGCATACCGCCCCCCGCGCAGATGAAAAACACAGTTACCAGATTGCCTGAGATTCCCGCCGCGCCGTGTTCCAGAACAAGGGAAACGCACAAAAGTACGGTAAAGTACAAAACGCCTGCCAGCAGTCCCCAGAGAAATTTGCGGTTTCCCATCTTTTTTCCCGAGATAAAACCCGCAAAAAGCGATGCCGCTATGTAAATAAAAATGATGGCAAGAGACACTGTCTTTTCCGTCAGTCCGAACCGGTACAGAAACAACGCCAGAAACAGCAAAAGCCCCACTGTCAGAATATAGGAAAAAAGCAGACATTTCAGATAAAAAATGACATAAGAATTGTTTTTTGCCGAAGCCTTCATGATCATACACCTCCCGTATTTAACTATATGCACAAAAGGCCCGGAACTTGACAACCGGCAGAGACTTATTATATGATAATCCATAATCGTTTTTGTCTTTGTATTTGTTATTACCGGGGAGGTTTTTTATTTGGATACCGAAAGTATCACTGGATTTATCATACTTTTTCTGCTGCTTGTGCTTTCCGCTTTTTTTTCTTCCGCGGAGACGGCACTGACTACTGTCAACCGGGTGCGGATCCGCACTCTGACAGAGGAGGGAGACAAAAGAGCGGTTACCGTACAGGGTATTCTGGATCGTTACAGCAAGATGCTCAGCACTATTTTAGTAGGCAACAATATCGTCAATATTTCCGCCTCTTCTCTGGCGACCACACTGGCACTGCATCTCTGGGGCAGCTATGCAGTGGGTATTATGACCGGTATGCTTACGCTGCTGGTTTTGCTGTTCGGAGAGATTACGCCCAAAACATGGGCCATGTACAATGCGGAAAAAATTTCTCTCGCCTACGCCGGGATCATCCATCTGCTGATGCTGCTCTTCACCCCTGTTATCTTCCTCGTGGATAAGCTGTCCGGCGCGATTATGTATCTTCTGCATATCGACACGCAGGGAAAGGCTTCCTCCATGACCGAACGTGACTTAAAGACGTATGTCGATGTCAGCCATGAGGACGGCGCCATAGAGAGCGAAGAGAGGGAAATGATTTATAACGTATTTGATTTCAGTGATTCCGATGCCAAGGACATTATGATCCCCCGTATTGATATCACCATGGTAGACATTAATGCCTCCTATCATGAACTGCTCGCCATCTTCAGGGAATCCATGTATACCCGGATTCCCGTCTATGAAAATGATACCGACAATGTGGTAGGTATCGTCAATGTCAAGGATTTTCTCTTTGTACAGGGAAAACGGGCCTTCCGGATACAGGATATCCTGCGGGAGGCATATTATACGTATGAATACAAAAAAACAGCCGATCTGATGATGGAAATGCGCAAGGCCACCATGAATGTGGCTTTTGTCCTCAACGAATACGGCGCCTGTGTGGGTATGATCACACTGGAAGATCTGCTGGAAGAAATCGTAGGCGAGATCCGGGACGAATATGACGCGGACGAGGAAGAGTTGATTCAGGATATGGGCGGCGGCCGGTATCTGGTACAGGGCAGCATGAAGCTGGATGATGTAAACAATGCGCTTAATACCGCCCTCGTCTCGGAAGATTACGACACCATTGGCGGTATTCTGATCGGCACGCTGGACCGCCTGCCCACCGAGGGCGAGAGTATCACCATGGAGGGCGGTATCACGCTCTGTGCCCGCACGCTGCGTCAGAACCGGATTGAAAAGGTACTGCTCACACTGCCGGACACAAAGGAGGAGGCTTCTGAGGCGGAAAACAGCCATACAACGCCTGGAGCGGCAGATGAGGCAGTGGCAGATCCCTCTTCCCGGCTTCATCCGGGACGTCCCGAAGATATCTCCTGTCTGCCGGAAAAAGAGATCCGCTGCTATGACCTGCTGGATCTGCTGGATATTCCCTATATGCATATCAGCCATGAAGCGCTGGCTACCATAGAGGCCTGTCAGGAAGTCGATCAAATCCTGCAGGTAAACATCTGCAAGAACCTGTTTCTCTGTAACCGTCAGCAGACAGCATTCTATCTGCTGTTAATGCCGGGCAGCAAGAAACTTATTACCAAAGATCTTTCCGCCCGTCTGGGTGTGGCACGGCTCTCTTTCGGACCGGCAGACATGATGGAGGATCTGCTGAACTTAACCCCCGGCTCCGTATCCATCCTCGGGCTGATGAATGACCAGGAGGGAAAGGTACAGCTTGTCATCGACCGCGAAGTGCTGCAGGAGGAATATTTTGCCTGTCACCCATGTATCAACACTGCCAGCCTGAAATTTACAACGGCTGATCTCACGGAAAAACTGATTCCTGCCTTAAAGCACATTCCCGTTATCGTAGATCTGTGACAGACAGCAGCAGATACGGCGGCACACCGAATATTACCGGTATCCCGCCGTATCTTTATTTAGTATGTCATATATGAATTTTTACACATCCCAGAACATACCGCGTGACATCTTTGCCATCCCCTCTTCCTGCCGGATGGCGCCCTGCTCTTTTCTCTTTTCCTGCCGTTCTCTGCACTGCTCCACCAGCACTTGCCGATAATGATTCAGATGCATGACCATGGCATACCTGGCCCCGGCCGGATCGCGCTCTAAAATCGCATTGACAATGGCACGGTGTGTCTCTGTCGTCTCACGCATCAGGGTGCGCCGGTTCAGGCTGGCACAAGCGGCGATTGACTGACCGATCACAGGGATCAGAGTTTCCACCACACGGTTGCCGCTGCAGCCGCCGATCCATGTGTGAAATTCAAAATCTTTCTGCATGGGATCTTCTCCGTTCACATACAGATATTCTGTCTCATCACAGAGAGACACCAGCCTGGTAAGCTGCTCCTGTGTGGCTGCTTTTGCAGCCAGCGCCGCACTCTCCGGTTCCAGAAGCAGCCGTACTTCCATCAGTTCCAGAGCCAGCCTGGACTTGTCACGCAGCCGTGACAGCCCAAGCGGATCATGCTCCGAAGAGGAGGTGGCCGCCACATACGTGCCGCTCCCCCGTCTCACCTCCAGTATCCCTTTGTATACCAGACTTTTTACTGCTTCCCGAATGGTACTGCGGCCCACGCCGAACATCTCCGCCAGCTTGAATTCATTAGGGATACGCTCCCCGATCTCCACCGGCTCCTGCCGGATCAGCCGCATCAGCGCTTCTTCCACCTGTACCGTCAGCAGTCTTTTATCCGTTTTGTCAAATTGCAGCATATCTGCTGTCTTTGTATCACTGCTCATTTACCGAAACCGCACTTCCATATAAGCTTTGATCTCATCCATACACCTCTCCATCCCCAGCTTGCTGCTGTCCAGGCACAGATCATAATTGCGGGCATCCGTCCATTCCCTGCCCGTATAGTGCTTATAATAATCAGCCCTTGCCTTGTCGGTTTTCAGAATGAATTTTCTGATCTCCTTATCCGGCATGCTTAGTTTCTGTCTGGCCTGCTCGATACAGTAATCCTCCGGGGCATGGACAAATACACTCAGCACATTGTCATAGTCCCGCAGCACATAATCCCCGCATCGTCCGATGATAATACAGGATTCCTCTTCCGCCAGTTCTTTAATCACTTTTGCCTGATAGTTAAACAGGTTTTCCATGGAAGTGAAATCTTCGCTTTCCGGCGGAATCAACTGTCCCTGGTAAATCTTTCTGGTAATCCGCAGAAGCGGACTGTTTTTCAGCTTTTCATCTGCCCCGGCAAACAGCCTCTCATGAATCCCGCTCTCTTCCGAGGCCAGCTTCAGCAGTTCCTTATCATAATAATGAATCCCCAGTTCTTTTGCCAGCATCTGACCGATGGTACGTCCGCCGCTCCCATACTGTCTGGCAATGGTAATGACAACCTTTTCCATATTCCTCTACTCCTGCATCGTTCTTTATTCTCCCAGATATGCTTTTTTGATCGAATCATCCGCAAGCAGCACATCCGCCCGGCCATCGAGTACAATATTGCCTGTCTCCAGTACATATGCCCTGTCGGCAATGGAAAGCGCCTTTTTCGCATTCTGTTCCACCAGAAGCACTGTCGTACCGCTCTTGCTCACTTCCCTGATAATGTCAAAAATCTCATTGACAAAAATAGGCGACAGCCCCATCGACGGCTCATCCATCAGGATAATCCTCGGATGCGACATCAGTGCCCTGCCCATGGCCAGCATCTGCTGCTCGCCGCCGCTCAGTGTTCCCGCCATCTGAGACTGTCTCTCTTCCAGACGGGGAAATCTTTCATACACCATCCGCAGTGTCTTTTCGATCTCGTCCTTGTCTTTTCTTGTATAGGCGCCCATACGAAGGTTCTGCAGCACGGAAAGCTGGGCGAAAATACGCCGCCCCTCCGGTACATGGGCCATTCCCATGGAGACGATTTTATGTCCCGGTACTTTGGTGATATCCTTCCCTTCAAAAACTACCTTTCCCTTTTTGGCGGGAAGCAGTCCGGTAATGGTGTGGAGTGTCGTCGTCTTGCCCGCTCCGTTGGCGCCGATCAGTGCTATGACTTCTCCCTCGTTTACGGTAAAAGAGATTCCTTTCAGCGCCTGGATCATGCCATAGTACACTTCCAGATCTTTTACTTCCAGCATCGCCATTCCTCTTCCCTCCTATTCTCCCAGATATGCCGTAATCACCTGCGGATCATTCAGAACCGCCGTGGTCTGGCCCTGTGCCAGAATACGCCCGAAATTCAGCACGGTAAGTTCCTCACATATGCCGGACACCAGTTTCATGTCATGCTCAATCAGCAGGATCGTCATATCGAATTTGTCCCGGATCAGGGCAATGGTATCCATCAGTTCCTTTGTCTCATTGGGGTTCATCCCCGCTGCGGGTTCATCCAGAAGCAGCAGTTTGGGACTGGTGGCCAGTGCCCTGGCTATCTCCAGCTTTCTCTGTTTGCCGTACGGCAGATTGGAGGCCAGATGGGAGGCTTCGCTTTTCAGATCAAATACTTCCAGAAGCTCCATAGCCCGCCCATTCATCTCTTTTTCCACCCGGTAATAGGCGGGCAGACGAAAGATGCCTGCCATGGAAGAATATTTATAATGATTGTGAAGGCCGGCCTTGACATTGTCCAGAACCGTCATGCCCTTGAACAGACGTATGTTCTGAAATGTCCTTGCAATCCCGGCTTTGTTGATATCAATGGTCTTCTTTCCCGTGATATCCACACCATCGAGCCTGATAATGCCCTCGCCCGGCTTGTAGACGCCGGTGAGCAGATTAAATACCGTAGTCTTCCCCGCACCGTTCGGGCCGATCAGACCATATAACTGTCCCTTTTCAATATGAATCTCAAAATCATCCACTGCCCGAAGCCCGCCGAATGAAATACATAAATTTTGTACATCTAATAATGCCATATCCTACTCCTTTGTTGTCAGGTGAAACAACCGTTTCAGCGAATAACGCTCTCTCAGTTCCACCGCCTTCGGGCTCCAGTTAAACAGCATCATCACAATGAGCACCACCGCATAGATCAGCATGCGGTAATCGCTCAATCCCCTGAGCAGCTCCGGCAGCAGGGTCAGCACCACTGCGGAAATCACGGAACCTCTGATATTGCCGATTCCTCCCAGCACGACGAATACGAGAATCATAATCGACATATTGTAGCCGAAGTTTTTCGGAAGTGCCGTCAGTGTCGAAAGGTTGTGCGCATACAGTACACCCGCAATCCCGGCGATGGACGCGGAAAGTGTAAACGCCATCAGCTTATACCTCGTCACATTGATGCCGATGGATTCCGCTGCGATACGATTATCACGAATCGCCATTATCGCCCTGCCGTCCCTGGAATGAATCAGATTCAGTATAATAAACAGTGTCAGCAAAATCAGTAAAACGCCGATGGTAAAATTGGAATCATGAGGCGTACCCGTGATCCCCTGCGGCCCGTTGATAATGGCCTTGCCCTCCGGGGAAAGTCCCAGTGACAGGGTATCTTTCATGGAGAAATGAAAACCGGCTTCATCCCTTCCGATATACAGTACATTCATCAGATTCTTGATGATCTCGCCAAATGCCAGTGTCACAATGGCCAGATAATCCCCTTTCAGACGCAGTACCGGAATGCCGATCAGAATGCCGAACAGCGCAGCCACAGCCGCACCGATAATCAACGCCAGTAAAAAACGCAGGCCGTCCGGCATGGTTTCTTTCGTACACATGGAAAAAAAGGAACCGGCAAATGCGCCCACACACATAAATCCCGCATGGCCCAGACTCAGCTCGCCCAGGATACCTACCACCAGATTCAGCGAAACCGCCAGGATCACATAGATGCACAGGGGAACTAAAAGCCCCTCCATCAGACTGGAGATATGGCCCGCCGCCCCCAGCAGCATCACAATCGCATAGGCAATGACCACAATGGCATATGTAATCATATTGTATCTTGTCGTTTTGTTTATCTTTTTCATGAACATCCCTACACTTTCTCCTGAATTTCCTTACCGAGAATCCCTGTGGGCTTTACAAGCAGCACCACGATCAGCACGGCAAATACAATGGCATCCGCCATCTGAGAAGAAATATATGCCTTGCCCAGAATCTCAATAATCCCCAGCAGGATACCGCCGATCATGGCGCCGGGAATGGAACCGATACCGCCGAACACCGCCGCCACAAAAGCCTTGATCCCCGGCATGGCGCCCGTATATGGGGTCAGAGACGGATACGTGGAGCACAGAAGCACGCCTGCCACTGCCGCCAGCGCAGAACCGATGGCAAAGGTCAGGGCAATGGTGGCATTGACATTGATCCCCATCAGCTGCGCCGCCCCCTTATCCTCAGATACGGCCAGCATTGCCTGCCCCGCTTTTGTCTTTTTGATAAACAGGGTCAGCGATACCATAATGATGATACAGGCCGCAATCGTGACAATCGTCTCACCTGAAATCATCAGCTGTCCCTCTGCCAGCGAAATCGCCGGGATGGTAACGACAGAAGTAAACGATTTGGTATTTGCCCCGAACAAAAGCAGCGCCACATTCTGCAGCAGATAGCTGACACCGATGGCCGTGATCAGCACTGCCAGCGGAGAAGCCGCCATCCGCAGCGGCTTATAAGCCACGCGCTCGATCACCATACCCAGCACCGTACACACTACCATGGAAACGATCACCGCCAGAATCGGCGGCAGGCCCATCCCGCTGACCAGCACAAATACCACATAACCGCCTACCATGATCACATCGCCATGGGCAAAATTCAGCATCTTGGCAATTCCATACACCATGGTATATCCCAGCGCAATGATGGCATATACGCTGCCAAGGCTGATACCATTGATTAAATAGGATAGTAAACTCATACGTACACCTCTTTTTTTTCATTTGCTGCCCTTTTGGCAGACCCATACCGCCAGCCCTCCTCCCGACCGTCGGCACTTATGTACACAAGTATACCATAGACTCCGACGAGGCGTCAATAATCTCGAAAGACCGCACAGATACAAACAGGAGGATCCCCCCCCGCCGGCCTCCGCCCGCCTATGGGAAAATCCTCCTGCTAACGCTATATGAGAATGGCTGCACACATGCAGCATGCTGCATGGCGCGTGTACAGACAGATCATACGGATTATTTCGCCTTCTCTGCCAGATATTTTTCTACATTTGTACGATATTCATCCACAGAATAGCCGAGATCCCGAGGAACACAGAAATACAGATCAAGCCCTGAAGAAGGATCCTTCACGCTGATATGCTGTCCGGAACAGTTCATCAGATCACAGTTGCTCTTATAACGCGGCGGAGCAAAATAGTCGCTGTCTTCTTTCGTACTCTCTTCTTTTACAGGCGCCACTTCCACCGTCTTGTTTTCAGACTGATCTTCTAGGTATGCCGCTACCTTTGTGCGGTACTCATCCACAGAGTAACCAAGATTCTGAGGTACACAGAAATACAGATCCAACCCAGAGGAAGGATCCTTCACGCTGATATGCTGCCCGGAGCAATTCATCAGATCACAGTTGCTCTTATAACGGGGCGGAACAATATCTGCATCTTTTGCACAGACTACCATCGAGGAAGCCATCGCCAGAGTCGCAGCAACCGCTGTTACCAGAAAAGTTTTAAACATTTTCATTGTTATCTCCTCCTTTTATCTCTATTTAAAACTTTACTATTAGTATACCCCTTCACTGAAAAATGTCAATACCTTCCAAAACGTCCATGCAATCAGATTTGCCGCCACAAACAACAAAACAGAAAAACCCTCTGTAGACAAAAGGTACAGTGTATCAAAACACTGTACCTCCTGTAAAAGCTTTCTGTCCGTTTACATTGCCGCATAAGCGCCGTCTGTAACCTTAACGGCTTTGGGCTCTTTGTTCGGTTCGCCGTCAGCACCCCAGGTCATACCCAGACCGGTCAGACCGTCAATGCTGATCTCTGTCATGGATACTTTCAGCGCGTCACAGATATCGGAAGCACTCATATCCGGAGTAACGCCCGCCTTTTCGATGGCAGCTTTGATCGCATAGATACCGTCATACGCATCTGCCGCGAACTGGTTCGGCACATCGCCAAAGGCATCCTGATATGCCTTGACAAAATTCTGTGTCAGTTCATCTTCCGCATCTGCCGCGAAAGGAGTCAGAAGCATCACGCCCTCTGCCAGAGAAGTATCAAAGTCTTCCACTGCCAGCAGGCCGTCCAGGCCGTCACAGCCAAAGAATGTAGGCTCATATCCCATCTTGTCAGCCTGGCCAAGGATAATGGATGCTTCTGTATAATAAATCGGTAAAAATACAAGTTCAGCGCCCGCATCCTTTGCTTTCTGAAGCTGTACGGAAAAGTCCGTATTGCTGTCTGCCGTAAACGCTTCCGCCGCTACGATCTCCAGCCCCTGATTGCCGGCTTCCGCCGCAAAGGTCTGGTAAATACCGGAAGAATATACATCAGAGCTGTTATAAATCACCGCTACTTTGGTGGCAAGACCGTTCTCACCGATATACTGCGCGGATGCCGTACCCTGATTGGGATCAGAGAAGCATACGCGGAATGCATTGTCATACTGGATACTCTCTACTGCGGAACCGGAGGGTGTGAGATGGAACATATTGTCCTCATGTGTCTTCTCCACCACTGCCGTACAGGGAGTACTCGTTACCGTGCCAAGCAGCATCTGCATATCCCAGTCTTTCAGCGTATTATAAGCATTGACAGCCTTTTCCGCATCGTGTTCGTCGTCCTGGAAATTAAACTCAATCTGTGCGCCGTTGATACCGCCTGCCGCATTGATCTCATCCACTGCAAGCTGTGCCGCATTTTTTACCGCCTGTCCGTAAACTGCCGCCGCACCTGTCACAGGGCCAATGCCGCCGATTTTGAATGTACCGCCTTCCGCAGGCGCCGCATTGCCTTCCGCCGCATCACTTTCTGCCGCTCCGCCTTCTGCGGGCGCCGCATTGCCTTCCGTGCCTTCTGCGGGCGCCGCATTGCCTTCCGTGCCTTCTGCAGGCGCTGCGGAATTATCCGACGGATTCCCGCCGCAGCCTGTCAGAGCTGCCGCCACCATAGCCGAAGCTACGGCGATGCTCAAAAATCTCTTCATAATGATCTCCTCCATCCTGTTATTCCCATGGCAGCAACCCGGTTTTCCTTCCGGCCCCGGCGCGCTGTCAGCGGGTAAGATACACGCAAAAAGATTCAGTGGATCACCATTGAACCTTTTCGTTACACGATATCATAAATACTTTTTTTCTATTTGTCAATATTTTTTTGCATACTTATGCAAAATCCCACTTATTTTGCACGGCGGGACGTCTTCCCCGGTTTCTTATCATCCATCCGCTTGAGTACTTCGAATACATCCTCATTGTTGCCCATCACGATCAGATGGTCCTCCTGCTCAAAGCGGTAATCGGGATGCACGACAAAGTCTGTTTTTTCTCCTTTTTTAACACCCAGTATATTGATATGATACTTTGCCCGGATGTCCACTTCCCGCAGGGTTCTGCCCACCCAGTTTGCCAGCGGCAAAATTTCATAGATGGAACATTCCCGGCTCAGCTCGATATAGTCAAACACATGGCTGGCGCTGCAGCGGTTGGCCAGCCGCTCCGCAATATCACGATCCGGATAAATAACCTCATCCGCCCCGTTCCGCAGAAGGAATTTCGCCTGAATATCACGCACGGCCTTGCTGATCACATATTTGGCCCCCATCTCCTTTAAGAGACTGGTAATCTCCAGGCTGCCCTGGAAGTTCTCTCCGATACAGACAAAACAATAGTCAAAATTGTCCACGCCCAGCGTTTTCAGCACATCCACCTTGGTACAGTCCCCGATCTTCGCGCTGGTAACGATGGGAAGCACCTCTTCCAGCGCCTCCTCCTGCTCGTCAACAGCCAGTATCTGATTGCCCAGCTCCGCCAGCTTTCTGCAGAGATGATAGCCGAATTTTCCCATTCCGATGATCAAAACCAATTTCATAACCAAATTCCTTTCTTTCCGTATGTCCTCCCCGTTGCATTCCCCCGCCTGTATCCGCCCGGGAGATTTTTTATCCTACGGTAATCCTGCCCAAAGGATATTGCACGGGATCTCTCTTTTTTTTCTGCATAAACGACAGCGCAAACGTCATACTGCCGATTCTGCCGCAGTACATCAGAAAAATAATCACACATTTGGATACTGCCGACAGATCTCTTGTAATCCCGCAGGTCATACCCACCGTGCCCATGGCGGAACAGATTTCAAACATCACACTGTCCATGGACAGCTCTGGCTGAATACCGCATATGATAATTCCCGCCGTCAGTGACATCAGAAGATTGAGCATCAGCACCATACTGGATTTTTTGATAATCTCGTCGGGAATCCGACGCTCAAATACGCTGCAGCCGTTCTTACTGCAAAGACTGTTCCAGGTATACATAATCAGTACGACTACCGTCGTCGTCTTAATCCCGCCGGCAGTGGATCCCGGACTGCCGCCGATAAACATCAGGATCATGGTCAGCAGTTTGCTTCCGTGAGACAGGGCTCCCGTATCCACCGTATTAAACCCCGCCGTTCTGGCCGTCACGGAAGAAAAGAGCGCTTCCAGTATCTGGGTGCCCGGAGAATGCCCCGCAAACAGGGCATGTCTCTCAAAAAGCCAGAACAGGAAACCGCCTCCAAAGACCAGGCCCGCACTCATCAGCAGCACGATCTTCGTATGCAGCATATATTTGCGTATATGCAGGCCATGGCTGTACACGTCCTGCCAGACAATAAAGCCGATACCGCCTGCAATGATCAGACCCATAATCACCAGATTCACAAGAGGGTCTGCCGCATAAGCCGTCAGAGAGGCATAAGCCTCCTTCTCCCCCATCAGGTCAAAGCCGCCGTTGCAAAAGGCAGACACGGAATGAAAAATACCATAATAACAGCCCTTGACAAATCCGAACTGCGGCACAAAACGCAGCGCCAAAAGGAATGCCCCCACACCTTCCAGAAGGAGCGTCCCTTTGACAATCAGTTTTGTCAGCCGGACCACACCGGCAAGCTGCAGGGTATTGATGCTCTCCTGTAACAGCTCCCGCTCACGCAGGCTGATTTTCCTGCGGATATAGATGGAGAAGAAGACGCCGATCGTCATAAAGCCCAGGCCGCCGGTCTGAATCAGAGCAAGAATGACAAGCTGTCCGAACAGCGTCCAGTGCCGGCATGTGTCCGCCGCCACCAGGCCCGTCACGCAAGTGGCGCTGGTGGCCGTAAACAGGGCATCCAGCGCTCCCGTCCCTTCCTGCGATGCGCAAGGCAGCATCAGAAGGAGCGTCCCTGTTACGATTATGATAAAAAATCCCATGGCTATCAGCTGAATCTGTGACAGCCCGTTCTGGTTCTTATGTTTCATCTCTTTTTCCCGTTTTTCTTTCATGTGTTCATATGACTATATGACTCCCAGAGATTCCAGTATCCCGTAGGCAATGGCCTCCGCTATGGCTTCAAATTCCAGATCAAACAGCGCATTGTCCGCGTCCGTATTGATAAAACCCACCTCCACCAATACCGCCGGCATCTCGGTGCTGTTTAAGACGATCAGATTAGGCCGCTCTGTAATCCCGATATTTCGAAATCCCAGATAAGATAACTGTCTGTTGATATTTTTGGCTATGATTTCCGCCACGCCGCCTTTTGAGTACACAAGCGACTCCACCCCAGAGTAGGTATTGGGATAGGGACTGGAATTTCTGTGGATGGAAATAAAATAATCCGCGCCTGACAGATTGCCCTCCTGTGCTTTCCGGTAAGGTGTCTCATATACATCTTCCGTACGGGTATATACCACGTTGATCCCCGCATTCTGTAAAATATTGCCCACCGCAAGCGTAAGGGCAAGGGTATCATTTTTCTCATAACGGCCGTTATAAACAGCTCCAAAGTCCGAGCCGCCATGCCCGGCATCCATTACCACCGTATAATTCGCCATAAATGCTGCTCCGCATATCCGCTCTTACGATATACTATGCAGCTGACCGGCGCCGGTGATAGAAAAGCGTCTGACGGTAGCCGCCCCTTTCATTGTGCCCTCTGCCCTCCTTTATTATAATGCTTCTTACAGAAAATACAAGGGAGGAAACAGAGAAGTACCAAAAAAGCAGGCTCTGCAAAATTTCCTGCAGGCGCCTGCTTTTTCTCCGGTTATCCTTCTTCCCACACGTCGGCAAGCTGTGCCAGACGCAGATATTTCTGATACTGTTCCCGGTAAAATTCCGTTTTTGTCTCATCGGGCTTAAATTCCCCGACACATTTGGCCGCCATATGGGCCGATGCCCCGTGCACATCCTTATGTGCCCCGGAGGCGACAGCGGCATAGATGGCAGCACCCAGGGCACATGTCTGGTCTGCATCCAGTATTTCAATCTGTTTGCCCAGGACATCTGCCATCATCTGCATCACATAGGCGGATTTTTTGGAGATGCCGCCTACGGCCACCACTTTTTCGATGACAAGCTCTGCCTTCTCAAAGCCGTCCACAATCCGTTTGAGCCCGCAGACTGCGCCGAACACAAGAGCCCGGAAGATGCAGGGTGCCTGTGCGCCCAGGGCCAGGCCGCCGATCACCGCCCTGCGGGAGTCGTCGGTATCCGGATATCTGCGGCCGTTAAACCAGTCAAGAGCGATGGGAAAGATATCATCCTGCAGTTCACCGGCCTGCCTCTGCAGCTCGGCCAGCATGATATCATCCATTTCCTGGCAGAGGCGATGGTACGTCTCCGGATCCAGAAAGCGCCCGCTCTGTTCCAGTGGCCAGAGCAGCACACGTTTAAACCATCCAAAAATATCTCCAAAGGCGGCCTGCCCTGTCTCGATCCCCACATAGCCGGGAAGGATGGAGTGCTCCGCCGCTCCGCCGAACCGCCTGATCTCTTTTCCCTGCAGGGATTCTGACGTTTCCACAAGCATGTCCACGGCGGAAGTGCCAAGGGTACATACGATCGTCTTTTCCCTGATGCCTGCCCCTACCGCCCCGGCATGGGCATCAAAGGAACTTCCGGAGACGCAGATTCCCTGAGGAAGACCCAGCTTTTCGGCCCATTCCCCGGTCAGATGGCCTGCCAGCGTCACGGCCGGAGCGGGATTGTTCCCGTATCGTTCCCGCACCAGTGCCAAATAAGGGTCGATGGATCCCAGAATCTCTGCGTCGGGCAGACCATTCCATTCGCTGTGCCAGAGCGCTTTATGGCCTGCGGCACAGGCGCTGTGATAGATTTCCTCCGGTCTGGTCCTGCCGCAGAGGCTGCCCACCATCCAGTCGCAGTGTTCTGTCCATGTGTAGGCCGCCTCTCTGATACGCACATCGGTTCTGACCGCATGAAGAATCTTTGCCCAGAACCATTCCGCACTGTATCTGCCCTGGTATTTGCCGTAGTCCCGGCTGCCTCCGGAAAAGGCTCTGTCAATCTCTTCGGCTTCACCGGCCGCCGAATGATCTTTCCATAAATAGAACATGGCATTTTCGCACGTTTCAAAGCCTTCCGTCAGTGCCAGCGGCACGCCTTCCCGATTGACGGGAACCGGTGTGGAACCGGTCGTATCCACACCGATTCCCACCACACGCTCTCTCGCTTCCCGCGAAAGGCAGGACAGCGCTTCTATTACGCACTTTTCAAAGGATTCCAGATAGTCCAGGGGATGTTGACGAAATATGTTCCGTTCGGGATGCTGATACAGCCCTTCCTTCCAGCGGGGATAATACGCCACACCACTGCCGGCCACACTCCCGTCTGAGATGGCAACCACTGCGGCTCTGACAGAATCGCTTCCGAAATCCACACCAACCACATACTTTTCTTCTATATACACTGTCTTTTCCTCGTTTGGTTTCACTTATTTTTTCGCCCTATGGCTTTTTTGGCACACGCTGCTATATGTTCCGGGGTCAGCCCAAACCGTTTCAGCAGTTCCAGGGGCGCACCGGAATGACCGAAGGTATCTTCCACACCCACAAATTCCATGGGAACCGGGCAGGACGCAGTCAGGACCTCGGCGACGGCTCCCCCCAGTCCGCCGATGATATTATGTTCTTCCGCTGTGACAATGGCACCGGTCTCTTTTGCCGCCTTTATGATCAGCTCCCGGTCAATGGGTTTGATCGTGTGCATGTCAATCACCCTGGCATGGATGCCTTCCGCGGCCAGCAGCCGTTCCGCTTTCAGCGCTTCCTGCACCATAAGTCCGCAGGCAATGACAGTCACATCCTCCCCTTCCTTCAGGGTGACGCCTTTTCCGATCTCAAAGTGATAGTCCGCAAAACCATCTGTCACAGTTTCCACCGCGCCCCGGCCCGTCCGCAGATAGCAGGGACCAGGCGTCTCAAGGATGGCTCTGGTTGCCTCTCTCATCTCGTGTGCGTCGCAGGGAACGATGACCGTCATGCCGGGAATGGTGCGCATCAGACTGATGTCTTCAATGCACTGATGCGTCGCGCCGTCTTCTCCCACGGTCAGTCCGGCATGACTTCCGATCACTTTGACATTCAGGCCGGGATAGGCCACATTGTTGCGGACCTGATCATACACCCGTCCGGAGGCAAACATAGCGAAGGTATGTACCAGTGCCGTGGCTCCGCAGGCGGCGAAGCCGGCGCCAATGTCCACCATATTGGCTTCGGCAATGCCGATGTTATAGAAGCGCTCAGGATATTTTTCGGCAAAATACTTTGTCATCGTGCAGCTTTTTAAGTCCGCGTCAAACACATACACGTTTTCCCTGCCGCCAAACTCTTCCAGCGCCTGTCCGTAAGCTACTCTCGTCGATATCATTTCTCCCATTACTGTAAGCCCTCCAGTTCCGCAATTTTACTGTCCAGCTCCGCAAAAGCGGTTTCCCATTCCTCCGGTGACGGCTGTCCGCCATGAAAACGCACCTGGTTTTCAAAGACGGAAACACCTTTGCCTTTTACGGTGTCTGCCACAATCATCGTAGGTTTTCCATTACGGGCCGCAGAGGCCAGTGTAATGGCATCTCCCACCTGCTCCACGTCGTTGCCGTCCACTTCCAGTACATTCCATCCGAATGCACGGAATTTGTCTCCGATGGGATAGGGTGACATAACCTCCTCCAGGGAGCCGTCAAGCTGAAGCCCGTTATTGTCCACAAAGCCGATGAGATGATCGGCGCCAAAAAATCCGGCCGCCATGGCAGCTTCCCATATTTGCCCTTCCTGGATTTCCCCGTCGCCCATAATGCAGAATACCCGGTAATCCAGCTGTCTGCTCTTTCCGTAAAGAGCCATGCCAAGGGCAGTCGACAGCCCCTGTCCCAGGGAACCGGCGGACATGTCAACGCCGGGTACATGCATTTCCACATGACCGGAAAGGTCACTGTCGATGCTGCGGAAGGTGGACAGATGTTCCATGGGGAAAAATCCTTTCAGCGCCAGCGCCGCATACATGGCCGGAGAGCAGTGCCCTTTTGACAGCACAAGCCGGTCTCTGCCATCCTGCCCGGGATTTTTGGGGTCCACATGCATCTGGTCAAAGTACAGTACCGATAAGATATCGGCGATGGAAAAGGAACCGCCAATATGTCCCGAACCGGCGCTCTTAATGGTCTGCAGTGCTGTTTTCCGTATTTTTGCCGCCCATAACTGTAGTTCTTTTTTTGTCTGTGTGTTCATAGGTATTCGATCCTCTCTTTATTTTGCCGCGTTCTGTCGTTTCTGTTTCAACATGTCGACGTAAACCGCCGCGATGATGATAATGCCTTTGAGTACATACTGCCAGTAAGAATTGACATGCATCAGGTTCAGGCCGTTGGAGATCAGCCCGATAATGAGCACACCAATGATCAGGCCGCCGACGGAACCGGTGCCGCCGAAGAAAGAGGTGCCGCCCAGCACGGCTGCCGCAATGGCATCTGTCTCATATCCTTCGCCGGTGGAAGGCTGTCCGGATGAAAGGCGGGCCGCCAGTACCACACCGCAGAAGCCTGCCATGGCACCGCTGATCGTCCAGACGAGGATTTTGATTTTATTGATGTTGATGCCGGAAAAGCGGGCTGAGGTCTCGTTTCCGCCGACCGCATAAATATGACGGCCCGTCCTTGTCTTATTGAGGAGAAAGAAATCCAGGATCAGGAAGATGGTCATATAAACCACCGGCAGGGGAATGGGCCCCAGGGAACCGGTGCCGAATGCGCCGAAGGAGCGGTTCTGCGTCGTCACCGGGGAGCCGTTGGCCAACAGATAGGCTGTCCCACGGCAGATAGACTGCATGGCCAGCGTGACTACAAAGGGATGAATCCCCGTATAGGTAATAATGGCGCCGTTGGCCATACCTATGATCACGCCGATCAGTACGCCGACGATGATGCCTGCCCAGATGGGAAGCCCCGCATTTTCAAAGGTCATTACGCACACCACGCCTGTCAGCGCAGCCAGCGCGCCGCCCGTCAGGTCAATGCCCGCCAGGATAATGGCCATCTGCACACCGATGGCCAGATAACAGTTTGTGGCACAGGTACGCAGCAGATTGACAATATTGGTCCTGGTCAGAAAATTGCTTCCGAATATGGAAAAAAACAGGCACATGGCTACGAGCGCTGCCAGAATACCCCAATTCTGTTTAAAATATTCCCGAACGGGACGCATTAATTTATTTGACTTTTCATTCATGATTTGCTACCCCCATTGCATATTTCAATATCAGTTCCTGTGAATACTCGGTATGATTCAGTTCGCCTGTGATCCGCCCTTCGTTCATGATCATCATACGGTCACTCATGTTCATGACTTCCGGCATTTCGGATGAAATCAGGATCACCGCCAGCCCCCGCTTCGCCAGGTCGTTGATGATCGTATAAATCTCCGCTTTGGCGCCAACGTCGATACCGCGGGTAGGTTCATCCAGAATCAGCACCCTGGGGCCGGTGGCCAGCCATTTGGCGAGCAGCACTTTCTGCTGATTTCCGCCGGACAGTGTGGAACAGTTCACACGGCTGGACGGCGCTTTGATCCGCAGTGATTCCATCCCCTCGTCGATGATCTGCTGCTCTTTGTCCGTGTTCACCCGCAGATGGGAGATAAACCGGGACAGGATAGGCAGGGTGATGTTAAAACCGATGGTATTTTTCAGCAAAAGCCCTTCTGTCTTGCGGCTCTCCGGCACAAGGGCCACCCCTCTCTCCTGCATGTACATGGGATTGGCCTTTTTCACGCTTTCTCCGTTCAGGGTGATTTCCCCGCTGTCCATGGGATCCAGTCCCATAATGGCTTTCATCAGTTCCGAACGCCCGGAACCCACCAGTCCGTAAAAGCCCAGTATCTCGCCGCTTCTGACAGAAAAACTGCAATCCACTGCCCGTTTCCCCGCATGAATGTGTTTGGCTTCCAGTACCACATCCCCCGGCTTGTTAAACGTGCGTACATAATAATTGCCCAGATCACGTCCCACCATCAGGGAGATCAGCTGACTCTCCGTGCAGTTTTCCGACTGGAGGGTATCCATGTATTCCCCGTCGCGCATGATAGTCACCGCATCACAGAGCTGAAAAACTTCTGCCATCTTATGTGTGATAAAAATAATACCCATGCCCTGCTTTTTGAGGTCCTCCACGGTACGGAACAGAATGTTCACCTCTTTTTCGGAGAGGGAGGACGTGGGTTCATCCAGTATGAGAATTTTCGCATGCAGAGAAAACGATTTGGCGATTTCTACCATCTGCTGTTGCCCCAGAGAAAGTCTGCCCACAAATTCATTGGGATCTACTTCCAGCCCTACTCTCTCCAGAAATGGCCTGGCAGCTTCGGCCATTTTGTCTTTGCTGATCATGCCCAGGGAATTTTTCATCTCGCGCCCCAGGAAAATATTTTCCGCAATGGTCAGGTATGGCTCCAGTGCCAGCTCCTGATGAATAAAAGCCACGCCCAGCGACTGGGAATCGTGGATCGAGCGGATATCCGCCTTCTGGCCTTCTATATAAATCTCTCCGGAATCCGCCGGAAAGACGCCGCCCAGAACGTTCATCAGCGTAGACTTTCCCGCGCCGTTTTCGCCCATAAACCCCATGACTTCTCCCGCATGCACTGTGATGGCGGCGTTATTTAGTGCACGGACGCCAGGAAAGGTCTTCACAATGTTTTCCATACGTAAAAGTTCTTTTTTCATGTTTTCACCCCTTTTTCATGACAAGGGAAAAGCCGCAAAGCGTGTTTTCCCTTGTTTTCCGCATACTAAAAGGGACGTCCCTTTCGAAACGCCCCTTTCCGAAAGCTGATTTACATGATTGCTCTCTGTGCGGCCCGGATTACTGCCAGTCGCTTACATCGAAGTCTGCAATATTATCCTGTGTAATCAGTGTAACCGGAACTACGATCTCGGTTTCCACGGTTTCGCCTGCCAGATATGCCAGTGCCGCGTCCACCGCGTTGCTGCCGATAACGGAAGGCTGCTGTGCGGATGACCCGGTAGCGGAGCCGTCACCCACATATCCCATAAAGTCCGGATTGCCGTCCACGCCGTATACAACGATGTCATCCCTGCCTGCTGCCGCACACGCCTGTACGCATCCGAGCGCAGCCATATCATTGGTGCAGAAGAAACCTGCAATATCTTTGTCCGCGGTGATGGCGTCTTCCGCCACGGGCAGTGTGGTAGCCGTGTCACCCGACGTATCGGATGTGCCCAGTATCTGGAAATAGTCGCCTGCGGTATCCAGAAATCCCTGTTCACGCTGCACGCACGCACTGCCCGAAGGCTGGTTCATCACGTAAATCTTGGATCCCTTTTCCAGCTTTTTCATCATGTCCTCCGCACACTGTACGCCTGCACCGTAATTGTCGGAAGCGACTACGGAGATCACCAGGTCGGTGCGGTCAACCGCGGTATCCACATTGATCACAGGGATATTCGCATCGGCGCACGCCTGAAGCGCTTCCGTGACCGCCGTGCAGTCCATAGGAGCCAATATGATGGCATCCACACCCTGATTGATCAGATCATACACATAATTGTTCATGGTCGCCTGGTCACTGTCGGCATCCACAGTGACCAGCTGGGTGGCCGGATCCATGCCTTTTGCTTCCATCTGCGATGTAATACCGCCCATCATGGCTGACCAGAACGGGTTGTTCATAGTGGTGGGCACATAGGCAAGCGTAATATCTGCCGTATTGATTTCCCCGCCCGCCGATGCATCTGCAGAAGTCTCTGCCTCCCCGGCATTTTCCGCCGCCTCCGGTGCTTCTGCCGCATTGTCTGCCGCCGCGTTATCTGCTGCCGGTGCATTGCCGGAAGCCTGCTGACTGTCTCCGGAACCGCATCCGACCAGACTGGCTGCCATAATGACTGCCATGGTAAGCCCCAATAATTTCTTTTTCATAATTTTTCTTTTCCTTTCTGCATTTTATATTTTAACCTTCCGTGCCGTCTCATCCTTCCCAATCATGTTTCTCTGGCGCCAAGGAAGCTGCGCGGTGACACAAAAGATAAAATATCCCGATTTATACCGATTTTTCCGCCCGGTCGCCTTTTTTGTTTTCCATAACCTGACGGACTTTTTCCACAATCAGATTTTCTTTATATAACGTTTCCAATACATAATAGTAGCCGCCCAGAAGGAAGGAGTCTTCATGGAGTTTTGTGTAGCGGATGGAAATGCCGTCCTTCGCCATCGGTTGTACAAATTCATCCACTACCTGTCTCACTTTATTGATAAAGCAGTCCATATCCGGATAGTCCTGCCCCAGTATAATGCAGTCGGGATTGATAATATAAACAATATTCGCGATCCCGTATCCCAGCATCCACGCCATTTTTTCTATAGCGTAAACGGCCAGCGCGTCTTTTTTCCTGTAGGCATCCACGATTTCCATATAGGTGCTGTTTTCATTCAGGATACTGTCCGGAAATTCATACAGCCGTTCCAGCATATAGCGCACCGCGCTTTCGGTTCCTGCGCAATATTCAAACGTGCCCGACGTTTCGTTCTGAATCCGTCTGCCATTATAGTTGATGCCCATATGCCCGATCTCACCGGCGATCCCGAACTGTCCTTCCACGATTTTCCCGTTGATGACAATGCCGGCGCCGATACCAAACCCTCTGGAACGGATGACAATCAGGCTGACATGTCGGTTCTCTCTTGCTTCCTCCGCATTTTTCCATTCTGCATAGGCCGAAAGCTTGGCGTCATGTTTGATCATCACCGGCAGCCCCAGTGTTTCTTCCAGTTCTTTGCGCAGATCCACCCTGCTCAGTTCTTCAAACCGCGAAACCCTGAACATGCCGTTTGCATCCGCGTCTCTTCGGATATAAGGCCCCGGAACCGCAAGACAGATACCGATAATATTGCCTTTTCCAAACTGTTCTTCCAGCTCCAGCGCATTCGTTTTGAGTTTCTGTACAATTTGGCGGAAATCTTCTTTTTTCTCAAACTGATAGCGAATATGACTGACCTGTTTTCCGCTTAAATCAAAGATTCCGATCTGGTAATCTTTGCGGGTAATGCCTACGGACATGGTGTAGATTTCATCCAGTTTCAGACAAATATTCTCCCCCCGCCTTCCGGCAGCACCGTCTCCGTCGATGGCTATAATGCCCATCTCCAGAAACTCATTGATAATATTGGTAATGGTTGCCTTCTGGAGTCCGATCTCGGCGGCAAGTTCCGTACGGGTCATACTGCCGGATTCCGATAAGGTTTTAAATACCAGTGTCCTGTTGTTTTTCTGCATTTCATTGCTGTTCATTCCTGTAGCCATCGCAGCCTCCCTTCTGATTTATGTTCAGTCAATTAACTATATTGGGAAACAGAACTGCGGGATTGTAGTTCATTTATTGAACTTTTTATCCCGTTTATGCTGCCTATATTACCCCAATTTTTGTATATTGTCAATATATTTTTCGATATTTTTTTATCTTTTTTACTTTTGTGTTTATTCGTTTTACTTATTGGGTGTTTTTTGTGTTTATTGAGTGAAAAATAGCAGGACATGATGAGCCAGAGAGTGAGAAACAGGGTAAATTGTTGCAATTCACACCATATGACAATAAATTCGTGTAAAAGCCGGTGTGGATGTGCATGATAACGAAAACAAAAAAATAAGCCACACCTTAGCCTTTCCGGTGTGGCTTATACTTATGATTACTATTATTATCGGATCAATCTATCATCCCCATCAGTTTCCCGGTGATATCCGCCATGTTGGCAGACACCTGTTTTGTATTTTCGGAAATCTGCACATTCTTTTCCACAACACCGGTAATTCTTCTGATCTGACCGAGTGCATCAGATACGATGTCCACATTTGCCCTGACTTTATCCGTGATGTTCATAACACCTTCGTTTGCCTGGTGGATATTATCCGCTGCCGCGCTGAACATCTCCGCCGTCTGGTCGGTGATCGCTCTGCCGTTTTCCACCGCTCTGATGGAATTGGTTATCAGATCATTTGTTTCCTGTGCGGCCTGGGCGCTTCTTGCCGCAAGCTCTCCCACCTGAGTCGCCACTACCGCAAACCCTCTGCCCATCTCGCCGGCTCTTGCCGCCTCAATGGAGGCATTCAGCGAAAGCATATTGGTCTGCTGAGCAATGGAATTGATCTCTCCGATGATTTTCTCAATCGCTACGGACATTTCCGTAATCTTCTGCATGGAATCTTTTAATAATGTCATCTGCGACTGTGTCTGCGAAATCTTGTCGGCAGTATTCTCCGTCGTCGCCGTCACACTGGCGGCAACGCTCACGCTGTCGTTCAGCTCCTTCGTCAGGCGGTCCATAATCTGATTCAGATCTTCCACCGCCTTTTCCTGCTCATCCGTCCCGTTATAGATATGGTCTGCATTTTCCAGTGTCTCTCCGGAAACCTGCTCCAGCTCCCTGCAAACCTCTTTGATATTCCCGATCAGCACCCGGTTGCTTTCCACATCTTCCTTCTGCCGTTGCAGCAGTTCTTCGTTTTCCTTCATATTCTGACAGATGCTTCCCACCATTGTATTAATACTGTCAGAAAGCATGATAAACTCAGGGTTTCCCTCTTCCCTTACGGTGATGCCGAAGTCTCCTCCGGCAATTTTCTGCATGGAATTGGTAATATTATGAATGCCCCGGACGATTCTCCTGTCCACCATCTGTCTGATCATCAGCAGTAACACAGTGAAAATAACCATCATACTGATGAATACCACCAGAGTCTGGCTGGTACGGTCCGCATAATATTCTCTTGTCGGCAGAAAAGTGCCGATAATCTGATCACCGTTTTCCTCTGCCAGATAATATCCCTCTACCCCATTGATCCTGGCTTTTCCTGCTCCCACAAAGCCCGCGGGAAATCCGGCAGACTCCGCAGCCGTACCGATCAGGGAAGTATCCGGATGAGCCAGTATGGTCCCGTCCTTTTTATCAATCGCATACACATATCCGTTATCCCCGAAATCACTGTCCTTCAGGACCACATCAATGGCCGTATTGGCAAGAGTCTCCTCCAGCACCTCCGGTCGTATACCCACCTGCACCAATCCTCTGGCATCCGTCCGGGCCACACCGATATACTGCATCACAATGCCTTCCGCCACATTCACCTGCGGTTCCTGGGCAATTTCTATGGAAGGGTCATCCACGATCACCATAAATGCATTGGACTGTTCCCCGCTCTTCATATCAAATCCCACATAGGCGTCGATGGTACTGCTTGTAATAATGCCGTCTTCATCTATAATATGCAGTTCATTTACCATCAGCCGGTCTTTGATCTCATTGAGTCTCTCAGGACTGGACGCAATGGACGGATCCTGTGCGAGCATATCCGCAAAAGCCCTTGTCTTTGCCAGGCTGTCGGCACTCAGATTTTCGGTAAGCCGCTCGATATTCTCCTGATTGCTTTCCAGCTTCTCCCGGACTTCCATGAGTTTTTCTCTGCTCTCCGCCGTGTTTCTGCTCTGGTTCACAACCGTCTGTAATATAAATATAGCGGTAATTGTAAAAAGAAACGCTGCCAGCATGTAAATACAAAGATGTCCGGTAAAATTTTTTTTCATAATAAATTTTCCTCTCCCATTTTCAAATGTACAGTCACCTTACTATCAGACAAAAAATCCAGGATTTTTGCAATAACGCACAAAACCTATAGATTAAAATAGCATATTTTGGATACTTTTGTCAATTGATTATCCGGATTCCGCAAAGGGATTGTATGAGCCAATGGGCAAAATATACAACGGTTTCACCCGTTGTATATTTGGGGGAAATAAATGAGAAAAATCTGCAGGCATCGCCACTGCGGGCGTCAATTGTGACCGCCATCATCCTGCACTTTGTTGCTTTGCTCCAGATAACAGAAACCGTATGCGGGTATTACCAGATCCTGCAGCAAATGCGTTTCACCCGTAAGCATATCCTTGAATTCACCCGGATCATGGACAAAAGTAACCGTTTTTTCCCACCCGGTAAAATTAAAGACACCGATGATTTTCTGCCCTTTGGCATAACGTCCGACAGCAAGCAGGCCCTGATCGCCGGTATCCAGCGTCCACACGTCCGCCTCAGTCCCAAACGCCGGAGAAGTCCCCCGCACCGCAACCAACGCGTTCAACCCGCAGAACACTCTCCCCTCCGGAGTTTCCAGATCGTGCATATGCGCCGCCTGTTCCCATCTCAGCCTGCCCCGGTGAAGATAACGGCTGTCATCCGCTTTTTGGGGATCCTTCTTATAACTGTAATCATTGACCTGCGCCAGCTCATCCCCGCTGTACAGCATAGGAATCCCTGTCTGCATAAACATCATGGCGTGCAGCGTCAGATCAAAGCGTATTGCCCGTTCCATGGCCCCGGGATCCTGTTCAAACCCTGCTTTTTCGATACCACAGAGGCTGGCTGTCGTGCCGCAGAGACTGGCGTCACCGCTGGCAATGTCATCGTTGTAAAGCTCTCCCCTGCTGGCCAAGGAAATCAGCCCTAAGCTCACTGCCCTGGCTCAGCCTCTGGATGAGATCGGGAAAAAATCTGTGGAAATCCTGCTGGACCAGATCAACAATGGTACAGACCCATGTATGTATGAGCTGGAATCCCGTGTCATTGCCAGAGAATCTACAATCCGCTTTGTATCCGCCGGACAGTAAGTATTTATGAATCTGTCTTCTCCTCATGCGTCCGGACACGGAAAAATTCTCCTGTCCGCCATCGCGAAACAGGAGAATCCCAATTTATTCCATCTTTTCCGCAGGATCAGACTGCAGCACGGCAAAAACCTGTGCTGACCATGCTTAAGCAGTAACAGTAACTGCTCTTTTACACAATCCCCTGCGCCGTCATAGCGTCGGCCACTTTCAAAAAGCCTGCAATATTAGCGCCTGCCACATAATTCCCTTCCATGCCATACTTCTTTGCCGCCTCATCAAGGTTATGGAAAATATTTACCATAATATGTTTCAGCTTACCGTCCACCTCTTCAAACGTCCAGCTCAGACGCTCGCTGTTCTGGCTCATTTCCAGCGCGGAAGTCGCCACACCGCCTGCATTGGCCGCCTTACCGGGCGCAAACAGCACACCTTTTTCCTGCAGATACTCCGTCGCATCCATCGTTGTGGGCATATTGGCGCCTTCTGCCACAGCGATGCAGCCGTTTGCCACAAGCGCTTTGGCATCTTCCAGATTCAGCTCATTCTGCGTCGCACAGGGAAGCGCAATATCACACTTCACGCCCCACACGCCTCTGCCTTCGTGATATTCCGCACCGGGCCTTGCCTTGGCATACTCTGTCAGACGTGCGCGCTTCACCTCTTTTACCTCTTTGAGCAGCGCCACATCAATACCGTCCTTATCGTATACCCAGCCTGTGGAATCAGATACCGTCACGACCCTGGCGCCGAGCTGCTGTGCCTTCTGCGTCGCATAAATAGCCACATTGCCGGAACCGGATACGACTACCGTCTTGCCGCTGATATCATGTCCGTTACATTTCAGCATCTCCTCAGTCAGGTAAAGCAGACCATAACCGGTTGCCTCCGTCCTTGCCAATGATCCGCCATAGGACAGTCCCTTCCCCGTCAGCACGCCTTCATATACGCCGCGGATTCTCTTATACTGCCCAAACAGATAGCCGATTTCCCGTGCGCCCGTCCCGATATCGCCGGCAGGCACATCCGTATCAGCACCTATGTATTTGCTCAGCTCTGTCATAAAGCTCTGGCAGAAAGCCATCACTTCCCGGTCCGATTTTCCCTTGGGGTCAAAATCAGAACCGCCCTTGCCGCCGCCGATCGGAAGCCCTGTCAGGGAATTTTTAAAAATCTGTTCAAAGCCCAGGAATTTGATAATCCCCAGATTCACGGAAGGATGCAGACGCAGACCGCCCTTATAAGGCCCGATCGCACTGTTAAACTGTACGCGGAACGCATTGTTCACATGTACCTGTCCCTGATCATCCACCCACGGAACGCGGAACAGAAGCTGTCTCTCCGGCGTTACAAGACGCTCCAGCAGCGCATCTTTTCTGTATTCCTCTTCCCTGGCCTCGATCACTACACGCAGAGATTCCAGAACCTCCTTCACGGCCTGATGAAATTCCGGCTGGGCAGGATTCTTCTCCACGACCTGATCAATCACTTCATCAACATATGACATCGTATTTCCTCCTTTAATTGTATACACGTATAATTGTTAAAATCCATTTAGTATTATATAATGACATGCTGCGGATGGCAAGTACTTTATTTCGATAAAACACCGGCTTCTCCCATTCACAAAAACTTCCTCAGCTGTCTGATATTGCTCTCCTCAAAATCCATAAACTCTCTGGCCATTTCCACTGCCTCGTCTCCTGCATTTTCATATTTGTGCAGGGACTGGAAAAGTCGGCTGATTTTTCTGCTGCTTTCCTGTATCATCAGTTCCGCGATATGGCTGGTGCTTGTGTTAAACAGCGTATCTTTGTGAATGCCGCCGGCCACCAGCGCCTCTTCCACCACATTGGAGCGGACGGGCTCCAGATGGGCAGACAGAAGCTTTTCCGCCGCCTGATTTTGCAGTTGTGAATATTTCAGGGACTGTCTGGAAAGCTGCAGTGCCAGTGCATCATCATAAGTCTTATCCGCAATCGTATCCACAGCCTTCATCGCCAGCTGAGCATTTTTCTGCACATCCCGAAAAACCTGTATATCTTCTCTCCGCATACCGTCACACTTTCTTTTTTTCACAGTATCTCCCATGCAGAGAAAAATATACAATCACCCGCGTGCTTCCTTGGCAGCAAATTTCCTTGTGCGGGCCTGCATACAATCGGGCGGGGAAGAGACATCTTCCCTACTCGTGCGCCGGGCGCCCGTCAGCCTACGCTGACTTTTTCCTCTGGGCGCCCGTGCGCATAAAAAAAGAACCCCGCGCTTACAGGATTCTTTTTGTCCGCTGTCTTATACGGCTGTCACAAGCCCCGAAAAAAATCGGCTGTTACTCCATAAATTCCGTCTTGACATAACCCGTCTGACCATCATATTTCACTTTACACCAGCCATCCGCCTGCTGCATCACAAGTTCAAGCTGATCCCCCTGATAGATCACACCCAGGCGTTCACCGCTTTCATTGGCCGAAGAACGGACATTGACCGTCGTCTTGGCTGTTATCTTGCCGTCCAGGCCGATCAGTCCGCCGCCGGAACTGCTGTTATCCGTGTTTTCGGCGCTCTCTGACTGCTCCGGTGCCTCCTGAGAAGCCGACCCCTCTGCACTCTGCTGGCCGTTATCCACAATATCTGCCAGATACTCGGATTTAATAAATGCTTCTTTTCCCTCAAACTGGATCTTACTCCAGCCGTTCTCTCTCTTTTCTACCAGAAGAAGACGGGTTCCCTTCTCCACTTTGCCTATCTTATCGGCAACTTCGCTGTCGGAACTTCTCACATTGACCGTATCGGTAGTCTCCACTTCCTTTACGGTAACCGCCGACTGGGAAACCTCCGGCTGCGGCTCTTCCTCCTGTGGCTCCGATGCATCTGCCACCTGCGGCTCCTCACCTTCAGCCTGCGCCGTTTCGCCGTTCGCCTCTCTCTCACTCTCCGCGAGTGAATTTGCCACTTCCTGCGAAATCAGCTTGTTGAAACCGCTGATAAACTCTCCCAGCGCTTCATCCTCGCCAATGGCATCATTGTATCTGGCCTGCACGGTCTTGCAAAGATTTTCCACATCGTCCTGCGCGGAAAGCCCGTTATAATACTGCAGCACGTTGTCATCCAGCTCACCCTCATAAATATAATAAGAGCCATCCTCATTCTTGTAAACCACAAATGTGTTCAGCGATGGTACAAGTGTCTCATAATCATAAAACTTCACTTCCTGGTACGCGTACACAATGTAGGAATCCTCAACCGGGCCCTTTTTGGTATAGCAGGTAATTTGATTGTATTTGTCGATATAATTGCTTTTTTTCTGGATTCCGAGCTTATCCACATCACTGATGTAATTCACGAGATGTTCCAGCTTTTCAATATCTGCCTCTTCCAGCGCCGCATAATAGCTGTTCATCAGTTCATTGACCGCTGCCACCGCATTCTCTTCCAGAGGAACCTCCGGTATCGGTATCTCTGATTCCACGCTCTCTTCCTCTGTCTCCTTCGTCGTATGGAGCAGGGAAACACCCACCAGCAGGCCGATCAGTACGACCACCGCTATGGGAACGGAAACCTTTCTGTTATGAATTGCCCAGTCTTTCAGATTTTCCAGTGTATCCAGGAATCTTTCTTTCCAGCCATCCGAATTCAAATTCATATTTTCAATCCTCTTTTTATCAGAGTGATGTAAAATGCACCCGACAGGAATCGAACCTGCATTAAAGGCGTCGGAGGCCTTCGTTCTATCCGTTAGACTACGGGTGCATGAAGAAGTTGTTACAAACTTATCACAAATTTATTACATCACTCTGACAGATTATATCATAGCTTTTTTAAATTGTCCAGCACAAATAATCTTTTAATACTTTTTTAATATTTTGTCATTTTCTCTGTCGTAATAATACACCGAATCGGCAAGCACCTCTTCCGGCATTACCTGTGTGCGATTGATCTCGCAGACCATCCGCTGTAATCCGTCAGTTTCCAGTTCTCTCCTTTCCGGCACCAGAAGCGTCTCATGTACGGAGCTGGGAAATATATAGAGATTCCTCCCGAGCTTTTCCGCAAATTCCCGTAAAACGCCGGGATATAAAAGACAGACGGCTCCATACTGCCTGCTTTGGTTTGTCAGTAGATACATATATGCGTCCCCCTCGTCCTTATATGACACCCCTGCCGCCTCTTCCAGAATCCGGCGGATATCCGTGACAGAGGCTGGCAGTACGGCTGGCGTGTTTTCCTCTGCCAGCGCAAACAGTTCTTCTTCGCAAAATCCCCACCCATGGCAGAGAGTCGCCGTCACCGGGATCATCAGGCGACCTCCCGGCCTTTGCAGAAGAGTGGTGTAGCAGGCAAGTGCCAGATCCAGAAAGCGGATATGAGGCGTCTTTGACAAAATCTCCCGGTTGGCTTCATAGCCGACCAGTTCATAAAATATTCTGTCCTTTACGTTTTGCGGATCCTGAAAAAATGTCCGCGCAATTCCGTCCCCTTCTCTCCTGTTTTCAAAGCGGCGGAGCAGTCCCCGGAATATTTCGGCCAGCGTTTCTCCCTCCCTGTATTGCCGGTATGCTTCCTCCATAAGGAAGACAGGATAAAAACCGTCGTCCGGGGTGATGACCATAATGGCGCGGCGGGTCGCATCGCTATTCTCCGCCACTCTGACGATTACGGTCCCGTATGCTCCATGGTAGTGGTTTTCCAGATTTTTGCTGAGTTTCCATAAGAAATTCTGATATGCTGTCATAAGATTTTTCCTTTCGATATGCGATAAAAAAGTATCAAAAAAAGACAATGGAATAAGATCCATTGCCTTAAAAGCTCTTATGGCTGCTGCGCTCATACTCTTGACAGATATTCGCCGGTTCTTGTGTCGATCTTGATCACATCACCGATCTCCACGAACAGCGGCACCAGTACACTGGCCCCGGTTTCCACGGTAGCGGGCTTGGTAGCGCCGGTTGCCGTATCTCCCTTGAAGCCCGGCTCGGTTTCCGTAACCGCCAGCTCCACAAACAGCGGCGGCTCAATGGCAAATACATTGCCATTATGGGAGCATACCTTGACCATCTCATTTTCTTTTACGAATTTGAGCGTATTGCCGATCGTCTCCTGATTGAGTGCGATCTGGTCATAAGTCTCCACATCCATAAAGTTATACAGATCTCCGTCCGAATATAAATACTGCATGTCCTTCCTGTCAATGCGCGCCTGGGGGCACTTTTCCGTAGGTCTGAATGTCTTTTCCACCACGCCGCCGCTCTTGATATTCTTGAGCTTGGTCCTGACAAAAGCAGCGCCCTTGCCGGGTTTTACGTGCTGAAATTCGATGATCTGAAAAATGTTGTTATCTAACTCAATGGTAATGCCATTTCTGAAATCACCTGCAGAAATCATATAATAATCCTCCTAAATATTTACACGTTATAATTCTCATATAGTGTAAACCATATTTTTCTCTTTTTCAACTGTTTTTTTCAATTAATCCGCAAATCTCATCAATGGCTTCCAGATAGCCGGCCAGGCCATGTCCGTATATCTGTCCGTCGCAGACTTCCCTTGTCACCGATACCTGTCGGAATGCTTCCCGCTTTGTAATATCCGAAATATGGATTTCAATCTTTGGCATGGGGACGGATGCCAGCGCATCCCGTATGGCATAGCTGTAATGTGTAAAAGCGCCGGGGTTGATGATAATCCCCTGTGTGCCGTCTCTGTAGGCATCCTGGATTCTGTCAATGATGGCGCCTTCATGGTTGCTCTGAAACACTTCGATCTGACAGTCTTTTTCCCTGCCTTTTTCTCCGATCATTGTGAGCAGATCATGATAGTCCTGAGTACCGTACACGGATTTTTCCCGGATTCCCAGAAAATTAAGATTGGGGCCGTTGATCACCAAAAGATTCATCTTATTCTCTCCTCTATTTCTTTTATTATCTCTTCAAAAGTCATACCGTCCGCCTGAATGATGACATGAGCCGCCTCCCTGTAAGCGTCCTCTCTGGCCGCCATCATCTCCCGGATCCGTGCCGCCGGATCCTCGCACTGCAAAAGCGGCCGTCCCGTATCGCCTCTGAGACGTTCATACACCGTCCCTGGCTGTACACACAAATACACCACTGTTCCCAGTGCGCGCAAAAGCGGCCTGTTCTGCGGCCTCACCGGCAGACCGCCACCCGTGGAAATAATCCGCCTCTCTCTGCCTTCAGCCAGTTTTTTCAGTGTCTTTGTCTCCAGATCACGGAAATAGGCTTCTCCTTCCTCTGCGAAGATACGCGGGATCTTCTTTCCCGTCTCCTGCTCGATCAGCCTGTCCGTATCCACGAAAGGACATTGCAGCCGCCTGGAAAGCCGGATTCCCGTGCTCGTCTTGCCGCTTCCCATAAATCCTGTCAAAATAATATTATTCATGTATCCTTGTTTCTTCCTTGAGTTTTTCCAAAATATGATCCGCCAGCGGCCGTTCTATACAGACATCGTTCCATAACGCAAATGCCTGGATAGCCTGATACGCCAGCATCTTCAGTCCGTTACAGGCCCTGCCGCCGTGCGCCCGTACCAGCTGCATAAATCTCGTCTCACCCGGCCTGTAGATCAGATCATAGCCCGTATGTATTTTCTCATAAAGCCTGGCATCCTCCGTCACTGCGTCCTTGCTGTGAGGATAAAGTCCCACGCTGGTCCCCTGCACCGCCAGATACTTGCCCGCCGGGATCTTCTCATGGTCCGACAGCGCCAGTCCCCTGATACACTCCCTGCCAAAAGCCCGGTTCACTTCCCTGGCCACCTCCTGCGCCTTTTGGGGGGTCCGGTTCAGCATCCACACCTGCGATGCGCCCGCATACGCGCAGAGAAAAGCCACTGACCGCGCCGCGCCGCCTGCTCCCAGCACGATCACACGCTCGCCTGCCAGCTCTATGCCGTCTTCCTTCATGGCCTGCTGCAGACCTGTCATATCGGTATTATACCCTTTGAAGCCGTCCTCACAGCGCACCAGCGTATTCACTGCCCCGATCTTTTCCGCCAGCGGATCAATCTGCGTCAGGTACGGAATCACTTCGCTCTTATGCGGCACTGTCACATTCAGTCCTGCCAGGGCCAGGGCGCAGGCGCCCCGCACTGCCTCACCGATCCTGCCCGGCTCCACGCAAAAGGGGACATATACCAGGTTCACGCCAAGCGCCTGCGCCAGTGTGTTGTGAATCAGAGGTGACAGTGTGTGTTCCACCGGATACCCCAACAGTCCGCACACTTTTGTCCTGCCGTTAATCTCTCTCATCTTTGTCTTCTCTCTTTTTCATAAAAATACAGTACTATCTTTTCAAAAAAACGCTTGATCACGATCTGAATCTCTTCCTTGGGATGAATGGGCTTTACAAGATACGTGCGCATCCCCGCCCGCTTCGCCCCCCATACATCAGTAAAAAGCTGATCTCCCACAAACAGGGTATTCTCCGGCCTTGTTCCCATCTGCTCCATCGCCCTTTGATATCCTGCCGGAAACGGCTTGCCCGCTTTAAAAATATAGGCCGTACCAACCTTATCACAGAACATTTTCACCCGGGGTTCCTTATTGTTGGAGAGCATCATCACCTGAAAACCGATGCCCAAAAGACGCTTCACCAGATCTATGCTCCTCTGATCGGCAGGCGCCCCATGGGGCACAAGCGTATTGTCGATATCAAAGATGACGCCCCGCCATCCTTCTGCATACAGCCTTTCATATCCGATATCATAGGCATTGTCCACATAAGCATAGGGATAAAATCTCTGCAACATGATCTGCCGCCCTCTTTCTTTCTCAGTCTGCACCGGCTTCTGCACTCATTTTCTTCAGATACGGAAGTTCTTTTTGCAGATCGGCGCGTATACTCATATGCCAGAAAAATTCACCCACAAACAACAGTTTATGCAGTCGGTCTTCATGAAGCAGCGCCTGGATCAGCCTGGGAACGGAATAGATCTTCCTGCTGGCTCTGATATGCTCCCTCTGCAGTTCATAAGGTGTCATACGTGCGGGCTTATGTACCGTATGCCCGTTATATCTGCTCCAGTCATGGTGAAGTAGCCTGTCTTTGTGACTCTCATAGACCGGTGTCCCCGGGACAAAGTACATACACTGGATGAGGGCGCCCTTGATGTGATGCCGGATCACAAAGTCGGCCAGCTTCTCTCCCACGCCCACCGTATGCGTATCCGCGCCCAAAATAAACAGCCCTCTCACACTCATCCCATGTCTCTGAATATTTTCAATGGATTGCACGATGCTGCTTCGGCTGCTCTTCTTATGATACAGCGCGAACGATTCATCCTCAATAAATTCAATTCCCATGGCAAGCTCCACAAAGCCCGCCCTTTTCAGCAGACACAGCATCTCATCGTCCAGCCCCACCTCCCATCTGGCCTGTACAGTGAAATGATACCGTATCTTACTGTCAATGATCTTCTGCAGCACTGCCATGGCCCATTCCCGGTCCGCAAAAAAATTGTCGTCCGTGATCCAGAGCGCTTTCAGCAGTCTGTGGTGCCCCTCTTCCTGAAAGGCAATGGTGCGGCGGATATCTTCCAGCACATTGTCAGGCGTCCTTGTCCTGACCTTCCTGCCAAAGTGACGCACTACCGCGCAGTAGTCACAGTTGTGGGGACAGCCTCTGGAAGCGTGCACCTGTCCCCACAGCGTATTATGCCCCGCCATTTTCTTATAATGCCAGATCAGATTTTTATCGGGAATCGTCTCAAACCGCTCGGGCGGACGGCGCATTCCCGTATGTACCAGCTTCCCGTCTTTTCTGTAGGCCACACCCGGAAAAGAAGGGGTCTCTCCTTTTCGCACCGCCTCCACCATGTCCAGGATCGACTCGTCTCCCTCTCCCAGAAGCACATAATCACAGTAGCGGACGGCTTCCCTGTAATTCATGGAAGCATGCAGCCCTCCCATCACAACCACGGCGCCGCTGTTTTTCTTAAAATATCTGGCCAGGCGGTAGCCCCGGACCGCGCTGAACGTAAAAATACCGATCACGATAAGATCCGCGTCCACAATGTCTTCCATGACCAGCCGGGAAACCGATTCGCTGTACATAAGCGTATCATCCACTTTTTCCTTGACAATGGTGGCCAGCGTATTCAGACCCACGGAAGGCGTCCTGATATACCTGTCATAGACAAACAGATTAAGCGGCGTCGGCTTATACGGCCGATTCCCCGGTTCAATCAATCGAATTTTCATACCTGCCCCTTCTCATTCCAGCACTTTCTTCAGCTCTTCCAGAAACGTATTAACATCCTTGAATTCCCTGTATACCGAGGCAAATCTGACATAGGCCACCGCCTCCAGTTCTTTTAATTTATTCATCACCAGTTCTCCCACCACCTGACTGGACACCTCTTTTTCCCCCAGATTGAAAATTTCTGTCTCCACCTCATCCACCAGATGTGTGATCTGTGCGGCGCTGATCGGCCGCTTGTGACAGGCGCGCAATATGCCCGCTTCCACTTTGGAGCGGTCGTATGCCTCTCTGTTGTTATCTTTTTTCATGATAATGACCGGAATCGTCTCCACCTTTTCATACGTGGTAAACCGTTTTCCACATTCGTCACACACCCGACGGCGGCGGATGGAATTGTTCTCTTCCGCAGGTCTGGAATCGACCACTCTCGTATTTTCGTGACCGCAAAACGGACATTTCATAGCTGCCTCCTCGCCGGCCGGTCATACACCCTTTCCGCCCGAAGCGCATATTCTGTGGAAAAGGGGAAATGACCACGCCATGTTATTTTCATGTTTCCAGAAAAAAGAAGTCATCAATATCAGAAACTGCCAGAAGATTGGCAATGTGGTGGATATGGAATTTGACGAATGTACCGGCCAGATTCAGAAAATCGTTATATCGGAAGGCTTCCACTTTTGCCGGCTCTTTGAAGGCAATTCAGACATCGTCATCTGCTACAGGGATATCAAACAGATCGGTCCGGATATCATCCTGGTGGATTTATGTTGTAATTCCTGATCCCGCCTTGTCTTTTCCCCATCCCGGCCCCAGGTTTCCCTCCCGGTAGTGCTTGCGGCAGAGTGCGATATATTTGTCATTCCCGCCCAGACAGATCTGCTCTCCCTCCCGGATCACCTCTCCGCGCTGCGTAAATCTGGTCGTGCAGGAAGCCCCCCGGCCGCACCAGCAGACCGTTTTCATCTCTTCTATCACATCCGCCCAGGCAAGAAGCCAGAGAGAACCCTCAAAAGGTTCTCTCCTGAAATCTGTCCGCAGCCCATAGCAGATCACGGGAATATCACAGTCGTCCACCACATCCGCGAAAAAAGCGATCTCACTCTTTTTGCAGAACTGGGCTTCATCGACAATGATACAGTCGTATTCCCTGATCTTTTCTTTCGGGTATGTGACAAAGTCCTCCACAAAACCGCATTCCTTCCAAAGCCCCATACGGCTTCTGATCACGCCCCTGCCGTCCCTGGTATCGAGACGTGGCTTGAGCAGCAGAGCTTTTTTGCCGCGTTCATAATAGTTGTACTCCACCATCAGCGCATTGGCCGTCTTGGAACTGCCCATGGCGCCGTAGCGAAAATATAATTTTGCCATCACGCATTCTCCTGATCCTGTCACAGTTAACGGTCGCTGTAATTGCGCTTACATTCGGGCGGCACATTCCCTCTTGTATCCCAGTTCATCCCCAGCGCCCGATACGCTCTGTTTGAAATCAGATAAGTACTGTAGGAATTCGTGCTGTCGTCACAGAACACATCCACAATAAACCACTCGCCATTGATCTGCACCGTATTCCACATATAGTCTTTCAGAGAAGAGCTGCTGTTTGCCTGCACGATATAACAGCCCACACCCATGGCATCGCACAGCGCTTTCATCGCCCTGGCATAGCCTTTGGCATTGGCTTCATGATATACGAGCGCACCCCAGGCATTGTCCCTGTGATTTGTTTTATCCGCCGGTGCCGGCATACAGGTCTGCACCAGATAATCATGGGCCGTGCGCACCTTTTTGATATCGCTCAGGGAAGCCACATTATTGGAGATCATAAAACTGGACACCATCGTCTGCACCTGTTGGATCTCCGCCTCACTCAGATCAGACCCATACACACTGCCCACGGAAAAACTGCCCCGGTTGCCGCTGGCAGCCGCGCCGGAATTAATGATATCGTTGGCTATCGCACGTTCATCCTCTGTCGTGATGTCCCTGATGGAAGTGGAAGACTCCGTCAACAGTTTATCCAGATCAATCTTGGCGCCCGCGTTCAGCGCCCGGAGCAACTCCTGCACCGCCGGCCAGTCATCATCAAAAAAAGTATAGTTATACGTTCCGTTTTCCTGTCTGGTGACCAGCACTTCCCCGTAGACATTGGAATGGATCACACCCCCGGAAACCGCGTCTGCGGGCACCTGAATGGTATCCGAACCGGAGCCGCTCTTGGCCTGCGCACCCATCGGCGCCGCCAGCAAAAGCCCCGCGCACAAAAAAGCCGTTCCCCTTTTTACCAGCTTTCTCCTTTGCATCCTCATACTACACTCTCCTCCTTTATTTTCCTTTTTCTTATCGCTCTTCGCTTATTTTATATCGTCTCTCCGGCCGCCTCTTCCCGATCAGGAAATACAGCCAATGATCAAACAGCCAGACAATCCCCATCAGCACCACCGTCATAAATACCGCCATGGTAGCATAGAGCACCCACTCTTTTGCCCGTGTGACATACTGATTGAGCCAGTAAGAAAACCGTATCGTATGTAACATCACTTTAAACTCCATATGGGTCGCCATAATCACCAGGGAATTGCAGCCATAAAACAAAAGCAGCCTGGATGGAGGGATATGCTTGCAGACAAGGATCACACCAAACGAACCCAGGCAGGCGCATACCATATAGAGGAAATAGTTGCCGAATACCATATAATTCAAATCCACCGAGCCATTCAGGGAGCCAAGAAAACCGGTCGCCACCAGCATGGCCGCTCCCAGCAGAAAACCGGCAAAGGATCTTTTCTCCCCTGCCGTAACCGCCTCTGCCGCCAGATAACCCACCAGCAGAAAAGAACAGGCAAGCAGCCCTCTGGCCAGCGCATGCAGCAGCGCACCCGCCGCCATCAGCAAAAGGCTCTCCTCCCAGACGGAAGAACCAAAAAGCGGCGAGAAAAAAAACACCAGCAGACCGGTCACGCAAAACAGAGTGATCAGCGCCTGCTTATCCATCCTCTTTCTGCACCACAAAAACAGGATCTCTCCCAGAAACAGCGCCGGCAGAAACCATAGTACCGACACGCCCCGCAGTGTCACACTGTAAATAAAAAAACGCCACAAATCCGAAAACTGCAGAAGATCGGGCTGGAAAAGGCAGGTACAGATATTGATTGTAAAATAGATCAGGCTGAATGAGGCATAGGGAAGAAGCAGCGTCCTCGCCTTGCGCAATACAATCAGCCCCATCTCCTTCTCCTCTTCCCCCGTCAGCCGCAGCAGAATCCCTGATATAATAAAAAACAGGGGCATATGAAAAGAGGCAATAAACTGATAGAGCGGGGAGAAATACGGTTTGAAATCAATCGCCTGCAGCGACCCTGTCAGATGCCCCGTAATCATCAGTATGATACCTGCCCCTTTTGCCATATCCAGATAGGTAATGCGGTTTTTGGAGTTCATGCCGGTTCCTCTTTCCTGTGTATCCAAGCTGCCTGTCCCGGCCACCGCTGCCTGATTTTGCAGTGAGCCATCCGGATGCTTTGCTCATTGCTATCAGTATACTACATGTTATTGCCTGTTGTCATTCCCCTGTTTTCAATTTATCCAAAATTATTAATAAAAATGTTTCTTTTCAACCCGCCAGGTAATTACGCATTGTCTTGAGTGCGTTTTTCTCCAGCCTGGACACCTGGGCCTGGGAGATGCCGATGATTTCGGCTACTTCCATCTGGGTCTTGCCCTCAAAAAAGCGCAGGGTGATAATCTCATTTTCCCTTTCATTCAGTCTTTTCATGGCTTCCCTCAGAGAGAGATGTTCCACCCATGTCTCTTCTCTGTTCTTTTTGTCGCTCACCTGATCCATCACATACAGCGTGTCGCCGCCGTCCGTATAGACAGGCTCATAGAGACTCATGGGATTCTGGATGGCATCCAGCGCATAGACAATATCCTCTTTGGAAACGCCGATTTCTTCCGCGATCTCCGTGATGGTAGGTTCTTTTAAGTTCTTTTTGGTCAGGTTTTCCCTGGCATAGATCGCTTTATAGGCAGTATCCTTCAGGGAACGGCTGACCCGGATACTGTTGTTGTCCCGCAGAAAGCGCCGGATCTCCCCGATGATCATCGGCACCGCATAGGTGGAAAATTTGACGTCCAGCTCCGTATTGAAATTGTCAATGGCTTTCATCAGTCCGATACATCCGATCTGGAACAGATCATCCGGATTTTCATTGCTTCCGGAAAACCGCTTGATCACGCTCAGAACAAGCCGCAGGTTTCCTTCCGTATACTCATTTCTGGCTTCCATATCGCCTTCCTTGATCCGTTCAAACAGCTTCGCTCTCTGCTCATTGGACAGGGAAGGAAGTTTTGCCGTATTGACCCCGCAGATTTCTACCTTGTTTAGCGCCATAGCGATTCCTCCTACATTTTGTATTTTCCATCAATACTCTATGTAAAATGATTCTCACTATGGCGCCTGACTATGCGTCTCTTTTTTAATTTTCGGAAATAACTTTTCGTCCGCGGACGACGAATTTCTACATGCCGTTTATGCCTCTTTTACCATCTCCCGTTTCAGTCTTTTGATGATCTTTTTTTCCAGTCTGGATATATAGGACTGCGATATGCCGAGAAGTGCCGCCACCTCCTTCTGTGTCATCTCCTCGCCGTCCGGCGTACTGAGTCCGAAACGCAGGCTGATGATCGTCCGCTCCCGCTCTGACAGCTTATTGACCGCCTTGAATAAAAGCCCCCTTTCCACCTCGTTTTCAATGTCCCTGTAGATCACGTCCTCATCGGTGCCCAGAATATCCGACAACAGAAGCTCATTGCCGTCCCAGTCCACATTCAGAGGCTCGTCAATGGACACTTCCACCTTTGCCTTGTTGTTTTTCCGCAGATACATCAATATTTCATTTTCTATGCATCTGGACGCATAAGTGGCCAGTTTAATATTTTTTCCGGGATTGAACGTATTGATGGATTTGATCAGCCCGATCGTGCCGATGGAGATCAGATCTTCCACCCCCACTCCCGTATTGTCGAATTTCTTGGCTATGTATACCACCAGGCGCAGATTATGCTCGATCAGTGTCGCCTTTGCCTCCTGCTCCCCTTCCGTCCCCAGATCGTTGATAACCTCTTCTTCCTCCATGGCCTCCAGCGGCGGCGGAAGCACTTCCGCGCCTCCGATATAATGAACATCTCCCTGTCTGCGCATCAGCAGTCCCGCTTCTCTGCGGATCATCCGAAACTGTATCTTACCTGGTATGGCAACCTTAAAAATCATAGACCTTCCTCCTGCCTTTCTGTTAATGCGGGGTGTAATATCATCTGATATGCCGCTCCTGCTGACAGCTTCCCGTCAAACAGCCCCACCATCGGCCGCTCTATCTTTATTTTTCCACTTTCCAAAAAAATGATCAGTTCCGTCATCTCATATCCGTCCAGTATCCCATGTGCTTTTCCAATGCTGTGGAAGGGAACAGCCCTGAAGAGTCCCGGGCCCTCCTGCCCAAATACAGCTTGCATAGCCTGTTTTTCCACGATGGAAACCGGCTTATGGCTGATGGGCTCATACAGGCTGTTTCCTGTATCGAGCAGGGCACGCAGCGTCACCTCCCTGTCCTTCCATCTCACCGTGACCGGAAAAATGACACATTGTCTGCGCTGTTTCCACCTTTCATATAAAAATCCGATGATGCCACAGGTAACGGCTGCCGTCATACAGACTGCCATAAGTCCCATGCCATAGGTTCTGAAAAAAGGGATCTGTACGGCCAATACTTCCAGAATGCCTCCCAGAACAAACGCCATGCCATACATCCATATGGCAGCCCTGAGAACCATTCTCCTATTCATTTCTGAAAAACTGATTTTTATCATACCTATATTGATGCACCCATAACCGGCCATAAGCTTCAGCCAGGAAGGTACCCAGGGAATTACGGTAACCACACAGGCCATTCCCGCACCGAAGGCTCCCCCCAGAATAATTCGAAACGGTGTGGCAGTACGGTTCAGAATCTTTCTTATAAGAAATAACAACAGGGTATCCATAAAAAAATTCAGCAGGAAAAACGCATCAATATACAGTTTGTATCTCACCTCTCACCTCCCGTACTTCTCACTGCGCGTAACAGTACTCTCCTCTCTGTCACCGCTGATTCCATTATAAAGTCTGCTTCTTGAATATTTTGTCAAAAAAGAACAGGCCCGGGAGATTATTTATCGACAAAAAACAGCAGAATCCTGCTTCTGTGCGCAATCGAGCAGGGAAGATTTTCTCCTTACGCACCCCTGCGCACAGAAAAACCCTGAAAAGAATTGTTTCTTTTCAGGGTTTTGTGTAATCATATCGCTTTCCGGTAAAATCAGAGGCCGGTATCTGCTATTTTTTCTGCAGGAAACTGGGGATGCTCAACGTCTTCTCTTCCACATTGCTCTTAATATTGCCCGGCCGCCGGATGCCTGCAAGAGGCTGCACATTCATAACCGGTGCGGAAGAGATCGGAACCGTATTCTGACTCTGGTTCGGTGTCCTGTTGGTCATGACAGGCTGCTGCGAAACGGGCGCCTGCTGAGCAGCCGCAGAGTTCACGTTCATATTCATGTTCATATTGACATTTGGCTTGACAGCACGCATGGGCTGAGGCTTGTACTGCGGATAATTATTTACATTCGGCGCAATGCGCGTTGTCGGCGCACTGGTTTCCAGGCCGGTGGCAATGACAGTAATCGCACAGCTGTCTGTGGCATTTTCATCATACATGGCGCCAAAGATGATATTCACCTCATCTCCGGCCAGACTCTGTACATAATCTGCCGCATCCGCCGCATCTGCCAGGGTAATGTCTCCGGATACGTTGATGATCACATGGCTGGCACCGGAGATCGTCGTCTCCAGCAGCGGGCTTTCCACCGCCATCTTCACGGCATCTGCCGCCTTGTCATCGCCCTTGCCGGAGCCGATACCGATATGGGCAATGCCTTTATCCTTCATAACCGTCTGGACATCTGCGAAATCCAGGTTAATAATCGCCGGAAGGTTGATCAGATCCGTGATGCCCTGTACCGCCTGCTGCAGTACTTCGTCCGCTTTTTTCAGTGCGTCAGGCATCGTAGTCCTTCTGTCAACAATCTCCAGCAGTTTATCGTTGGGAATTACAATCAGTGTATCTACATTTTCCTTCAGGCGCTCGATACCGCCTATGGCATTGATCATGCGGGCCTTGGCTTCAAAGCGAAAGGGCTTGGTCACAACTCCTACCGTCAGAATGCCCATCTCTTTGGAAATGCCGGCGATTACAGGCGCCGCGCCGGTGCCGGTGCCGCCTCCCATACCGCATGTGACAAATACCATGTCCGCGCCTTTGAGTGACTCGGTAATCTCTTCTATGTTCTCCTCGGCCGCCTTCTCGCCGACCTCCGGTTTGGCGCCTGCACCCAGACCCTTCGTCAGCTTCTCGCCAATCTGCAGCAGTCTGGGCGCCTTACAGAGCTGCAGTGCCTGCTTGTCCGTATTGATGCCGATAAAATCCACACCGTCAATATTTTCATCTATCATTCTATTCACAGCATTATTACCTGCGCCGCCGACCCCGACAACTATGATCTTGGCCGCAGATTCAGCATCGTTTGTCTTAATTTCTAACAAAGGTAGTCCTCCTTTATAGTTCCAATTAACTACATATAGTTTATATTATTATCTTTCACGTAATTAATCAACTGTTTTTTTACATTTTTATCTTAATTTTAAGGCCCCTTACTCCGAATCAAGCTCAAACGTAACATTCTTAACCTCCTCCGAATAGTTGTCCATACGCAGCATTCCCTTCTTTCCGGCCAGTTCCGGCAGAATCCCTTTGAGCTTCATAATCTTCTCTCCGATATTCTCATTGGAGCCCAGACTTACCCTTGCTTCTCCGAAATACAGTGTCTTGTGCATGGCTCTGTCGAACCGTATCTTATCCGCCTGCACGCCGTATTTATTCAGCAGCTGGGTAATATCCAGAATATCCTCAAATATCTCAGGGTTGTCCACCGGCAGTTTCTCATGCATAACCACATATCCAAAGGAAAGTCCCGTTACCTGAGGGATACCGACGCTCTTTTGTTCCGAAGCCTCCACGATGATGCCGTCTTTGTCAAAATACATATATTTGCCAAGATATTCTATGTAACCCGCCATGGCTTTTTCATAAATGGTGATGCGAATGGTATCCGGGGAAAGGATGTCCACATCCATCTTCTGCACAAAGGGGATGTTATCCACCCCTTTGTCTCTGTATTTCAGGGCAAGGTAGAGCGAATTATCCCCCAGTGTCCCTGACATCACCATATCCATGATCTCTTCGTTGCTGTAATGTACATTTCCTTCCACATATACAGTGGTCACCCGGTAGTATTTAAGCGCCAGCGCCGCCAGTATACCTGCCGCCAGCAATACCCCGCATACACTGATGAGTATTACTGTCCGTTTCTTCATATCCTGCCTCCCAGGTTCCTGATATCCTGTTCCAGTGCCTCATATCCTCTGTCGATAAAATGACGGTTCATAATCCGGCTCTCGCCCTTTGCCGCCAGCGCCGCCATACACAGCGCCGCTCCCCCGCGCAGCTCCATCGCTCTTACCTGGCTGCCATGAAGAGCCCGCACCCCGCGGACTGTCACACGACTGCCTTCTGTCCTGATATCGGCTCCCATCTTCACCAGTTCCGGCACGGCGCGGAAGCGATTCTCAAACACGGTCTCTTCCACAATACTCTCCCCTTCCGCCAGTGACAGCGCCGCCACAAGCTGTGACTGCAGATCCGTGGGGTATCCGGGATAGACTGCCGTACGCACACAGGGAACCGCCTGTGCACGCTCCGGCGCCGTCAGGGTGATACTGTCCTCACCATATACCAGGCGGCCGCCCATCGCTTCCAGCACCCCGGCAAGCGCCGTCAGTTCTCTGCCATCCGCCTGTTTTAAACAGATGCGCCCGCCGGCTGCCATACATCCCAGAAGATACGTACCGGCCACAATCCGGTCAAAGGGGATATGGTAACAGCAGGAATGCAGGGACTGCCCGCCCCGGACGCAGATGATGCTGCCATCTCCCTTCCGGCAGATATCCGCCCCCGCGCAGCGAAGGAACCCGCACAGGGCATCTATCTCAGGCTCTCTGGCCGCGTTATAAATCTGTGTTTCTCCCTGCGCCGCCACCGCCGCCAGAATACTGTTTTCCGTGGCACCCACGCTGGGAAAAGCAAGTGGAATACAGCCCCCCTGCAGGCACTTTGTCCGTGCCGTCAGCGTATCGCCCGCTTCCTCCAGCTCGATACCCAGCCCGACAAAAGCCCGCAGATGCATGTCAATGGGCCGTTTGCCGATCACGCAGCCACCCGGATAACTGATCGTGACATTGCCCATCCTGCCCAGAAGCGCACCCATCATTACGACGGAAGAACGCATCCTTGTCACATATTCCCTGGGCAGCCGTGTCTTCGAGATATGACCGGCATCCACCCGGATCCGGCCGCCGCCGTATTCCACCACACAGCCAATGCTTTCCAGAAGCCGCACCATACAATGTACATCGGCAATATCCGGGCAATTATTAAGCGTGGTCACACCGTCCACAAGAACCGTCGCCGCCAGTATGGGCAGTACGGCGTTTTTGGAACCCTGTACTTTTGTTTCTCCGTAAAGCGGATATCCGCCGCAGATATGAATAGAATCCACTGATTCACCTTCTCATGATTATGATGAAAAAAGACCTATTCTATCTTATGCGAAAGCCTTTGGGCGGTATCTTGTTCGCCACGAAAAGTCTGCCCTCCTACACGTCTCTGAAGCGGATGGAATGCGATACGCTCAGCACCAGCCCGATCTCGATCAGAAGAAACATGACCGAGGAGCCTCCATAACTGATAAACGGCAGAGAAATCCCCGTGTTGGGTATGGTGTTGGTGACAACCGCAATATTCAGTATGACCTGGATGGCGATATGTCCCATCACTCCCACCACCAGCAGGGCGCCAAACAGATCGGGCGCATTGTTGGCCACGATCATAAAACGCCAGATCAGCAAAAGGAACAGCAAAATAATGGCGATCGCTCCAAACAGCCCCAGTTCTTCACAGATAATGGAAAATATCATATCGTTCTGGGCCTCAGGGATAAATCCCAGCTTCTGCATGCTCTGTCCCAGCCCTTTTCCGAATATTCCTCCGGAACCGATGGCATACAGAGCCTGCAGTGTCTGAAATCCCTTTCCGCTGGCATAGGCTTCCGGATCCAGCCAGGCCAGGATTCTCTCTCCCCGGAAATCCAGGCTGTCCGAAGAAGCCAGACGTGTGATTATGTATACGATAAGGGCCGCTGCGGCCACACCCGCCGCTCCCATCAGGAAAAATTTCTTATAGTCAGGACTGGAAACAAAAAGCATCAGCACCGCAATGCCAAACACAATGATGGCACTGCTTAAATTATCCGTAATTTTCCAGATCATCACACTGATCGGCAGCGGGACGAGCAGAATCGTCAAAAATCCCTTTCTGCTGCGGATACTCTTTCCCATGCTGCAGACCATACTGGCCAGAAACAGGATCATACAAAGCTTTGCAATCTCCGCCGGCTGCAGACGCAGCCCGATACCAAAATCCAGCCACCGCCTGGCCCCTTTTACCTTAACACCCAGAGGGGTCAGGACGAGACAGATCAGCACCGCCGATAAGAGATAGCCCGGTATCGCAAACTTTTCCCAGAAATGATAGGGGATATTGGCAGTGAAGATCATAGCCGCAATTCCCAGCGCCGTTGCGATTGCCTGCTTCTTCAGATAGTAAGCTGCGTCCCCGTAATCCTTACTCGCTTCATAGGAGCTGGTGGAATAGATCATAATCATTCCAAAACCCAGCAGGAACAGAACGATAAACAGCAGGCTGTAATCAAAGTAATGATCTGCCGCTTTCTTTCTTCTCCTTTCCGTGAATCTATCCAAACTCAATCCTCCAGCTTATTCACCAGTTTTTTAAACAGATTCCCTCTCGCCTCATAATTGGGAAACATCCCCCAGCTTGCGCAGGCCGGGGATAAGAGTACGGCGTCCCCGGGGCGGGCCTTTCCGGCGCTGATATCCATCGCCTCCTCCAGCGAGTCCGCCATCATAATATTGGTAAAACCATGCCGTCTGGCACAGTCCGCAATTTTTTCTTTTGTCTGCCCCAGAAGCACCAGCCAGGTTACTTTGCCGTCAAAGGCTTTGATCCATTCATCGTATTCACTGCCTTTGTCATAACCGCCGCCGATCAGCACCGTGGGCCGGTCCATGGCCCGGATTCCCCGGATCGCCGCCTCCGGATTGGTGCCTTTGGAATCATTATAGTACGCCACACCTTTTCTTGTGGCCACATATTCTATCCGGTGTTCCACAGCTTTGAACTCCCTGACAGACGCCGCAATCCGGGAAAGGGGCACCCCCATGCTGTGCGTCATGGCAATGGCCGCCATCATATTTTCCGCATTGTGGATACCGGGCAGATTTGTTTCGCGGATATCCAGCACAGGTGTCGGCGCTCCCTCATCCGCCAGATAAATCTCTGTACCTTTCAGGTAAATCCCTGTTTCCAGTTCTCTGGCAGAAGAAAAATAAAACGGTGATGCACTGCTCCGCTCTCCCATGGCCCTCGTATAAGGGTCCTCATAATTAAGGATGCAGCGGCTGTCTTTCCCCTGGTTGCGTGCAATGGATTCCTTTACCGCCGCATATGTTTCCATCGTATGGTGGCGGTTCAAATGATCCGGCGTCACATTGAGCACGGCGGAGATATCAGGCCGAAACCGCTCCGTCGTCTCCAGCTGGAAACTGCTGATCTCCGCCACCGTCACCGACGCCTCCCCTGTCTGGGAGGCCACGGACGTATAGGGGATACCGATGTTGCCCACCACAAAGACTTCTTTCTGATTATCCTGCATGATCTTTCCGGTCAGCGCCGTGGTCGTTGTCTTTCCGTTTGTGCCGGTGATGGCCATCAGTCGGCCTCTGGCAAATCGGTATGCCAGCTCGATCTCTCCCCAGACGGGAATGCCCCGCTCTTTAAATTCCCCGATAAACGGAGTATCCACCGGCACCCCGGGGCTGACGATCACAAGCTGCGTCTGCCGCCGTACCTCCCCGGGCAAAGATCCCGTATAAATCCGCGCCTGTACATCCTCCGGCAGCTTCGCCAGAACCTCTCCGGGGCTCAGCTTTTCATTGTCGTCAAAAAGTGTGAGATAAGCCCCTGTATGCGCGATCAGTGCGGCGGCGGCGATACCGCTGATCCCCGAACCGATAATCAGTATCTGTTTCTCTTTCAGTTCCATTTCATCCTCTTCCTTTCGTCCCTTACAGAGCCATCAGACCCACCAGGCAAAGCAGGGCCGTAACAATGGAAAAGACTGCCACAACCCGGGTCTCTGACCAGCCGCACAGTTCAAAATGATGATGAATCGGCGCCATTTTAAAAATACGTTTCCCGCCTGTCGCCTTGAAATAACCAACCTGCAGGATCACGGACAATACTTCCGCCAGATAGATAAATCCCACGATCACAATAAAAAGCGGCATTTGCATCATATAAGCGCAGGAGGCCACAAAGCCTCCCAGCGCCAGAGAACCTGTATCTCCCATAAACACTCTGGCGGGATAGACATTAAAGAGCAGAAAGCCGAGCAGAGAACCGGCTACCGCACACGTCACGGGATCAATGCCGCTGCCCGTACCAATGGCCACCACCGTAAAAAATGTGGCTACCATTATGGTCACACTGCTTGCCAGACCATCCAGTCCGTCGGTAAAATTGGTGCCGTTGGCCGTGCCGATGATGATAAAAAACATAATGGGTATGTTCCAAATCCCGAAATCAAGATACTTTCCCGGGAAAAAGGGGATCTTCATAGCCAGGCTTACATCCGTATAATGCAGGAGATAGTAGGCAAAAACAGCCGTCACCGCAATCTGACCGCCCAGTTTCTGGATCGGTGTCAGGCCAAGAGAACGCTTGAGGACCACCTTGATATAATCATCCAGAAATCCGATCAGGCCGAATCCCAGTGTCAGAAACAGCACCGGAATGATTTTGGGATAACTTCGCACATAAGGCAGAGAAGTCAAAAGGACACTGCCCAGTATCAGGATACCTCCCATCGTGGGCGTACCTGTTTTTTTCAGATGGGACTGCGGGCCTTCCTCCCGCTCCGTCTGGCCCACATGGAGCTTTTTTAAAAAAGGAATAATCAGCGGTCCTGCTATGACACTGATCGCGAATGCTATGATGACCGGCACTGCTGCCGCACTGTTGATACCCATATCTCCTGTCCTTTCCGGCTGCCGCACCTGCCAGGCAGGGCCTACCGTTTATAATCAATCTCTTCCATATAAGGAAGAATATTTTCAAAAAGCTGTCTGACCACGGGGGCGGCAATCTGTCCGCCGTAATACACCCCCTGCGGATTATTGATGATGGCAAGCGCCATGACCTGGGGATTATCCGCCGGGGCAAATCCAAGAAAAGAAGAAATATACCTGCCGCTCCCCCGGGGAAGCGTCTGACTGGTTGCCGTCTTGCCGCCGATCCGGTAGCCCTCCACAATGGCATTTTTACCGCCGCCGTTCTCAACCACCTGTTCCAGCATCATCTTCATCGTCTCCGAAGTCTCCGCTGAGACAATCCCTTCCCGCGTCGGATACTCAAAAATTTCCGGCGTCTTATCTCCCTGTCCCGAGGCCTTTACCGCGAAATGCGGGGTCACACGCCTGCCGCCATTGACAAAGGATGCCACCGTTGTCATCAGCTGGATCGGCGTGATCTGGAAAGACTGCCCAAAGGAAATGGTGGCCAGTTCCACCATGCCGATATTTTCCTTCTTATGCATAATGGTGGCCGCTTCTCCCGGCAGGTCAATGCCTGTCTTTTCCAGCAGACCAAATTTCTTAAAATAGTCATAATACAGGGCACTTCCCAGCCGCAGTCCTACCGTGACAAAGACCGGATTGCAGGAATTCATGGTGGCATGGACAAAATCCTGACTGCCGTGACCGCTCACCTTATGACAGCGTATCCTGCGGTCTTCCACCATCACATAGCCCGGACAGTGAAAGGTGTCCGTCGTATGCACCACCCCTGCCTCCAGCCCGGCCGCTGCCGTCACTGTCTTAAACGTGGACCCCGGCTCATAAGTATCATTGATGCAGCCATTGCGCCACATAAGATTCAGCGCATCCTGTTCCTGCTGCCCGCTCAGACTTCCGGGCTGTATTCCCTGCAGCGTAAAGGGGGCGTTCAGATCAAATTCCGGCACATTGACCATGGCCAGCATCTCTCCGTTCTGCGGATTCATAACCAGTATGGAGACACTGTCAGCCTGTTTGGTTTCCATGGCCTGATACGCAAGCTGTGTGGCGTATTTCTGAATATTCAGATCCATGGATATTGTCAAATCCCGGCCGTCAACCGGCTCAATGCGATTTTCCCCCGCCGCGTCCAGTTCGATGCCTCTGGCATCGGTAACGGTCAATATCGTTCCCGGCTCTCCTTCCAGTACGGAATCATAAGCGACTTCCAGGCCGATGATCCCCTGATTGTCTCCGCCGGTAAATCCCAACACCTTGGAAGCCAGCTCCCCATAGGGATAATAGCGTTTAAAGTCCTCATCCACCTTGACGCCGGGCAGATTGTAATCGCGGATTTTATCCCCTGTTTCCTTTTCCACATTGCTCCGGATCCGTTCGATGGCGGATACCTTTTCCACCCGCTTACGTACATAGTCTTCTTCCAGAGAAAGCTCCCGGCAGAGCATATCTATGACCGATTCCTTATCTTTTAACTGGCTGTGTATGACGGAAATGGTGCATACGGTCTTATTATCCGCCAGCACCACACCATTGCGATCCAGAATGCGTCCTCTGGCCGCCTTGATACTCCGCTCCCGCTCATGCAGTGCCCTGGCCTGTTCTCCGTAATACCCGGAGCGTCCTATCATCAGATAGGAAAGCCTTGCGGAAAGGCCCACAAAAGAAAACAGGAAGAGTACAAATGCCACCAATATCTTTTTCCGGTGAAATGTTTTGTTTTTTTCCACACAGGCCCCATAAAATCATTTTATACTATTTTATGAGAACACTGCCGTATTTATGTGTCAGATCAGTCCATAAGCGGCACACTTTCCACGGCCTGCCCCGTCTCGGGATCTATCAGGATACCCGTCTCCGGTTCCACCAGATAGCCGGTCTCCGGATCGGTGACATACCCGCTGATGCGCTCCCTCCATTCCCGTTCTTCCTCTGACATTTCCTCTTCTGCGCCGCCCTCCCCGGCCGTACCTTCCGGCACGGGGCCGCCGGTAATATCCAGTTCTTCGGGATCCTGCGCCGCGCCTCCTCCCTCAGAGGCTCCGCCCCCGGAAGCATCTCCTTCCTGCGCGCCTTCCTGATCCTGTCCCTCCGCGGGTTCCACACCCGGAATGCGCACGGCCAGGCCGCTTTCGCCCAGTTCGGCCGTCTCGCTTTCCGACAGCTCTTCCGTCATAAAGAAGTGCAGATACGGCAGGACTTCCGTCAGTATATTCTTGACAATGCGGGTGGCAAATTTCGCATCATCCTGCTTGGCGGCATTGGGTCTGTCCACAACCACATAGATGGCAATCTGCGGATCATCCGCAGGCGCAAACCCAAGAAAAGAACATACATAATCCCTTTTGGTACGGGGCGCCATCTCTGCTGTCCCGGTCTTGCCGCCGATGGCATAACCCGCCGGCCGCGCGGTCGTTCCCGTTCCTTCTATGACGACACCGTTGCAGTAATCGACAATCTTTTCCGATGTGCTGGCGGAAATGGTCTGTTTGAGCAGCCTCGGCTCAATATTTCTGATCGTGGTGCCGTCAGAACTGAGGATCTTATTTACCATATGCGGTTCATAATAATAACCGCCGTTGACCAGAGAGGAAAACGCGGTGATCATCTCGATCATAGTCACATTAAACCCCTGACCGAAGGTGGCGGTGGCCAGCTCCGTCTCCCTCATAGTGGAAGAATTGTATACAAGCCCTGACGTCCGCGCTTCGCCGGCCAGATCAATATTTGTTCTCAGTCCCCAGCCAAAGCCTTCCTGAAAAGTAAGGAAATTATCCTTTCCGATGACCTCTCCCATCTGCATCAGCGCCACATTGCACGATTTTTCCACTGCCTGCTTGACGGTCAGTGTGCCGTCTCCCCTGCGGTTATGACAATGGATCTTATGACCGCCATACCAGAGGAAACCGCCGCAGAAATACGTCTCATTGCCGCTCAGCCTGCCGCTTTCCAGCCCCATGGCCACGGTAAACGGCTTGGCTGTGGAGCCCGGCTCATACGTATTGGAAATACAGAAATTTTTCCAGACTGCGTTCAGGTGGGTATAAAGCGTATCGTGATCCATGGCGTCAATGATCTGTTGGGTGATGACTTCGTCCGTCTCCTTCAGATTTTCATCCAGCGTATGCATCCCCAGAAGCACCTGCGGATTATAGATGTCATTGAGGTCAAAGGCCGGGGAGCTCGCCATGGCAAGGATTTCCCCGGTATTCACATTCTGTATGATACAGCCTACATTGTATGCCCCGTTGCCTTCCCTTACCACATCCTTATTTTCTTCATTGAACTCCCTTAAATATTTTTCCACAATCCCCTGGATATTGGAATCAATGGTCGAAACAATGGTATTGCCGTCTATGGCTGCCTTTGTCCTCCGTTCCAGTGTGGAATCATCATTAAGATACCCATATTCCCTTCCGTTAATTCCGTTCAGCGTATCATTATAGTATTCTTCCAGTCCGTAGGTCCCGGTATTATCCTTGCCCGTAAAACCGATGACATCACAGGCCAGACTGCCATTCGGATAGACCCGTTCATACTCCGCTTCAAACCAGACGCCCTTGATGTCGGGATTGTTCTTCGTATCGTTCTGCAGTTCCACAAAAGGACTGATCTCATCATAGGAAAGCTTCTTGGCCAGTACCCTGTACTTGGAATCCGGATTGGCGGCCACAAACGAGCGTATCTCACTCATATCCAGGTCAAAGCATCGGCCCAGCGCTTCCAGTGTGGCCTCTATGTACTGCTCCTTTTCCGTCATCAGACTGACATCGAGGATAACGTTGTATACCTTTTCACTGACGGCCAGCTTTGTCCCTTTGCAGTCCACGATGTCTCCCCGTTTAAAAGGAATGACACGGCTGTCATATCTCTGCTGAGAAAGCACCTGCCGCTTATATTGTTCCCCGTTATCCCGATTGATCAGGATCAGTCTGACACTTAATCCGACGAAAGCTGACAGTACAAACAAAAACAGTACTACCAGCTTCTTTTGCATCTTCGTTGTAAATTTATGACTTTGTATTATCTTTCTCACAAACACACCCGCCGCTTTCTGTCTGAGTCTGCTGCCAAAGATCAGCGGTGCTGTTCTGTGCCGGCTCCCGGAATCTCCGCCAGCTGTCTCACGTAATCGCTTCCTTCCGCAGAGTATTCCACAACCTGGCCCTGCGCCGCATAAGTCATCCCCAGTTCTTCAATTGCGATCCTCTTAATCTCTTCCAGATTCACACTGCTCTCGATCCGGCTGTATTCTTCATCATTCGATAATTTCAGGTCATTTAACTGACTTTCCAAAGCAGCAATATGGTTCAGGCTGTTGGTAATATCAGACTGCAGACGGATATACCCAAGCAGTACGGCGCCGGATATCATCAGGGCAAACGCCAGAAACAGCACATAGCCGGGATTCATGCGCATAGCCTTTTCCTGATTCTTTCTGATGGCGTAATTCGGCGTCCTTTTTGGTTTTTCCCGGATGGCTTCTCTTACATCCAGCTGCCTTGCCGTATTTCCGTACACATAGATATGATTCCGTGTCTGACCGCTCCCAGTACCTGTTCTTCTGCTTTCGTATGGACCTCTCTGATTTCTCACGGCCATAGTTACTCCCTCTTTTCAAATACTCTGAGTCTGGCACTCTTTGCTCTTTTATTTATCTCCTGCTCTGCCTCTGTCGGCAGAACCGGTTTTCTTGTTATCATCTTCCCCACAGGCTTCCTCCCGCATACACAGACCGGAAAGTCCGGCGGGCAGATACAGGGGTTTTCATAACGGCGCATGGCCGCTTTCACGATCCGGTCTTCCAGGGAGTGGAAGGTTATGACACAGAGCCTTCCTCCCGGGTTCAACAGATCCGCTACCCGCTCCATCGTATCTTCCAGCACTTCCAGCTCCCGGTTACAGGCAATGCGTATGGCCTGGAAGGTCCGCCTGGAAGGATGCCCTCCGCCTGCACGTACTCTGGCAGGTATGGCCGCCCGGATGATCTCACCCAGCTCCCCTGTGGTCTCGATGGGCGCCTTTTCTCTGGCCGCCACAATATGTTTCGCAATATTCTGCGCAAACCGCTCCTCCCCATAGTCGCGGATGATACGGAAGAGCTCCTGCATGGAATACGTATTGACGATCTCACGGGCAGTCAGTGTCTGACGCCTGTCCATCCTCATATCGAGCGCCGTATCATATTTATAGGAAAATCCCCGCTCCAGCGTATCAAGCTGATACGAGGATACCCCCAGATCAAGCAGGACGCCGTCCACGCCGCAAATCCCCAGCTCCGCAAGCACCCTGTCCATCTCGCAGAAATTGCGCCGCACCAGGCTGATCCTGTCCTGAAACGGAGCCAGCCTCTCTCCTGCCGCCAGGAGAGCCGCATCGTCCTGGTCAATCCCAATCAGTCTGCCTTCCCGCGAAAGCTGCCGGGCGATCCTCAGACTGTGTCCGCCGCCGCCCAGTGTCCCGTCCACATAGATACCGTCCGGACGGATCCGTAAATATTCGATTGTCTCTTCCAATAATACCGATGTATGCCTGAATTCCATACTGCTTTGTTCCCTTCGCAACTGCCAAGGAAGTGCTGATGAAGTCAGCATTTCCCTATATATTCAGTCCCAGATCCGCCATATGGCCGGCAACGGTATCCATATCTTCAAAGGATGCCACACTTTCCCAGCTGTCTTTGCTCCAGATCTCGATCCTGCTGCCCACCCCGACCAGAACGGCATCCTTGGTCAGCCCGGCAAAATCGCGGAGAGAAGCCGGCAATAATATCCTTCCCTGCCTGTCCACTTCCACACTGGCAGCTCCTGCCAGAAAGAAACGGACAATGGCTCTTGCATCTTTATTGGTAATTGGCAGTGATCTCAGTTTCTCTTCAAATGCAGCCCACTCTTTATTATCAAACACAAATAAGCACCCATCCAGACCCTTGGTTACAACAAATTCTTCTCCCAGTAAGTCGCGGAATTTGGAAGGTACGATCACCCTGCCTTTTGCATCAATTGTGTGGTTGTATTCTCCCATAAACATAAGCTTCACCTGCCCGGGCAGTCTGCCACGGAAAGTGAAAGCAGCCACTTACTATCCATATCTTCTCCACTTCAAGCCACTTTTAACCACTTTCCACCACTCGTACACTTATTTTATCCCAGATCGGGTAGACTTACAAGGGGAACTTATGTTTCCGCATCAGCGATTTTGCAGGAAAAAAGTAACAAAAACTGCATATTTGGGGCTTTTTTTTGCATTTTCGAACATAAATATTAAAAAATTATGAATAATTTTTTACATATTTGTTTTTTTCTGTAACATGAATGCAGTATTGCGATACGGATTTATCGCCCCCACCGCCCTTGCCCCATCTGCCTTTTTATATTATAATGGGAATTACTGACACAGAAAGGAGACCTTTATGGGATTCGAATTTGTAAAAAAGCTGCCCAATCCTGCGGAGATCCGCGAGCAATACGCCGTTCCCGCACATCTGGCCGCTTTAAAAAAACAGAAAGATGAAGAGATCAAAAAAGTGATTACCGGAGAGAGTGGGAAGTTTCTAGTCATCATTGGCCCCTGCTCCGCCGACAATGAAGACGCAGTCTGCGACTATGTGACAAGACTCGCCGCCGTCAATGAAAAAGTAAACGATAAGCTGATTCTCATTCCCAGAATCTATACCAACAAGCCCCGGACGACCGGAGAGGGATACAAGGGTATCCTCCACCAGCCTGACCCCAATAAAAAGCCGGACTTTCTGGCCGGACTGATAGCGATGCGCAGAATGCATATCCGCGCGATCGCCGAATCAGGCCTCACCGCGGCAGATGAGATGCTCTATCCCGAAAACTGGCGTTATGTGCAGGATATTCTTTCCTATGTGGCCATCGGCGCGCGCTCCGTGGAAGATCAGCAGCACCGGCTCGTAGTCAGCGGCTTTGATGTGCCGGCAGGCATGAAAAATCCCACCAGCGGCGACCTGTCCATCATGCTCAACTCCGTCTATGCCGCCCAGCACCCCCACTCCTTTATCTACCGTGGATGGGAGGTAAACACCCCCGGCAATCCGCTGGCACACACGGTGTTGCGCGGTTCCGTCAATAAATATGGCAGGAGTTTTCCCAATTATCACTACGAAGACCTCAACAGCCTGCTGGAGCTGTATAGCGGTATGGAGCTGCTCCATCCAGCCTGCATCATTGATTCCAACCACAACAATTCCGGCAAACAGTTCAAACAACAGATCCGTATTGTCAAGGAAGTGCTGCACAGCCGTAAGCTCAATGCCGATATTCACCGGCTGGTCAAGGGCGTCATGGTGGAAAGCTATCTGGAAGAAGGCAGTCAGCCCATCGGCGGCGGAGTATACGGCAAATCCATCACGGATCCCTGTCTGGGCTGGGAAGATACGGAACGGCTGATCTATGATATTGCCGAATATGTATCATAGTGCTCTATCCGGTCAGTAATCGCATTGCCAGTGCCGAATGTTTTGTCAGTCTGCAAGGCGGAGGAAGGAGGCGATGCGGATGCATACGAAAAAAGGCTCACCCTCTCGGGTGAGCCTTTGCATATACTCTTTCAATGTGATCCTGTCCTATATTGGCATATATCTGTGTGGTGGATATATCCGAATGCCCCAGCATAATCTGCACACTGCGCAGATCGGCCCCGTTCTCCACCAGATGCGCCGCAAATGAGTGACGCAGCGTGTGGGGTGTGATATCTGCCTCTATCCCGGCTTTGCGGGCATAATGCTTGACCAGCTTCCAGAACCCCTGTCGGCTCATGGGTTGACCGGAGCAGTTCACGAACAGCGTCTCTTCCCCATGCCCCGGCACCATGCTGTCCCTGGCCTCTTCCAGATAGCGCACAAGGGCGGCCCTGGCTGCTTCCCCAAAGGGCACCAGTCTCTCCTTATGGCTGTCCCGACAGACAATGCGATTCCTCTGCAAATTGACATCTCTTACCTGCAGGCTGATCAGCTCTGTCACACGGATCCCTGTGGCATAGAGCAATTCCAGCATTGCCCGGTCCCGGATCTCTTTGTCACTGTTTCCGGAGGGCTGCTCCAGAAGCCGTGCCACCTCTTCCATAGTAAGGATTTCCGGGCGTTTTTTTTCTATGCGGGGTGCCTTCAGCTCCCTGGCAATATTTTCCTCAATCTGTCCTTCTTCTCTGAGATATTGATACAGGGCTTTGATAGAGGCAATATTTCTGGAAACCGTAGAAGCGGCAAAATTGCGTTCATGGAGATAACGGATATATGCCTTCAGATCTTCCTGCGAGATATGCCCGATATCGGTAATGCCCCGCTCCTGCATAAAAGCCATAAATTTGCACAGATCTCTTTTATAAGACAGCTCCGTATTTCCGGAGGTCTTTTTTATATTATGTAAGTAAAAGATAAAAGCGGTAATCTCGTCCAGCATGGAATCCGCGCCTTTCCTCTTGTTTGCTTCACAGCCATTGCTTACTGTATCTCACTGCGGATATAACGTTTATTATAATCAAGTTATCAGGGAAAAGCAAATGGTATTTTCCAGCAAAATCCGTATCTTAAAAGATTCTTAATAATTCGGCCATCACATGAGGATTGACAAAGCTTTCCAAAACCGCGCCCACAATAAAAATTCCGTGAAGCAGCAGAAAATTTCCAAGGATTCCATATGTCCCTGACTGCTCCTGTGCGTTCTTTGTATAATCCTTTACCGGATAGTAAAGCCTGGCACACATTCGAAAACACAAATCCGCCAGCATAAAAAATGCCGGGATATAGCAGAGGTAATGAGGCATCAGGCTGCCGGCAAGGAGCAAAATACCCTTGATCCCATAACGGATCATTGCGACAGAGGCCACCACACCCATACATACCCCCACCCACATCACAAACAGATACGTGGTTACAATCCCCGCAAAAGTAGTGGAAAGTATGGCAGCCAGCCACAATGGTCCGATCCGTTTGCGGAGCACATAAAAAAAGAAAGCATTCTCATTCAGTTCCATCCGCTTCATCTGCGCAAGCCCCATCCGGCTTAAAAAGCCGCTCTCTGTGACAAACACGCCCATATTGAGGGATACCAGAACGGCCCCAGCTACCAGTCCCGCAAAAAAGGGCAGCGCCCAGTTCGGCCGTTCTGCCCTTTTCCATCGTAGTTTCGTAAATCTCACAGCATATCCACTTCTGACTTTTTTACAATTATATGCCGTATTTCACTTTATATGCCATAAGTGCGGCGATCGTCTTGGAATCCTGTATCCTCCTGTCAAGTACCATCTCCTGCAGCTCTGTAAGCGTATAGGCTTCCACACGCAGATATTCGTCCTCATCCAGATGCTGCTGTGTCCGCACCAGATTTTTTGCCACATAAATATCTATTTTTTCATTGCAGAATGCCACCGTCGTATGGAGAGACAGAAGAAGTTCCAAATCTTCCGATGCATATCCCGTCTCCTCTTCCAACTCCCTGGCGGCGGCAAGAGAAGTATCCACAGACTCTCCCGGATTCAGCCCGCCGGCAGGAATTTCCAGTGTGTATCGCTCCAGCGCATTCCGATACTGAGATACCATCAGAATCCGGCCGTCTGCCATAACCGGCACTACCGCAGCCGCCCCATTATGCTTAATAAAGTCCCACTTTGCCTGTTTGCCGTCCGGCAGTTCCATCGTATCCACATAATATTCAAGAATCGTACCTTTATGGATCAATTCCCTGCCTATTCTCCTGACTTCGTCACTCATCGAGACCCTCCTTATCCTTCCAGCAGCTTCTCTATGCTGGCAAGCTTCACACACAGCACAAACAGATCTGTGGCCTGTGCCAGTTCCTCCCTGGCAGGGAAGGAAGGAGCAATCCGGATCACACTGTCATGGGGATCCTTCCCGTAAGGGAACGGGGCTCCCGCACCGGTCAGTGTCACGCCTGCCTCTTTACATTTACGGACAATATTTTTCGCACAGCCCTCCATGGCTTCAAATGTGATAAAATAGCCGCCTTTGGGCCGCACCCAGTTTCCTATGCCAAGGCCGCCAAGTTCCCGCTCCAGCACATCCAGTACCGCCTCAAACTTAGGCCGCAGAATATCCGCATGTTTCTTCATGTGAGCCTTTACGGCTTCCATACTGTTAAAATATCTGGCATGACGCAGCTGATTGATCTTATCATAACAGATGGTACGGATGGCAATCGACTTTTTGATGGATTCCAGATTCCTCTGCGACGCGGCCATAGCGGCAATCCCCGCTCCGGCCATGCTGATCTTGGAAGTGGAGCCAAACACATATACCATATCCGGATGCCCTGCCTTCTCACACTCTGAGAGGATATCCAGGATTTCGTCCTGATCCTCTTCATACAGATGATGCACCGCATAAGCATTATCCCAGTAAATCCGGAAATCCTCAGCTGCCGGCTTCAGCGCCGCAAAGCGACGGACAGTTTCGTCAGAATAGGAAATTCCCTGCGGATTGGAATATTTGGGCACACACCAGATTCCTTTTACGGAAGCGTCCTCAGACACATATTTCTCCACCAGATCCATATCCGGCCCTTTTTCCGTCATGGGAATGTTTATCATCTCAATCCCAAAATGCTCCGTAATGGCAAAATGCCTGTCATATCCGGGAACCGGACATAAAAACTTCACCTGATCCAGTCGGCACCACGGCGTACATCCCAATACCCCGGTTGTATAGGAACGGCAGACAGCATCATACATCGTGGAAAGACTTCCGTTTCCAAATACGATCACGTCCTTCGGATCCCGGACACCCATAATGCCCGCCATCAGAACTTTGGCCTCCATAATGCCGTCGAGCTCACCATAATTGCGGCAGTCCGTACCGTCCTCAGATTTCATATCACAGTCTTCGCCCAAAACACTCATCAGACCCATACCCATATCAAGCTGCCCTTTCTCCGGCTTCCCCCTGGACATATTAAGACTCAGCCCCTTGCTCTGCGCCTCTTGATACTGTTTGTCCAGTTCTTCTTTGCATGTAAGCAACTCTTCTCTGCTCAACTCACTGTATGGTTTCATATCCTGCACCGTCCTTATTCTCAATTGTTTTCCTGTTGTTTGATTGGATAATTGTATACAATCAAACACTCGCCTTTGCTATTCTACTACAAGATTCCAAATTATACAAGAGGAATTTTTGACATTTCCTTCCCTGGTATGGTATACTGGGTAACAGTTCAGATCAAACCATACAATTGTGAAAGAGCAATCATGAGATCAGAGTTTGGGTAAAACATACAAGCCCTTAACTACTTACCGTACGGAAAGGAGGCGTTTTGCATGTTGGTATTAATGGGTGGCATGCTTGTAATTATCATTGCCGTCGTAGTAGTATCTGCAGTTACTTCCGTTGTATCCGCAGTTGCTGCCAGTGAAGATATTGATTCCTGAACACCTGGCAGGATAGGTATCTTATCTGCCGGGTATACAGAAAAAGAGGAGGAAAACGCCATAACGTTTCCCTCCTCTTTTTCTGTCCTATTCTACTTTGCATAATCGATTACGCGTGATTCACGTATAACATTGACTTTAATCTGTCCCGGATATTCCAATTCAGCTTCAATCTGTTTGGATAAATCCCGCGCCAGAAGTACCATGTCAGAATCCGAAATCTGTTCCGGAACTACCATAACACGAACCTCTCTGCCTGCCTGAATAGCAAAAGATTTGTCTACACCTTTGAAATTGTTTGTAATTTCTTCCAATTGTTTTAACCTGCTGGTATATGTTTCAATCGTTTCCCGTCTTGCGCCCGGTCTCGCTGCAGAAATGGTGTCCGCAGCCTGTACAAGACATGCGATCAGGGACTGGGCCTCCACGTCTCCGTGGTGGGATTCCACGCTGTTAATGACAACAGCCCCTTCTTTATATTTTCTGCAAAGCTCTACACCAAGCTGGATATGGGAACCTTCCATTTCGTGGTCCACTGCCTTACCGATATCATGCAGCAGGCCGGCACGCTTCGCAAGTCTCACATCCAGTCCCATCTCCGCTGCCAGCAGTCCTGACAGCTGTGCAACCTCAACGGAATGTTTCAAAGCGTTCTGTCCATAGCTTGTTCTGAATTTCATCTTACCAAGCAGTCTGACCAGTTCCGGATGGATGCCGTGTACTCCTACTTCCAGAGTGGCAGCCTCTCCTTCCTCCTTGATCATCACTTCCACTTCTTTTTGTGCCTTTTCCACCATCTCCTCGATCCTTGCCGGATGAATCCGTCCGTCAACGATCAGTTTCTCAAGGGCGATACGGGCAACTTCCCTGCGGATCGGATCAAATCCGGAGAGGATAACCGCCTCCGGGGTATCATCAATGATCAGATCCACGCCAGTCATTGTCTCAAGGGTCCGGATATTACGTCCCTCCCTGCCGATAATCCTCCCCTTCATCTCGTCGTTGGGAAGCTGTACGACAGAAATGGTCGTCTCGGACACATGATCGGCGGCACATTTCTGAATGGCAGTCACCACATACTCTTTTGCCTTCTTGTCCGCCTCTTCCTTGGCCCGGCTCTCCATCTCCTTGATCATCATGGCTGTTTCATGTTTCACTTCGTCTTCAACAGTTTTCAACAAATAATCTTTTGCCTGTTCGGAGGTTAATCCAGAGATTCGTTCCAGTTCCTGTACTCTTTGTTCATTCAGTTTGGAAACCTCTACTTTCAGCTTTCCAAGTTCTTCTTCCTTCGCCGCCAGCGTTGCTTCCTTCTTCTCCATTGCATCGGTCTTTTTGTCGATGTTTTCTTCCTTCTGCTGAATCCGTCTCTCAGAGCGCTGTACCTCAGCCCGGCGTTCCTTGATCTCCTTGTCGATCTCATTCTTGGCGCGAATGGATTCTTCCTTGATCTCAAGCAAGCCTTCTCTCTTTTTGGCCTCCGCAGTCTTCAGCGCCGTATCAATGATCTCTCTTGCCTTTTCATCAGCATTCCCGATCTTGGTTTCCACAACCTTTTTATGATAAGACGTGGCGGCTGCAACGGATGCCGGTACAGCGATCAGAAGTGTAACAACGACTGCTACTACTACACTGAGCATGTACAGGAGCACCTCCTTATTTCATTTTCATTGTACGAATATCTGATATAGGATGCTGGAGACACCCTAACTGTCAAAAATTACAACACATTAATTTTATACGTATTTTCATGTTATGTCAAGCAAAACATCCTCCATCACGGCTCTGACCGTGTCAAGGGAAAATCCTTTTCGGTAAAACCATGCATAAATACGCTGTTTTTCTCTGTCGTCCATCACTTTTTCCGTACAATGTTTTTTTATCAGGATGTGCCGTATGGCCGCCTCTTCCTCCGAATCGAAGCCTTCCGCTTCCAGCTCCTGCAAAACCTCTCCAAACAGTTCCCTGTCGATGCCTTTCCGCAGCAGCTTCTGCTCCATTTCTCTCAGACTGTGCCCCTTTGCCCGGCAGGTAATATAATCCATGGTGTACTGTCTGTCATCTATGTAGTGGTAGGATTTCACATAATCCACTGCCTCCCGGGCAATCTTTGGCTGATAACCGCCCCCGAGCAGCTTATCCATCATCTCTTTTTCCGTATATCGTCTGTTTTTCAGAAGGTTCATGGCACGCAGCTTTGCCCTCTTGGGCAATACCTGCGTCTGCAGCTCCCGATATGCCGCTTCGCTCAGCTGGCCGCCCTCCTCGATCCGATATTTGCGCAATTCACCTTTGTAGAGCACAAAGCTTTCCTCATTCTCAAGCAAAACCCTGCTCCTTGACCCGGATAGCGCCTCTATTTTCACCACTGTCATAAGATTTCATTACTTTCCACTGCCATATCCGTGCCGCTCTTCTTTCCGCCAGCCTCGTCCCTGTCGGCGGACGCTTTTCTCCCGGCGGTCTTTTTGCCTGCGGGTTCTTTGCCTGCGGTCTCCTTTTTGCCTGTGCCTTCTCCATGATCGGCATCCCCGCCTTTTCCGCGCAGTCCGTAATGCTCTCTGACTTTATTTTCAACCTCCGCACAAGTCTCCGGATTGTCTCTCAGAAACTGCTTGGCATTCTCTCTCCCCTGCCCGATCTTGGCATTTTCATAGGCATACCATGCACCGCTCTTATTGATAATATTGCAGCCCGCGGCCAGATCAAGGATATCGCCTTCTTTGGAAATGCCCTGTCCGAACATGATGTCAAACTCTGCTTCTTTAAACGGAGGCGCTATCTTGTTTTTCACAACCTTGACCTTTGTCCGGTTGCCGATCACTTCTCCGCTCTGCTTGAGTGTCTCTCCCTTTCTCACATCCAGACGGACAGAGGAATAAAATTTAAGCGCACGGCCTCCGGTGGTAGTCTCCGGATTTCCGAACATAATACCGATCTTTTCACGCAGCTGGTTGATAAATATCACCGTGCAGTTGGATTTGCTGATGACTGCCGTCAGTTTACGAAGCGCCTGAGACATCAGTCTGGCCTGCAGCCCCACATGGCTGTCTCCCATTTCACCGTCAATCTCAGCCTTGGGCACGAGCGCCGCAACAGAATCGACCACGATAATATCAATGGCGCCAGAGCGAACCATCGTCTCCGTAATCTCCATGGCCTGTTCGCCGTTATCCGGCTGTGATATGTAAAGATTGTCAATATCCACACCGATATTTTTCGCATAGACCGGGTCGAGTGCATGCTCCGCATCAATAAATCCGGCGATTCCGCCCTGCTTCTGTACTTCGGCTACCATATGCAGCGTAACTGTCGTCTTACCGCTGGACTCCGGTCCGTATATCTCCACAATACGCCCTCTGGGAATCCCTCCCAGCCCAAGCGCAATATCCAGGCTCAGGGAGCCCGTCGGTATCGTCTCTACATTCATCTGTGTGCTGGGATCTCCCAGCTTCATCACAGTACCCTTGCCGAACTGCCGTTCAATCTGGTTCAGTGCCGCATCCAGTGCTTTTAATTTATCTTCTTTTTCCATATTGATTCTCCTTTAAATAATAAGAACATCTGTTCTGATAATAGAATAAAACATCTGTTTGCTTTTGTCAATTCTTTTTTTCGATTTTTCAGGGAAAAGTATTCGGGCAGATCATGAGACACCGGCTTGCCGCCCGCAGGAATATGCTTTTTACAGACGGGATACAGGGACGCTGACTTCCCCATATCCCACAGAGATAGCTTCTCTTACTTCAGACCGCCCCGACGGGGAGCGGCTATTTAAAATCTGGACAGATACCTGTCATAATCTTTATAGGTGACCGTGACCCAACCGCTGGAGCCGGCAGTTTCGTAATTCAGGCCGACTTCCATGCCCAGTGGGGTATAGTATGCAATCACGCTGTCTCTGTCCCGCAGAAACTGTGCCAGTTCTTCGTCGGTAAGGGAATCCAGAAATTCCACACTGCCGTTTTGCCTCTCGTTCCTCTCGCGAAACTCTTCCGCAAACGCCGCGTCAATGTCCAAAAGGCTGTCGTTATCCAGAACCACACCGTTTCTGACGTCAATATTGATCGGATACAGATCCAGATGATAACGGTCATCCACCATAATATATTCGTCCATCACAATGCTGATCATCTCGTCATCATTATAGGTCACATACGATGTAATATACACCGTATAGCTGTCCCCATATTCCGCATAGGCAGAATACTGCGGAAAATCATCCACATAATAGAGCGCAACCTTCTCGAGCGCTTCATTGAGCTGATCAATATTGGGTATATCTTCGCCTTCCAGCTCGAAATAATTGATGACGACATCAATGTTATTATCGGGATCTTCATTGGTGTAGGACTTCGTCTTTAAAGAATAGGCCACATTCTCATCTATGGCATCACAAGGGCCATAATAGTACTCATCCTCCGGGGAAGGCACATAGGTATCCTCTCCGCTGTCCTCATAGTCATCATACTCATTGCTGTCATAAGGCTCATCCCCGCCGGACTCTCCGCCCGGTCTTTCCTCACCGCCATTTTCAAATCTGCCCACATATCTGCCGGATTCTCCGGATGCCAGTTTCATAATAAAATATCCGTAATAAAAACTGCCTATTATGGTAAACAGGGCAAAAATTACCCCTACCACAATCCCCACCGTAATCCAGACTTTATTGTTTTTCTGAGGCTTCCCGTAAAAGGAAGGATCGACCCCCGGGCCGTAACCGCCCGGCTGCCCGTATGGATTCTGCTGCCACATGCCCGGCTGTCCCTGCCCGGGATTCTGCTGCCACATCCCCGGCTGCCCCTGATAGGGATTCTGCTGATACATACCCGGCTGCCCCTGGCCGGGGCTCTGCTGATACATACCCGGCTGCCCCGGCCCGGGACTCTGATAATATCCTGCTCCCGGCCCCTGATACGGGAGCTGCTGACAGCAGTTCCCCGGCTGATTCCCGACAGCGCCCTGGCCGGGCCCCCCTGTCTGCGCCGGATTCTCCGGATAAACTCCCTGGCCAGCACCGCCGGCAACGGACTCCGGCGCCTGCGGAAAATTCCGTGAAGAATACACACCCTGTTCTTTCTGTTTCCGGCACTCCGGACAGACGCCATCTTCCATCAGAGAACCACACCTCGGACAAAAACTGTAATTGTCTTCTGTTTGCTGATTCATACTCTCCCTCCTGACTCTCTTGATCCCGTACTTACCGGAATGTTACCTCACTGTAATATTCCAGAATACAATGACGCATCAGTGTCAGCGCGGCTACCACGCTGTTCTCCCGGACTTTATTGCGATTGCCGGTGAAATGGTAAGATTTCACTTTTGTCTTGCCCCTCACCCGGCACGCGATATACACAAGTCCCACCGGCTTGGAGGAACTTCCGCCATCCGGCCCCGCGATTCCGGTTATGGCCACTGCCACATCTGCCCTGGAAGCGAGTGCGGCACCTTTTGCCATTTCTCTGGCTACATTTTCACTCACCGCGCCGTATTTGTCCAGAGAAGGCTTTTTCACTCCCAGCAGCTTATGCTTTGCTTTATTGGAATAGGTAACCTGCCCGGACTTAAAGACTTCCGATACGCCCGGCACCCCGGTAAGTCTGGCGGAAAGAAGCCCGCCGGTACACGATTCCGCAGTCGTAACGGTCAGGTGATTGGCCAGCAAAAGATCCACCACCGCCTGCTCCAGTGTCACTGCCTCATCCGTCGTATATACATTCATGCCAAAACGGTTTTTCAGTTCCTTTACCACCGGTTTGATCAGCTTCTTTGCTTCTTTTTCCGCAGATGCCCTTGCCGTGATCCTAAGATGCACCTCACCGGTTTTGGCATAGGGGGCAATGGTCGGATTGCTCTGCGCCGCGATCAGATCCGCCACCATCGTTTCGGCCTTACTCTCTCCAATGCCGCAGAGCTTGACAGTCTGGGAATGGATCACACCCGGCACTGCCCCGGCCAGATACGGAGCGATGGCATTCTCAAACATGGGAATCAGCTCACCGGGAGGCCCCGGCAGCAAGATAACACGTTTTTCCTCTTTTTCCATTATAATGCCGGGCGCCGTACCGTTCTCATTATCAATCACAATCGCGCCTTCAGGCACCATGGCCTGCTTCCAGTTATTCTCTGTCAGTTCGAGCTTCCGCCTGGAAAAGTATTCCTGCAGACGCTTCGCCGTATGTTCATCGCGGGTAAGAGCCATGCCCATAACCCCGGCAGCGGTCTCCTTCGTCAGATCATCCTGCGTGGGCCCCAGCCCGCCTGACAGGATCAGCACATCCGAACGCGAAAGTGCGGTGTGCAGAATCTGTGCCAGCCGTCCGGCATTGTCTCCCACAACTGTCTGATAGAAACACGAAAGGCCCAGACGGGCGCACTGCTCCGCCAGATAAGCGGCATTGGTATTTACAATATTCCCAAGCAACAGTTCCGTACCTACCGAAATCAGTTCTACGGTCATCTCATTTGTCCTCCATAAATACCTGACGATTCTTTATCATATAGTCGATCAGTGACACGATCGTCAGAATCACCGCCGCCCAGGTCACGATTTCCGTTAACAGCCGCAGGCTGTCAAGCCCCGCAATCAACAGACAGATCATAATCATCTGAAATGTAGTCTTATATTTTCCCCAGTAGCTTGCGGCAATTACAACGCCGTTATCCGCCGCGATCTGCCGCAGGCCGCTGATAATAAATTCCCGGCTGATGATGACAATCACGATCCAGGCGGCCAGCTGCCCCAGTGCCGTCAGACAGATCAGTGCCGCACTCACAAGCATCTTATCGGCCAGAGGATCCATCAGCTTGCCAAAATTAGTGACCAGCCCGTATTTTCTGGCGATCTTACCGTCCAGCAGGTCTGTCAGACTGGCTGTGATAAAGATGCCCAGCGCAATCCACCGATATGCCGCCTCGCCGGGCGATATAAGCATAAATACCACAAAAAAAGGAATCAGTAAAATACGCAGCATCGTCAGCTTATTCGGTAAATTCATCATACATCTCTCCTGTCAAATCATATTCATGGGAGCCTGTGATCCTGACCCTGACAATTTCACCGCTGAGCAGCTCTCCGCCTCCGGTGAAAAACACAAGTCCGTCCACATCCGGCGCGTCTCTGTATGTCCGGGCAATATAAATATCCTCTTCCGGCAGCCTGCCCTCCACAAACGCTTCCATGACCGGCGCCCGCGAAGCAAGTTCTTCCGCCTTCTCAAAAGCTATGGCCTGTTGCAGTTCCATCAGCTCATCCCGGCGCGAAAGCTTTCTTTCTTCCGGCACCTGCCCTTCCATCTCCGCCGCCGGCGTCCCCTCTTCCGGCGAATAAGGAAAAACACCCAGCCTGTCAAATTCCATCTCATTGACAAAGCGGTACAATTCCTCAAAGTCCTCCTGACTCTCTCCCGGGAACCCTGTGATCAACGTAGTCCTCAGACAGATATCGGGAATCTCCCGGCGCAGCTTTGCAATCACGGCACGAAGCTGCTCTCTGTCCGTCCTCCTGCCCATCCGCTTTAAGACAGTATCGCTGGCATGCTGAATGGGGATATCCAGATAATGGCATATCTTCCGCTCGGAGACAATGGTGTCAATCAGATCATCCGTAATTTCCTCCGGATAGCAGTAAAGAATACGAAGCCAGGACAACCCCTCTATACCGCACAGCGCCCGCAGCAAATCCGGCAGGCTTTTCTTTCCATACAGATCCACGCCATAGACGGTAGTTTCCTGCGCCACCAGTATCAGTTCCCTGACGCCGCCTTCCACAAGCGTGCGTGCTTCCTGCAGCAGCACTTCCATCGGGACACTGCGGTAGCTGCCCCGTATATGCGGAATAATACAGTAGGTGCAGTGTTTATCACAGCCTTCCGCGATTTTCAGATAGGCATAATGCCCGCCTGTCGTCAGGCGGCGTCCATCCGCATGCGCCTTCTGCGGGCTGTCCAGACCGTCAAAACGGTTTCTTCCCTTTCCGGCCAGCACTTCCTCCACGGTTTCCGCAATCCGTTCCCCGGAGGCCGTCCCCAGTATGGCATCCACCTCCGGTATTTCTTTTTGTATCTCTTCCTGATATCTCTGTCCCAGACACCCGGCGACGATCAGCCCACGCAGCCTGCCAGTCTCTTTCAGCGCAGCGATCTCCAGAATGGTCTGTATGCTTTCTTCTTTGGCATCGTTAATAAAACAGCATGTATTGATTATGGCAATATCGGCCTCCTCACGCTCATCCGTGAAATGATACCCTCTGCTGCCAAGGGAGGCGAGCATGGCCTCCGAATCCACCAGATTTTTATCGCATCCAAGGGACACAAATAATACCTTCATCTCTTCAGCCTTTACTCTTCTTCGGTCAGTATCCGGATCCGCGATCTGTTTAATTCTTCAATCGCCGTGGAAAGCGGCTTGCCGCCTGCGCAGTCCACATAGGCATCATCGCCTGAGATCAGCTGTCTTGCCCTCTTTGACGCTGCCATTACAATGGAATACCGGCTGTTGACCACCGGCGCCTCGCCTTCTTCGACCCCGCTGTTCACGACCTTCATCAGGTCGGAGTAAGATGGATGTAACATATATTCTCTCCTTTCAGATATCCGGGCACGGCTTACGACTGTCCCTGCGCCGTCCCGTCTGCATGAGCACACATTTCCTTTAACTGGGTTCTCAGCACTTCAATCAATTCCTGATTCCGTCCCGGCGCACAGTGTGCATTCTGTATCAGCCCATGCATCTGCTCCACACAGGTATCCAGATCATCATTGATCACCAGATAATCATAGGCTTCGATCCCCTCAGCCTCTGCCTGTGCCCGGCAGAGCCTTTCCTTTATCACGTCTTCTGTTTCTGTCCCCCTGCCGGACAGCCTGCGGCGCAGCTCCTTTATGCCAGGCGGTGTAACGAACAAAAGCAGCGCCGAAGGAAACATTTCCTTTACCTTCTGCGCCCCCTGTATCTCAATCTCCAGGATCACGTCCTTTCCCGCCAGAAGCTGCCGCTCCACATACTCTCTGGGGGTGCCGTAATAATTGCCGCAATACCGGGCATATTCGATCAGCCCGTTCTCCCGGATCTTCTGTTCAAAAGCTTCCCGTGATACAAAGAAATATTCCCTGCCGTCCGTCTCTCCCGGCCGGGGCGGCCTCGTCGTCATGGAAACGGACAGGGCATATGTGTCATATGTCCTGACAAGCTGTTTCATCAGCGTTCCCTTGCCTGCCCCCGAAAAACCGGATACCACTACCAAAATACCTTTACGCTTCATCATCCTCTGCTTTCTCCGCCTGTGCTCTGCCCGCGATCGTCTCCGGCAGAAGCGCCGACAGTACGATCTGGCTGTTCTCCATGACCAGCACCGCTTTCGTCTTCCTGCCCTGTGTGGCATCAATGGCCGTACCGTTTTCCTTTGCCCGCTGTACCAGCCGCTTGACCGGCGCGGAATCCGGCGTCACCACTGCTATGATCTTGCTTGTATTGACTATATTGCCAAAACCGATATGAATTAAATGATTCATTCTTCACCGTATCACTTACTCGATATTCTGTATCTGTTCCCGTATCTTCTCTATCCCTGTTTTCAGTTCTATCGCACAGCCGGAAATCTCCAGATCTGTCGTCTTGGAGAGGATCGTATTGGCCTCCCGGTTCATCTCCTGGGCAATAAAGTCCAGCTTCCGGCCCACACTGCCTCCTGCCAGCAGTGTCTCTCTTGTCTGCGCAATATGGCTTTTCAGACGGACCAGCTCCTCATCCACACATACCTTATCCGCGAAAATGGTGACTTCTGTCAGAATGCGGGATTCGTCGAATCGCGTCTCATCCACCAGTTCCCGTATCTTCTCCCGCAGCTTTTCCTTATAGCGCGCAATAATCAGAGGCGAACGCTCTGTGATAAAGTCAACCTGTCCCTGCATCTGATCCAGCTTATCCAGAAGATCTTCCCGGAGGTTTCCGCCTTCCGTAATCCTCGTCTCCACAAAACGCTCCGCCGCTCCGCGGACTGCCTTCTCCAGCCCCATCCAGAGCCCTTTTTCGTCAAGCGCCTGTTCTTCCATGGCAAACACTTCCGGATATCTGGACAGTGTGGATACACGGATATCGTTTTCCAGAGAAAACTCCTCCGCCATCTCTGCCAGATATTTCATATAGGCCCCGGCCACATCCCGGTTATACCGGACACATACATTATTTTCCGTGAAATCTTCATATGTGATATAGAGATCCACCTTTCCCCGCTCAATATACGTTTTGAGCAGACTCCTGATGGAAGCCTCGAAGAAATTGAGTTTCTTCGGAATCTTGATATTCACATCCAGGTACCTGTGGTTGACTGCCTTCATCTCTGCCGTAAACTTCCGATCTCCTTCGGAAACTTCGCATCTTCCGAACCCTGTCATACTTTTGATCATCGTGTACCTTACCTTCTTTATCCGGATTTACAGTTTACAAGACCGCACCCGCATGTGTATCGGTATACCAGTGCGCTTCCTTATTATAATGCAAGAATCTCCCTGCGTCAAGAACCGGAAGTATGACTGCTTCTGCGGCATGGGGTTTACTGTGACAACAGTTCAGCACCCTGTTTCCCCGTGATAAGGTCAATGGACATCTCCAGGATGCAGAAGGCTCCCCATGCGTGTTCTATATACCGGGCCCGTCCGGCGGCAGTATCATCCGGCGCGTATCTGAGCGCCAGCTTTTCAATGGCCTCCCTCTTTTCCCGATCCTCTTCCACAATCCGTATCCTGCCAAATACGATTACACTCTGATAGCGGGTCGTATATTTTTCCGGAACAACCTCATCCCGCCCAATGACGCAAAACGACGCCTTTTGATTCCTTCGGATGGCATCCAGCTTATGGCCGCTTCCGGCACAATGAAACCAGATTTTACTGCCATCGTACACATAGCTGAGAGGAACGGCATAGGGATAGCCGTCATCCCCGTCCAGCGCCAGCACCCCTGAAGTACTCCCGGTCAGCACCAGATCCGCCTCTTCCATGGATAACATCTGTTTTTTCCTTCTCATTTCACGAAACATGACAACACCTCATTCCCATAATTTTAAGTACGATAATAAAAGCGTTTTCTTATGTTTGATCCGACACAAACGGCCGGATATATTTGCGGTAAGTAAGCACAAACAGTACTATCGCCAGCAGTACGGACAGATAATCCGTGACAGGCTGTGCCAGAGCCAGAGTATAAGCTGAATGGAATACCTGATGAAAGGCAAACAAAATCGGAATATACAAAACCCCCTGGCGGCTGACCGACAGGACCAGCGCCGGAACTGCCGCACCGGTTGCCTGAATGGCATTGATCAGGACAAACAGGATTCCCATAACCGGCCCTGACAGGACATAGATGCGGGAAAAAGACATACCAAAGCCAAACGCATCCTGATTGTCCAGAAAGGCGGTGACAAGCGGCCCGGCGCCCAGATAACAGATGATTGTCATCACCGCGCTCAGCCCAAAGGCAAGACAGAGGGAAAATTTCAGCACATCCATGTACCGTCTGCCGTTTCCGGCGCCGTAACAGTATCCCAGCAGCGGCTGGATACCGGTTCCAAGACCGATCAGCAGCATCACCACAATCATGTTAACCTTCATGGCGACCCCCAGCCCGGCCACAGCCATATCTCCGTACCCGGCCATCTTGTGATTAATCAGAATATTGGAAGTGCTCATCAGTATGCTGTTGAGCGAGGCCGGTATTCCAATGGCCAGCACGCCCGCAGCAATGCCGCCTCTGATTCTGAAACCCGCAGGCCGCACGGAAAGCATGGTCTTTGCCGACAACAGATGGACAAGGTAAAAGACGGCGGAAATCATATTACTCAATGTGGTGGCTATGGCTGCGCCGGCCACATTCCAGTGCATCCCCAGTATGAGAATGGGATCCAGCACAATATTCATGATATTGCCAAATACCATACCGGCCATGGCGATTTTGGCATTTCCTTCCGCACGGATAATGTTGCTGAAGGTATTGCTGAGAATGAGAAACGGAATACCTGCCGCCACGATATTCAGATACTGCGCTGCATAGCCGGCGGTATCCTCACTGGCACCTACCATACGGCAGAGCGGTTCTACAAATATCCAGATCAGCACCATGGAAACCGTACCGATCACCAGGCCGGTCCAAAAGCAGAAAGAAGAGGTATTCTTTGCCTTTTCTCTGTTGCCCTCGCCCAACATTCTGGAGATCAGGGATGTGCCGCCAATACCGAACAGCATCCCCACCGCCATAAAAAACAGAAAGGCCGGCGTGGCCACACTGACAGCCGCCACCATATAGGCATTCCCTGTCTTTCCGATGAAAAACGTATCCGCCAGATTATACAAAAGCACCATAATCATACTGATAATGGATGGTATAATATTGCCGAGCACCGCTTTGGGCACCGGCGCATTTTTAAACAGTTCCGTTGTTTTATTTTCCATAACTACGCTCTTCTCCCTGTTTCAGATTCTGATAAAGCCGCTTCAGCAAAGACCCAAGCTGTCCCTGTTCTTCTTCCGTAAACCCCCGTAACATATCTCTGTTTACCGCAAACCTGATCTGATCACTCTCCGCCATCAGTCTCTCCCCATCCTCTGTCAGACAGATGTGACGATAACGGCCGCCCTCCGCGGGCGCCTGCCTGGTGATCAGACCTTTCTGTTCCAGAAGTTTTATGACATGGAGCACACTTGTATGTTTTACATCAAAAAATGAGGCAATGTCAGCCAGGATACAGCCTGTTTTCCCTCTGCGGTGAAGGTATTCCAGGATCTCCATCTGCGTTCCGGTCAGGCCATGACGCTTCAGATCACGATTGCGCCCACGCTCCAGCAGGTTATGAATCTTTTTCAGACAAATGCCGATTTCATTGGCAAACATCTCTCATCCTCCTCGCTTTGCTTAGTAGCATGCTACATAATAACGGATTTTGGAGAAAATTGCAAGATTTATTTTCCGCGATTTGCATATTTCCCAAAAATGTTGTACGATACTAATGATAAGGAAAACTGAAAACATCCGCTTATTACCGTATCGGATGTAAAACAAGTGTTATGTTCGGATAAGAGGTGTCAGTATGAAAAAATTATATGTGTTATGTTTCTTTCTCTGTATTGGTATCATTGCCAGTCCCCTTCCTTCTCAGGCTCATGAAGGGTTCGCCTGGGAGATTCTTTCTGATGGTCCGGAAAAGGAAACGGAGGATGCCGCGGAAAACACATCTGATCAAAATACGGACGCAGATAAAATAACAGAAGATACCGAAAGTGAAAACGAAACGCAGGAAACTGCCGAAAGTGAGGACGGGCCTGACAAAACGGTTCCGGAAGGTCAGGACGACGCGCAGGAAAAACAGGAGCAGCCGCCCAAGGAAATTTCTCAGGAAGGAGAGAACGCGCCGGAACAAGAGGAAGCCTCCCAGGAGGATAGCAATGCCAAACCGCAGTCCATCTACTCCGAATCTGAGACAACAGAAATGATCCGGGCCAAATACAGGGAACTGGAAGAAGCCTATGAAATGAAAAACAAATTTAAAAAAACAAAGACCATCGACAGTATCGACTCTTTTATCCTCAATTTCTGCGGGGATCCGCTGAAGGGAAAAACCATTGTCTTTCTGGGAGACAGTATCACCGCGGGAAACGGCGGTACACTGACACCGGATGGCAGCGGACTGGATTATACCAATTTTATCGCCAAGTATACATCCGCCAGAATTGTCAATCTGGGAATCGGCGGCGCCCCTTTTGAGGGAAGCGACAATGACGATGCCATTGTACACCGGTACGGCGATATTCCAGAGGACGCTGATATCATTGTTTTGTTTGCAGGCATCAATGATCTGTTTGCAGGCTCCGACAATTTCGGTTCACTGAAAGAACTGGACGAGGGTACGTACTGTGGGGATATCTACAGAACATTCCGTCAGATTCACCGGCTCCATCCGGATGCGGATGTCCATGTGGTCATCACCTATCCCAACAGAATGGAAACCTATGAACAATTCCGGGATGAAGACTGGCAGGATTATGCGGATGTGCAGATCAATCTCGCGGACAGATATGATTTCCATGTCATTAATCTGTATGAAGAGGGTTTCATGGATAATGCGGACTACAAGATACGGAACGCTTTTTTCAAAGATGATATCCACCCCGATGATCTGGGCAGTGAAATACTGGGCAGGCACATTCTTGTACATCTGATCGAAAAATACGTATAAAAAGAAGTAAGTCAGGGGCCCCGTCAGCATACGCTGACGGGGCCCGACATACGAGCAGGAGAAGAGGACTCTCCCCTGCCCGACTGCACAGATACGTAAGGAAAAATTATTCTTTATTTTCTGACGAGCAGCGATTTCCCGGTCATCTCTGCCGGCTGCTCTTTTTTCATAATCTCTATCAGAGTAGGGATAATATCGGCCAGGCATCCGCCTTCTCTCAGTGTATATGCCGGATCATAGTTTACAAGGATAAACGGCACCTGGTTGGTCGTATGGGCGGTAAACGGCGCACCGGTTTCATAATCCACAAGCTGCTCCGCATTGCCATGGTCCGCACAGATAAAGAGTACGCCGTCTGCCTTTTTCACCGCTTCCACGGCTTTGCCCACACAAGCATCCACGGCTTCCACGGCTTTAATGGCGGCAGGTTCCACACCGGTATGTCCCACCATATCCGGATTGGCAAAATTGATAATGATTACATCATATTTGCCCGAGCCAATCGCCTCTGTCAGTTTATCGCATACTTCATAGGCACTCATCTCCGGTTTCAGATCATACGTGGCCACATCCTTGGGGGAATTGACAAGTACTCTGTCCTCCCCTTTATTGGGTTCCTCCACGCCGCCGTTAAAAAAGAAGGTAACATGGGCATATTTCTCTGTTTCCGCAATTCTGGCCTGTGTCATACCATTGGCAGCCAGCCATTCGCCAAAGGTGTTGGTGACTGCAATCTTATGGAATGCCACTTCCTTATTCGGTATGGTGGGATCGTAGTCTGAGAAACATACATAAGTAAGCGCCAGTCTGCTGCCTCTCTCAAAGCCCTTAAAGTCATCATCGCAGAAGGCATGGGTGATCTCTCTTGCACGGTCAGGACGGAAATTAAAGAAAATCACGGAATCATGATCGGAAATAACAGCCACCGGTCTGCCTTCCTTTTCCACTACGGTAGGTTTTACAAACTCGTCGGTCTCATCTCTGTCATAGGAAGCCTGAATCCCTGCGGGGCCGCCGGTCGCCCGAAGGCCCTCGCCCTTTGTCAGTGCATCGTAGGCAAGCTTCACTCTGTCATAATTATTATCTCTGTCCATGGCATAGTAACGGCCCATCACAGATGCGATCTCGCCTACACCGATCTTCTTCATCTCCTCCTCAAGCTGCTCCGCATAGCCCTTTCCGCTGGCGGGCGGTGTATCCCTGCCGTCCAGGAAACAGTGTACATATACTTTGGAAAGGCCGTTTCTCTTAGCCAGCTCCAGCAGTCCGTATAAATGCGTATTATGGCTGTGTACGCCGCCGTCAGACAAAAGGCCGAACATATGGAGGGCGCTGTCATGTTTCTTACAGTTATTCACCGCATCCATCAGCGCCGGATTTTCAAAAAATGTACCGTCCTGGATCTCTTTTGTGATCCTTGTCAGTTCCTGGTATACAATGCGGCCCGCGCCCATATTCAGATGCCCCACTTCGGAATTGCCCATCTGCCCGTCAGGAAGTCCTACCGCCATGCCGCTGGCATTGCCCTTTACAAACGGATATTCACGCATCAGCCTGTCCATAACAGGAGTGGCCGCCTGCGCCACGGCATTGCCGTCCGTCCTGTCATTGAGGCCGTATCCGTCCAGAATCATCAGTACAACCGGTTTTTTACTCATACTCTCTTCTCCTTTATCATAATATATTGAATCCGATCAGACACCATTCACGTATCACATCGCCGCCGACCGGACATATAGCCCATTCCGGCCATGATATGCCCCTCTGCCAAAGCCTCTGCCTGGTCTTTTTCTGACCTGCTATCTGTCGACCCGGGGCCTGTAACCGCAATTATTATACACCCATTACACTGCTTTCGCAACCGGTTTACATCTTGTGTTTGCAAACATCAATCCCCGCCTCTTCTTTTGTCTCCTTCACCGCATTGGAAGCCACTGACTGATCTACCTCGCACCACCCGCCCGGCAAAGACCAGGTACCGTTATTTTCATGAACCAGTAAGATCTTCCCATCCCGGAACACAGCCGCGCGTGTATCGACCTTCGGTGTCGGATAGCCCTCTTCATTACAAAAGCAATGCTCTGTATTCGGATCGCCCACTCCGTCAGCTTATTATGCATGGCAAGTAATCCTCCAAACCATATCGGCATGCCAACAGCTTTTGCATAAAACCGGGCGGCATGCTCCATTTCATCCAGTTCTTCAAGTCAATCCGCATTTTTCTGATAATCATATAACGAGCTCGCCAGATAATTTTTTTCCTTGATAAACCACAACTCTGCCTGGTCCAGGCAATCCGCGGGCGCCCCCTTCCCCTCCTCATACCACTTCCTATAGTCTTCCCTCTTTTTAAATGCCCAGTTTCCATTGTCAAATGCCGATTGCCTTACTCCGCTTAAAACTCCACAGAACACATCATATGTTATTTTCTTCCTCTGCTTCAGTGGTACTTTTATCAACTCCTCCAATTGCTGGAGATAAGTTGTTTTACCGTCCGGCAATGTTTTATTGGGCTTACTGACAGAAAAACTGTCCCAAAACTCAACATCACGCACACTGTTATATGTTCCAAATGCTTTCATGCTCTCCTGATCCTGCTTCTTCCCAGCACTCTCATTGCATGCCTTCCAAAGATTGCCCCTTGCTTCCTTATGTGCCGCATAATTCATAATCAACGCCGGTTCCGGGAGATAAAAGCTTGAAGAAGGGACTCCCGTTTTCTTATTGATTTCAAACCATTTCTGCCGCAGAGATCTTTCATAGTCATTAAACTTGTTCATAAATCCATCCTTCTTATAAGCACCCATGTCAGGCCGCCATGCATAACTCCCTGAAATAAATAGCGGTGTTTTTCGTTTGGCCGCCTTACTAAACCTGTTCAACATCTCCTTATCCTCAGCCGTCGCCGCCTCAGCAGAAGCGCCAGCCTTGGCATCTTTGCCTTTGCCTTTGCTTTTGCTTTTGTCTTCGTACTCGACATCCCTGGCATCTCTGTCTATCCACCGAAATAATACTCTATCAGTGGGAATCCTCTCTTCATCCATTCCCGCTATTGCCACATCCATCAAGTACCCGCGCACCTCATAATAGGGAAATGCATATCCTATTTTCTTATCCGCAGCATCAAACGCGCCCTTCTCCTTCTCCCTCATCCCACCACGCGCTTGTCCTGCGCCCGCCGCCTCTATATTTTCCATCTCCTTTCCCCCAACGCTTTTCCATTTAAAAGGCACGATCCAAGCCTTATGCTGTTCGTTCTTCGCTCCGTGATCTTTCAGTTTGCCCGCAAGAATGCTGTAAGCAAGCAACAAAACTGGCATTTTTTTGCAACAAAACTGACATTTCCTCAT
>CAJULA010000005.1 GCA_910587155.1 uncultured Lachnospiraceae bacterium
ACTGGCAAGACTGTATCCGGTTATACTTTAAAAACTAACCGGATACAGTACTAGTTTACTTTTTCTATTTGTGTTTTTAAATACAAATATTTATCAGGAAATCTTTTATTGGTTTGTGGGAAGCAGTTATATGATAGCAGTTACATCGGGGGTAGTTACTATTATATTGACAATAGAATTTTTTTTAAATCCGAAAATAAATGAAAAAGTGGGGGGGGTACTCTTTTCATTAAGTGGAATATTAGCTTGTAATTTTTTCCAAGCATCAATTCTTCCAGGAGTGATATTTATAGTGTTATGGTGTTGGTTGAGTATCAATGAGCACAAGCTATTATGGAAAAAAGGGATCCCATTTTGTTTTATGTTTTTAAGTGGCATGACTGCAGTTATTGCACCTGGTAATTATGTTCGCCACGCACACTTTTCATCATCTTATAATATTGTTAAAGGTTTTGCTGATGCTATGAAAATGGCGGTTATAATATTAAATCATTTATTCCACCAGCCACTTGTTATTTTGCTTATTGCGTTTTGTATATATATGGGAATACGCTTTAGGGCCGGTATTGCAAGGGGGAAAACATTAATGTTAACACTTTTTATTTCTTTGCTGACATTAGTCATAAATTGTTTTCCAATTACTTTTGGCTATGCAAGGATAGGTTCGTCTGCTAGATTGTATTTTTTACTTGATTTTACAGCTCTGGTAGGTATAGTGACAGTTTCCGTTTTGGCTGGCATGCATGTGGCATGTTTGGGATATATTTTCAGCAAATATCAGATGAAATTATTTATGACAGCGTTTACCTTTTTACTTTTATATTCTACAATATTTTATAATCAAGATATGAACACCTTACCTTGGTTTCAGACAGTAATTGCTACAAGAAATATAAAAGAGATTCATGATGTCTGGAAGGAGTGTCTGATTGAAATCAGGGATTCAAAGGAAAGTGAAGTTGAGATAGTAATAGAAGAAGAATTTTTCGATTCACCAATTTTGAAGTTGCCAGAATTAAGCGATGATGCAGAGTGGTGGGTTAATGCTGTTATTGCACAATATTATAATAAAGATAAGGTAATAGTGAGTAAAAAATAATAAGAATACTCACTTCGGCATCTGTTGACGACAGGGAGGAATTCTGGGAATTTGCGGAAGACAACCTTGGCCTAGTAATCCTCGGGGATAAAGGATACGCAGGGGAGACGAGGATATACCTGAAACCACATATAGGGAGGAAACGGAATATGAAGAATCTGAAAGCGATACAACGAATGATTGAGGCCGCATTTTGTGAGAGCGCAGAATTAGAATGGAGGCAGATGAAAATAGCGATTTGCCCATTTGGCGAAAATGGATTTACAACAAAAGAAGTGTTAAATAAGTGTTATGGGATTGACGAAGTGGCTATTATAGATAATAAATGGTCGAAATGGAACCCTAAAATAATATCTGTAGCTGATTTAGAAAAGGTAAACGCAGAAGATAGGATAATTTTGTTAAACAGTACAATAGAATCTGTTAATTGTGAGCTGGAAAATCAGATTAAAATGGTATTGCCCAAAGCAAAGATTATCAATATTATAGAAGAGCCTGTTGTAGTTGAAAACTCAGAAAAACAAAAGTTTTATTCTTTATTAAAAGAAAAGCTGAAAACAAGGAATGTATTGAATCATGAGTTAATAAGAGTTGGTAAAATGAATGATGGAGGATATATTTTATTAAATGATTTTACTACGGCTGTACATGCCTATAGCTTTGGAATAGGCAGTGATGTCTCATGGGAATTAGACATGGTAAATAATGGGGTTATGGACGTCTTTATGTATGATCCCACAATTTGTAAGTTGCCTCAATATCATCGTGGATTTCATTTTTCTCAGATAGGTATTTCTGGAAAGGATAGTATAGATAATAAATATTTATCGATGAAAAGCATTTTAAAAAGGAATAATGATTTAGATAATAAAAACCTGATTTTAAAAATGGATGTAGAAGGAGCGGAGTGGGATTTTATTTTGAATACGGAAGAAGAAATTTTAGATAATTTTATACAAATGTCATTTGAATTTCATAATTTGATTTCAGAAGAAAATGAGGATATTGTATTAAAAACCTTTGATAAATTAAACCATACACATTGTCCAATATGGGTTCATGCTAATAATAGTGGTATAAATGTTAAAATTGGTTCGAATATTTTGCCAGGTTTGTTGGAGGTAACTTTTGTTAATAAAAAATTATATGAATTTGGAAATAAGACGATCCATTATCCTATAAGCTTAGACAGTCCCAATATAAGAACGAGAAGAGAGATTGAATTAGGAATCTGGTAGAATTGAATGATTGAATCTGGAGGGGGTGTAGCAGATTTATGGATAGGGTCGCAATATGTATTCCAAGTTTTAATAATGAACACATGATAAAAAGACTGCTCGATTCTATTGAAAAACAAACATATCGCAATTTTATAGTGGTAATTAGCGATGATTCTATAACTTCAAATGTTCAGGAACTTGTGAAAAATTATAATAGTTTCAGATTAATATATCATAGAAACTCATCTAGTTTAGGCCCTACAGAAAATACCAATAATGCCATTAAGATGGCAATGGTATATAGCCCGGATTATATAAAAGTTATGCATCATGATGATTATTTTTCTTTTGAGTATAGTCTGCAAAATTTAGTTGAATTGTTGGATAACCATCCTGAGTGTGATATGGCATTTTGCGGAACATATCAGGTGAGAGAGGATGATAAGTATAATAGGGCGATCACAGAAGAACAGGTAAAGTTATTGAAACAGGATTTCAGAATTTTGACAATAGGTAATTATATTGGTGCGCCAAGTGCAGTAATAGTCAGAAATAAAGAAATATTTTTGGATGAAAATTTAGTATGGCTGGTGGATGTGGAATGGTATCTACGCATTTTGCAGATCAATCCTGAATTTGTTTTTACAGAAGCGCCTCTGGTTTCAATAGGAGTGAGTAATACACAAGTAACAAATTCTTGTTTGTCTGATCCGGCATTAATGCTTCGGGAAAATATTTATATATATAAAAAGCATATGTTTGTCCAAAACGAGGTGTTTGCTAAGAAAATAATATATGACACTGATAATTATTTGAAGTTATGTAGTATCATAAAAAAATGTAAAAATTTTGAGAAAGTATATATATATGGTGCGGGAAGTAAAGGTAAGTATTATGTTCCGTTTTTAGAAAAAAATCATATAAAAATTCAGGGATTTGTTGTTTCTGATGGACATAAAGAAGTAGAGTTTATTGGGAAATATCCTGTATTAGAATTACATCAGATGGTTAAGAGCTTCAGTTCTGAATCAGGAATTTTATTTGCATTGAACGAAAAAAATTATAGAGAAGTGATTTCAGAAATGACATATATTGATAATAATAATATAATTTATATCAGATGATGTGATATCCTTGTAGATATAGAGAACAACTACTATATGATAGTGGTAAAATAATTTAAATGAAGCAATTTTAAGATTATAAATTTCGAATAGGATTCTAAAATAAATATGGGGAGGAATAAAAGAATGAAGGAAAAATTGTATGTAATTATTCCAGCATATAATGAAGAAGAGAATGTAGAAACAGTTGCCCGTGAATGGCATGCGGTTATAGAAAAAATAGGGGGGGGAGAGGAAACAGAGTCAAAGCTGGTAATTATTAATGACGGTTCTACTGATAAGACATATGAAAAATTGATTAGTTTAAAAGATGAGTTGCATAGGTTGGAGGTTTTGACAAAGAAAAATTCGGGACATGGCGCAACTTTGTTATATGGATATAGATATGCTCTGAGAAAAAATGCAGATTACATATTTCAGACGGATTCTGACGGTCAGACATTGGCAAGTGAGTTTCCGCTATTTTGGAAAAAACGTAAGAAAATGGGCATGATTATTGGTTATCGTAAGAAAAGGGAAGATGGATTTTCAAGAGTAATAGTTACCAAAACTTTAAGATTGATCTTGCTAATAATATTTGGATTAAATATTATAGATGCAAATACACCTTTTCGTTTGATTGGTAGGGAACTTTTAGAAAAATATATTTCTTTAGTACCAGAAAATTTCAATTTGTCAAATGTCATGCTTACTATCCTCTTCATGCATAATAATGAGGATGTTGAATTCATTCCAATAACATTTAGACCGAGGCAAGGCGGAGTAAATTCAATAAATATTAAAAAAATAACCAGAATAGGCTTACGAGCTGTTAAGGATTTTTGGCTTATAAAGAAAAGCATGAATTGATATACTTATATATTGGAATCTTAGGAGCTATTATGTTTAAATTATTTAAGAATAACAGGGAGAAATCTCTGACAGTGATATCAGTTTTTTTATTGATTATAGTACTTTTCTTGTTTTTCCATGATTGTATAAATGAAATTTTAAACTTTATTCTGTTAGATTTTGATGGCTCTTACAATGCACAGGTTGCCAAAAATTTTGCTGAAGAAGGATTTTATGGAGTTAATTATCCAGATAGGATTGCTTATTATAATATAATAACAACTGGCCCGACAGTTCTTTTGCCAACTGCATTAATTTATAAAATGTTTGGGATTAATTATTTGACAACGGGGATAATTCCTTTGATATATGCAGCAGGTGTGATAACTTTACTGTTTTTGTTATCTCTAGTAATTTTTAAGAGGATGAAGACAGTCTGTGGAGTAGGAGTAATATTATTATATTTAGGAACCTCAAGTCATTTCCAATATACATCCACTCATTTGATCGGTGAGACTGCTGCATTGTTTTTTACTTTACTTTCTGTATGTCTTTTAATTAGATTTCTGCAGAAAAGAAACTATATGGTTTTATTTTTTAGCGGTTATTTTCTGTCATTTAGTTTTGTGACAAAAACCAGTCAAATTTGTATATGTTTAGTAATGATTATGTTGTTATTAGTGGATACAATATTTAAAAGATTTGGAATTAAAGATTATTTCATGTTTTTGTGTTCTTTTATTTGTGGTTTGCTAAGCTGGGATATATTTAAACTAGTACAATTCAAGGGGGATTTAAAAAGGGTATTTGATTGGTGGATTTTAGAAAAACAAAATATGTTCAATCAAACTGGAACGAGACAGTTATTTAGTGATTTTTCTTTAGAACTGATTTTAGACAGACTATATTATCTGAGGGAAGTATTTTATCTTCCCGTATTTATATATGTATTATTAATGCTATTCCCATTATTAATATATGCAGGTTTATTGATGAAAAATTGGAATAAGAAGTCTTTTATTGATAAATATATTGTTTTATCATATTTGGGAATAGCAGGTGATTCGTTACTTGTATACTTTATATTTTTTGGTTCGAGCGGAATGAAGTATGCAAGGAGATTGTCAGTTTATGCGGATTGTATACTTATATTCAATATATTTTTCATTATTATCATATTTAACGAGGTAATTAGTAAGAAGGGGATATTTTCCCGAACTCTGTTCTGTATCCTGATAATAGGAGGGATATCCGTAACCTTTATACGACATTATGCTACTTATTTTTTAAAGAGAGGGTTAAGTAATGAATATTTGGCGCAAAGTGAGATGCTGGAAGAACTTAATAAGCTGGATCCCGGTATTGATCTCTATGTATATGGGTGGTGGCAAGCCCCTGAGTTGTCATTATATTCGGACAAGGAGTTTAGGGATATAAGTAATTACCCGGCAACAGGAAGACAAGTAAATCCAGATAAATCATATATATTGGTAAGTAGTAGAATGGAAATCGGTGAAGATAATAAAGTGTTGTTCTCTGAGTATATGCAACAATTTTACGAGCTTGATCTTGTGTGGCACTCTTCATATAGTGAGAACAGTGAACTGTTTTGTATTTATAAAATAAAAAGAAACAAATATTAAATTTAGTAAGGGGAAATTAATATGAAACCTAAGGTAAGTGTGATTATGCCGATTTATAATGCAGAAAAGTATGTTAAACAGGCAATTGAGAGTATATTAAAGCAAACATTTTCAGATTTTGAACTATTGCTTATTAATGATTGCCCTTCAGATAATACATTAAAAGTAGTGGAATCAATAAAAGATGACCGCATAAGAATTATAAATAATGGATCAAATAGAGGCATTGCATATAGTAGAAATAAAGGAATTGAGGCGGCGTGCGGGGAATATGTGGCTCTAATGGATGATGATGATATAGCTTCCCGGGACAGACTGGAAATTGAAGTCAAATTTTTAGATGAGCATGCAGAAATTAGTGCAATTGGTGGGGGAATGCAAACAATTGATAGTGATGGCATTCCTCTCACAAGTGTAAGAACTGGCACTCTGCATAATCCATTATTTATAAAGGCGTATTTATTATTCTATAATTGTATTGCAAATGGAACTGTAATGTTTAGAAAATCTATAGTTGATTTATACCGGATAAAATACAAAGATAATTGTATGGGGATGGAAGATTATTTATTTTGGCTTGAATTTACAGCTCATGCATTGTTGACCAATGTAGATAATATATTTTTATATTGGAGAGTTTCCGAAAACTCCGAGACTAAAAAAGTTAAAGAGTATAAAACCCAAGAACGTTCAAAGGCATATAGTGATATTTTGGAACAGGCATTGAAGATTAATGGGTTTTCTTTGTCGCATGAAGAGTTAGATTTATATAAAAGAGTGTTTACAGAGACAGCTCCGCAAAGCGTAGATGAGAATTGTTTGCTTGATGTATGCAAGATATTACGTAAACTAATTGATCAGGCAATAGCGGAAAAAAAAGATAACGTCAAAGAAATTATGCAGGCTTGTCGAAAAGTTTATTTAAGAATGGTATACAGCTCAACTGTTTGGAACATAGATGGAGACTGAAATTTTAAGGATAGTGAAAAATGAATAAAAATAGTATTAACAATTCTAAGGTAAGCATAGTTGTTCCGGTTTACAATACGGAAAACTTTTTAAATCAATGTGTTGAATCCTTGCTAAATCAAACATATTGTAATATAGAAATTTTTTTAATAGATGATGGTTCTACAGATTCTTCTTTAGATATTTGTCGTGAATGGGAACAAAGAGATGCCAGAATCAGTGTTTTTCATAAGCAGAATGAAGGATTGGGACCAACAAGAAATTTTGGTATATCGAGAGCTACAGGGGAGTTTGTTTTATTTTTAGACTCTGATGATTGGTTAAGGGAAGATGCAATTGCTTTGATCTATGACAAAATTGAGGAGAAAAATGCGGATATAGCTTTTTTTGATTTTGTTTTATTTGATATGAAAAAGCAGGCTTTTGAACGTTCCTATGAGAATGCGCAATATTTGGATGAGGATAATTTTATTCCCAAGAAATTAAAACATTGTATGTTACCATCATCATGTACTTCCATGTATAGATTATCTAAATGGAGAGAATATGGATTGTCTTTCCCGTCTTGTTATTATGAAGATAATGGTGTATACCCTTGCTTTTTGATGATGTTTACTAAATATGTAATAGTCCCTGAAGGCTTATATTATTATAGAGTTAATGCAGGAAAATCCATTACACAGAATTTGGAAAATAATTTTCAACGTGCATTACCTTTAAAATATTTAATGGAAGTTTTGAAAAATTCAGAATATATAAGTCTATATAAAGAGGAGCTATACAGTTATTGTCATAATCAGCTATCAGGTTCATTAGAGCTTATAAAGGCTCATTTTTCAGAGGAACGATATGATGAATGTATTTTGCAATTCAATTTGTTCCTAAAAGACTATTTTCCTGGATATGCCCTGTTTAAAACGCAAAAATTTCTTTATTTCGGAAGTTATAATATAGGAAGAATAGGAAATAATTTATGCAAGCATAATATAAATAAAGACCGATACAATTTTTGCAGTTTAATATCGCTTATGTCAGAGAGAAGGAGATTTGAATTTAAACCGAGTTTTGAGAATTTATATCGTCAATCAATGTTTTTAAAGGAGGAAAAAAAGGTACTTCTTGACGAATTAGCTAAACCGGTTACAAAATTTTTAGTAATGGATTTGCTTGAAGAGAGATTGCCTTTAGTCTGTTTTGATGCATCTACATTTATTACAGGAACAGAAGAGATCCTTCAATACTTAAAAGAAAACGATAAATATTCTATCATAAAGAGAAATACAGTTTATTGTAATAAGTTATGGGAAGAACATTGTTTGAGGTTTATTAATTTTTATAATAAATATAGTTATACTGTAAAAATAATCCTAATAAAATTAATGTTATCTGAAACATATGGCGATGAAAATAGTAAAATGAATTTTTCAAATTTAGAAGAGATCAAAAAGGTTAATTCGGTCTTGGAAGCATATTATAGTTTTTTTTCAATACATTGTCCCGATATTATATTGATTGATCCTCCTAAAGATTTGCTTTATACGGATATTGATTTTAAGTATGGTTGCAAACCGGAACACTATAATAATAGTTTATATGTTAGAGTTGCCCAGGAAATATCTGAAAAAATAAAAAATTTTTTGTAGATTGATGTTTGAGAGGTGGAAAAAGTGAAAATAACGGTGGTAGTTCCGGTTCATAATTCAGAAAGATATTTAGAAAAATGTTTAAATAGTCTTATGGAACAAACATATACAGATATAGAAATTTTATGTATTGATGATTACAGTACAGACTCAACAGTTGATATTATAAATAAATATATAGAAAGAGATTCAAGAGCAGTATTAGTAGAAGATGAAAATGGGAGTTATGGACATAAAATTAATCTAGGTTTTTCAAGAGCGGCGGGTGATTATGTATGTATATTAGAGTCAGATGACTATTATGCAAGAGATATGATAGAATCAATGGTTGCAATTATAAATATTTATGAGCCAGATTATGTAGACGGAGACTATACCCATTTTGCGAATATAGGAACAACTGAGCATAGAACGAGAGTTTTTAAATATGATTTTCCGGATATGTACAATTATTTAATGTTGGGAGACGAAAATTTAAGACCCCTTTATTATACAACTGCAGCGATTTGGACGGGCGCATATAATAAAAAATTTTTGGATCGGAATTCTATATTTTTAAATGAAAGCGCGGGTGCTTCTTATCAGGATGTGGGATTTCGATTTTTAGTAGGCTGCTTAGCCAGGAAATCTTATCATATAGGAAAAAGTATTTATTACTATAGAATAGACAATGCCTCATCATCTGTAAATGATCAATCTAAAATATTTAATATAGTAGATGAGTATAAGTATCTATACTTACAGTTAACGAAGAGAAATATATTAAATGATGAAGTAAATAAATTGTACTATACGTGGAAATATGTATCGTTTTTGTGGAACTTGAAGAGATTAAGTTATGACAGTGCATTGCTCTTTTGGAATGTTATGGCACAAGAATTAAAAGCAGATTATAAATTTATTGAGTCTATTAGGAAAACCGGGAGAGAGGAGTTTATAGAAATATTTGAATTGACAAAAGATCCAGTTGCTTTTTTAAATAAAGTCCGGTTAGAAAAGCAGATGTTGATTGAAGAGGAAAAGAAGGAATATACATTAGCATTGATGACTCAAAACCATGATGTTGTTATTTTTGGAGCGGGACGTTGTGGGGGAGATCTTTATCTTCAGTTGAAAGAAGAAAAAGATAATATAAGATATTTTTGTGACAATGATTCGTCAAAGTGGGATACCTTACTTCACGGTGTTCAAGTGTGTAGCCTTGAAAAAGCAATTGATGATTTCCCAGATGCGACATATATAATTTCTGGTAATAGACATTTTGGTGATATTAAAAGGCAATTGATTTTATCTGGGATATCAGAGAATAGGATAAACGGATGTAGCGAAAAATAAGGGGAAATATATAATTAAGAATTTTGTGACATGCAGAGAGCGGTGAGGTGGTTTGGTTGAGAAATTTAGAAAGTGAATTGCAGAAATCGATATTAAAATGGTACAATTTTAAAAAGAATACCAATGTGCTTTTTGTAGGAGATAATGAAAATCTTGTCGAGTTATTCCGGGGGCAGAATTTTCGGATTACTCATGTATCAGTCCGTGAATCCGCAAAGACTGATTTTATTGAGGATAATAGAGCATATTTTGACTATATTGTAACGATCGGGATATTGGAAACCTGTTATGAGCCGGTTGAAATGTTAAAACGTTGGAGAAGTATGTTAAAAAGTAGCGGCCATTTCCTTTTAGGAACTGATAATCGTTTGGGGTTGCGTTATTTTTGCGGTGACAGGGATCCGTTTACTGGCCATAATTTTGATGGAATTGAAGATTACAGAGCATATGACAGTGGAAATATTAAAGCAATGGGTGGAAGATGTTATGATCGTTATCAAATAGAAATCATGTTAGGTGAGGCTGGATTTTCTAAGAGAAAATTTTATTCTGTGCTGCCTAATTTAAGCAGGACGCAATTGGTTTATGCGGAAGATTATTTGCCCAATGAAGAATTAGCGATGCGTTATTTCCCGGCATACCACTATCCGGATACTGTATTTTTACATGAGGAACAATTATATACCAGTTTGGTCAGAAACGGTTTATTTCATCAGATGGCCAATTCTTATTTAATCGAATGTTCGGATCAAAAGGATTTTTCAGATGTTGTTCATGTAACTCTTTCTATAGACAGAGGGCCAGAACAGGCATTCGCAACAATTATTCGAAGCGGGCGGAGAGTGGAAAAATACCCGTTATATCCACAAGGGAGAAAAAAACTGCGGCAATTGTTAGATAATGCAATGGATTTAAAGGAACATGGTATATCCGTTGTTGATGCGGAAATCAGGGATGGTGTGTATTGTATGCCCTATATTTCTGCACCAGTGGGAAATTCTTATATGCAGGAATTGCTTCTGTATGATAAGGATGGGTTTATCGAACAGATGGATCGTTTTTATGAAATCATTTTACAGTCTTCAGAACATGTTACAGAGAATGAACTTGGTGTTATATTAAAGAGGGGTTATATTGACCTTGTTCCTTTGAATTGTTTTTATTTAGATCATGAATTTGTATTTTATGATCAAGAGTTTTATGAGGAGAATTATCCGGCAAAGGCAATTATGTATCGGGTTATTACTATCATATATGATAATGATAAAACACGAGAGAGTATTCTTCCTTCTGTTTTTTTCTGGGAAAGATATCATATGAGACAGCATTTATCATTATGGCAAAATATGACTATACAGTTTACAGAACAACTTCGTAATCAACAAGAATTAGCATTTGCAAACGATCGCTGTTTTGCTAATCGCCACATTATTGATTTTAATAGGATGAAAATTAATGAAAGCAGGGGATTTTATGAAAGGTTGTTTAGAGACAACTGCTTTGAAGCTGTTAAAGGTAAGGAGATATATGTCTTCGGCGCCGGAAGATATGCAGATAAATTCTTGGCATTTTATAAAGACGAGCTAAATATAAGTGGCGTTCTGGATAATAATTCATCGAAGTGGGGATTGGAATTCCGGGGTATTACTGTTGCATCGCCAGAGATACTTATCCAAAGGGATGCGGATAGCTATAAGGTAATCGTCTGCGTAAAAAATTATGAATCTGTTGTGAAACAGCTTATGCGCATGGGTGTCCAAAATATAGGCATTTATGACGTCAATCATATTTATCCGGGCAGGCAAAGAGAACTTCCTGAAATAAAACTGGATTCAGATCAATCAAAAAAGAAATATCATATTGGTTATATAGCCGGTGTATTTGATTTATACCATATTGGACATTTGAATATGTTCAGGCGTGCAAAAGAACAGTGTGATTATCTGATAGCGGCGGTTGTCTCTGATGACGGAGTTAGAAATAATAAAAAGCGGGAACCTTTTATTCCTTTTGAAGAGCGTATTGAAATGGTTCGTTCCTGTAAATATGTAGACGAAGCTGTAGAAATACCATATTTATATGGGGGAACAGTTGATGCTTATCAGAAATACCATTTTGACTGTCAGTTTTCAGGAAGTGATTATATTGACGATCCGTGGTGGCTGGAACAGAAAAAATACCTGGAAGAACATGGTGCTGAGCTTGTATTTTTTCCATATACGCAGAAAACCAGTTCTACCAAGATTAAGGCATTGATTGAGAGAGGATTAGCATAAAGTAAAAGGACATTTGAGATGACAGGTTCAGATATGATTGCTTCTCTGACTGCCAATGCTTCTGTTTGGGAAATAGGGAAGCAAGCAGCTTTACACGACCAATATGATGTAGTTTTTCTTTCTCTTGTCTGGCCGGCACAGGCAGCAAAAGGAAGTACTACAGAAGATTACTATACAGAGTATTTAAAATCCCTGCTTCCGTTCTTAAAAACGGAAGGCAGGGTGCTTTTGGTTGCGGAAAACAGATATGGTATTCAAAATTGGTGTGGAAAAAGAGAGGTTTACACAGGAATACCTTTTGAAGGTTTTGCAGATTGCCAGACTAAAAAGACGTGTCGGGCTTTTCACAGAAAAGAACTGATAGATATACTGGAAGCAGCAGGCCTTTCAGCATATCGCTTCTATTATCCGATGCCTGATTATGATAATATTGTCAGAGTCTATACAGATACGATTCAGCCTAGACTAAGTGAAGCAGCTATATTGGGATACAGATATACTAAAAAAGATAAGGCATCTCTACTCTTTCGGGACACAGATGTTTTAAAAGATATTATCTCAAATGGTGCATTTCCTTTTTTTGCTAATTTTTTTGTGGTAGAGGCAGCCAGAAAACAGGAGCATTTATTAGCTGAATCAGAGAAGATAATAAATCAGTTTAATAAGGAACTTGAACGAGTAGTCGATAATGGACAAAAAGGGAAAGCCCCTATGTTGGAGCAGAGGGAAGAAGCGAAAGATATGGCTCTTCAGGTGCAAACTCGTTACTTATTGGCGGCCAAGGGATATGTCGATTTTGTACAGAAGGATTATGACCAGCCATTGATTAATCAGGTGATGAAGATCCAGCTGGATTTGCTGAAGAAGTTGAAACAGGTTTGTGATGCGCATGGCCTGCGGCTGTTTGCCATATACGGCACATTACTGGGGGCGGTGCGGCACGGCGGAGTCATTCCGGGGGATGATGATATAGATGTGGCTTTATTCCGGGAAGATTATGATAAGCTCTTGACGCTGGAGGAAGAATTTGAGGATCCATATTTTTTGCAGACCCCATGGAATGACGATTGTTTTTTTGGCGGGTTTTTAAAACTGCGGAACCGCAATACCACATCCATTCATCCGCAGAATAGGTGGGTGGAGTGCTGTGAGGGAATCGGGATTGATATTTTTCCTTTGGACAGAGGATATAAGAACAGGGCAAAGGAAAAGTGGAAAGAAAAGAGAATCTGTTTTTATCAGAGACTGCTTTATGCTAAGGCATATGGGCATTCTGCCTGTTTTATGGATATGCCACTTCTGATCTGGAAAAGTTATAAATATTTAGGGAAACTGTTTACAAGACAACAGATGGCTGACCGGCTGAATATGATTATGGGTAGAGGGGATGCCGGCGGGAAAGTACCGTTTGGAATATTTGCACATTATACGAGAGGAAGGGGAATTACGGCATTACCACAGGCGGCTTTTGAGGATGCAATTTTATTAGAATATGAAGATATGTGCATAGATGCACCGGAAGGATATGAGAAGATTCTTGAGAAGAGATATGGGAAAGAATATATGCGTCTTCCTTATGGTGTGGAGGGGAAAAGGCGGCATGGATTTTATTCGGCTGATGTATCTTATCAGAACTACAAAAGACGTTTCAGCGGATTGCTTCATCTGGAGCCAGGGAATAAAGGGATTGTATTGTTTGCAGATGATACGGTGATAGAAATGTATTTTAAAGAGTATGGTGGAAAGTATCCGCCAAGTTGTATTGTGGCACTGGAAGATGGTTGTCTGCCCGAGGAAGTCAGAGGGATCCAGGTCATACCATTTAGCAGTTATCAGCCAGAGGATAAAAATACCATCTGTCCGATTGTCTGTTCTATTTATGTCAGAAAAATGGAACACAAGATGCGTCTGGCGGGCTACAGGGAGTATTATTTTTTCCTTGGTAACAGAGATTGGATGCTTCTGGAGAATCCGATGTATGCATTGTTGGAACTGAAGCGGCAAAAAGGGGAAGAAATAAACAGTGTGAAAGATATAGTGCGGCAAGAAGGGAAATATTAGCTTCGGGAAAGTACAGGAGATTGACATCAAGATGGATGATTATAGTACTATTGGGTATTACAAAGATTAATGTTATAGGTACACAGTTAAAGATAAAAAGAGATTTGGAGATATTATGAGTGAGTTAAATAAAACATATAAAATTGGATATTGTATGGCGGCGGTGGGGTTTGGTGATCTAAGACAGTATAATTGGTTAAAGAAGCTTTCTGAGAGTTGTGAAAGGTTTATCCTTGCAATTCCGGATGATGATATAATGATGAAACTTTATGCGAAGGATTCACCATATGGAGAGCCAAGAAAAATTACGGATTTATTGGCTTACTGGAATGATGTCAAATGGATTGATCAACTTGTAACAGTAACGGAGTCAGAATTATCCTATAGAGCTGCATATGAAAAATATGGATTTGATATATGTTATTATGGTTCTTATTATGGGAATAACTTCATACAGGATAGATTATTTTTGGAAAAGTGTGGGGTTGCCTTTTCTTCAGCGATACCAGAAAGTATAAGAGGAATCAATGTAGGCAATGCAATTAAATTATTTTTAAAGAAAAATAAGGTTTATAAAATTGTGCTTTTTGGAACAGGAATTTATTTCAATTATTATATGGATAATTACGGACAGGAATTTATTCCTGCCTATGCCGTAGATAATAATACAGAAAAATGGGGAATAGAAAAAAGCGGTATTTTGATCGAAAACCCTAAAAAACTGAAAGAAGAAAAAGATGCGATTGTTATCATATGTGCAAAGGAGCATAAGATCATTGGGGAACAGCTCAGATCTTATGGTATACTAAATTACAGGTCTTTATTATATCAGAATGACATTGCGCTTTTGGAGGATTTTGATATTTTTCTTTCAGAGCAGGAGTCTACATGGCAAACATTAAATAAGGTGCAGGAAATAAACTATAATATGTTGGAAATTTTTGATGACATTTGCAGAAAGCATGGAATAGAGTATTGTTTAAATTATGGTTCTCTTATAGGCACGTTACGTCACAAAGGATTTATCCCATGGGATAACGATGTCGATACTATAATGACCCGCCAAAATTGTGACAGGCTGAAAAAGTATATAGATGAATTTCCTAAGAGTGATTATTATTGGTTGACGCCATTTACACTTGGTAAGAAGAAATATTTCGATTGTGTTTATAGAATAGGTTATAAGCATGCCTATGCAAGAATGGAACAGGATTATTGTGATTACTACGAAAACTTATACAATGGAATTCATTTGGATATTTTTTTGATTGATAAAACTTACGATGATTGGCGGGGACGTTTACAGCGTAAGGCTTTAGCAATTCTTTACGGATTGATGAACGCGTACCGACATCCTAAGTTTTTTGCTGATTATCCACCTGATTTGCAGAAAAAGAATAAGATATTGTGTGCTGTTGGGAAATATATTCCTCTTCGATGGATGCAGCATAAAGCCGAAAAAATTGCCAGAAAGTTTAGCAATAGAGAAGATGCACCATATTATTTTATAAGTAATGATTCTCTTAGAATGTTAAGCATTTTATTTCCTGCCGAGGATTTTGAACATGTGGTTGATACTCCATTTGGGAAAGTAACTTCTATGATTTATAATGGTGCGGATCATATTTGCAGAATGAACTTTGGTGATTATATGCAATTGCCGCCGGAAGAAGCACGGGTTCCACACATGGGAAGGGTGATGATGAAGGCGGACGATTTTGTTTTTTTGGAACCCAAAAGAAAGTATATGGATTATTCAATAGACTGATATATGATGAGAAATCAGGTTTTGTCTCCGCTTTGAAGATATGGGGATTTGAGGTAATCAGTGGATTAATAAGTTGAGGGAGCGTACTGATGAAAAATGGAAGATATAAATTGACACCGAAGCGCTTTTTGTTTATGTACTTAGTAATATCGATGATTTTAGGAATGTATTATCTTTGCTATACAGGTGGAGAATGCCTGAAGCTGATACTCCAGGAAGCTGATTTTTGTTTTATGGATTTTTTTAATCATATTTATTATGTGAAGGAGCCGCAGTGTGTATATGATGTGAATTTCAACGCTTGTTTTCCTCCGCTTGCGTATATGCTTTACTGGCTTCTTAGTAGGATGATACCGGTAGACGGTCTGGCTATAAATGATGCTTCTTCGTTTACTTCCTATGGGATTTTGCTTTTTTGCATTTATCATATTTTGATGGGGATATTATTTTATGCAGTTATCTCGGGGTTGTTAAAAAGCTGCGGAGAGAAATTCTGTTTGTTGTTTACACTACTGATCTGTGTATCGAACGTATTTATCTTTAGTGTTGTATGGACCGGAAATGCCGCCTTGCTTGCATGTATTGTGCTGCTCAAGGCTTTTGAGTTGCGGGATCGCGAGGATAAGCGGAGCCGGGAACTCGCATTGCTTTTGATTGCGGCAGCGGCAGGACTGAAAATATATCCTGCGCTTTTCGGGATTTTTTATTTGAAAGAAAAGCGGTACAGGGAGGCTGTCAGACTGATCATATATGGTATTGTATTCTTTTTTGTCCCTTTCGTTTTTTTCGGCGGCGTACATGGACTGTTTCAGATGCTGAAGAATCAACAGCAATTACATTCTGTCGTATATTATGGATGGAGGAACATCCAGGCAGTATGGAATCAGATGGACAACCGGTTTTTAATGATGAATATGCCAATTATCGGGAAAATACTTGCAGGCCTATATGCGGTCATTGCCATGACAGGAGGATGGATCCTGGAAGACAAATGGAAACGGTTATTTTTATTATGCAGTATCATGATTGTTGTGCCTTCCTGGAGCGGTTCTTATACGATTATTTACCTAGTACTGCCGCTGGCTTATTTTTTGAGCGGGCTGCGGGAGCAAAAGACAGATTACGTGTATGCGACATTATTTGCGATGATGTTCAGCTTTTTTGTCTGGAATATACCGGCGATTACGGATCTTACCGGAGATCTGTCCTGGGTAGTCAGATATGTACCGATCTACATGATGGGGGTTATGCTGGCTGTTGAAACGATCATAGCGGGATGCCATCTGTTTTTGGACGGAAAGCTGATCAGAATAAAATCATAGGAAAGTAAGTGGGTGCGGGTATGGATGCATTAAGGAAAGAGGAAGTGTACACCCTTGACGATATTTACGCGTTGCCGGATGGGGAACGGGCGGAGCTAATTGAAGGACAGATTTATTATATGTCTGCGCCTGGCAGAACTCATCAAAGGCTTGTGGGTGACGTGGCATATCAGATAGAGAGCTACATCAGGCATAATAATGGAACGTGTGAGATGGACATTGCTCCGTTTGCTGTTTTTTTAAATGATGATGATACAAGTTACGTTGAACCGGATATTTTGGTTGTGTGTGACCTTTCCAAGCTTGATGATAAGGGATGTCATGGGGCGCCTGACTGGATCATTGAGGTTGTCTCACCGGGAAGCAGACAGATGGATTATTACAGGAAACTGTTTCTGTACCGTATGGCGGGTGTCAGGGAGTATTGGGTCGTTGATCCGGACAGAAAAATAACAACAGTATATAATTTTGAGCATGATGCGATGGAGGAATATTCTTTCGGGGAACAGGTGCCGGTTGGGATATATGAAGAGCTTTTTATCAAAACAGGTTGAATGCCGGGACGGGGGATTTTGTGGCACAATATATAGCATACGAAGCCGATTGCAGATGCAATATATGGATAAAAAGGAATAATTTGGGCAGTGTGGGCAGTGTGGATTTGACGTGCCAGATACAACTACAATTTGTTGACTGGTAGTGGTTAAAATGGCGTGATATTTGTAACTTTTTATATTCATGCTATATACATTATTAAGATGGTGTGTTATACTACAAAAGTACTATTGGCTGTTTCTCACAAAGTGAAAGAGCAATATGGGATTCAGTATGAAAAAATTACAAGTATACATGATGATGAATATTGCATAATATATGAAAGAGAGGAATTTAAAATGGAAGAACCTATATGCTGCCCGCCAAGGGTAGACACGTTTTTAGCAGTTACAAAAGTGAAGCCAATATCACCAGAAAAGCCGCGAAAAACAGTAAAAGAGAAACATAAGATAGAAATGGAACTGGAAGCCTGTCTTGATGATGATTTGGAAATGCCGGAAGATTTTTGGGCTTGAAAGTACGGATACTATTTTGCCATAAATTGGCTTGGTTAATTTAAACCCTGCCAGTTAAATTACCATCTGCTAAATGAATACTGCGTTTGAAAAAAGAACAATCTGGCATGAAAATGTCAGATGTCTTTTTATTTCTTTTAGATAATTTAGGGGTAAAACAGACAAAAGAAGGGGGAACTTTTATGATAGAATCATATCGTGGGAAAAAGTACTCAACATATATCCTTGAACTGATACGAAATAATGGCATTACAAATATTGATGGGGAAAGTATTAATGAAAAGAAATCAAGTGAGGAAGTTCCTGTTAGCTTTCTGATGTTTGATTATTTTGATATTTTATATTGTAAAGAGTTGCGTGGTGATGAGAAAAAATACCTGAATTATTTATCTATCGAAAATGCATTTGAAGATACAATTCAACATAGCAAGAATTATAAGGTGTCTTATAAAACGCTTAGTCTGTATTGCAAGTCGAATAATGAATTGTCCAAATCGGATGAGGAGTTTCAAAATATATTTTCAATTATATGCACCGGAGAAAATTTGTCAACTATTCCCTTTTTAGGATTAATACAAATTAGCTTGTGTAAAGATAATTATATAAGGGAAAACATGGAAGGAATTGAGATAGATAGTTTTCTGGAGTATTGTGAAAACAGGATTATCGAAATTGTGGAAAAACATATATCTGCTAATGTTAGGATGCAATTATTTCGTAGCTCAACTACGGGGGATTTTTGCCTTGTACTTAGAACGGACTCTATTAAAGCAATTTATAATGTAGCAATTGCGTTAAATGGTACTCAGCATAAAACGAATGAGTCGGTTAAAATGTTAACTTTTACAAATGTAGGAATTGAGTGTAAATACCTGGAAGGAATAGGATATGCAACGTTAGATAAGAATTTTATATCTTCTCATTCCGAAATAGAAATTGCATTACGCTTTTCAGCGGATGAAGCTTTACGAATGACACTACAGGGTTATCTAAAGAATAAAGGAAGTGGAAAGCTTGAGACAATTAAGGGGTTATTTGGAAGATATGAATATCTCTTGAATATTGGGTTGGATGAGTTTTCGGATATATACCCCTTTTTATGTGAATTAAAACTTGGAAAACGCTCACTTAAAACAAAAAAAACAGAATTGGAAAGTATTTTGAGAAAATCAAGCGTTAGGAATATTAATGAGCGAGTGTTGGTGGGATTAGAAATTGGAATTTCGGGAAAAATTGATGAATCAGGCGATCTTACTGGTATAAAATATGATTCAAAGGAATCAGATGATCAAGAAGAAAAGAAAGAAGTATTTAATAAAAATGAACAACTATTTAAAAGAATTGAAAAATTAGAAAAAAAGAAAGATATTTTTCAGGAAGAGCATTTCGCATTTCAGGATCTTATTAGAGGAATGAAGGTATTTATAAGGCATTTTCGTCAGCGGGGATGGACAAGGAGTCCTATATTAATTGGCGAATATTTCATGATGATATGAACATTCTTTGCGGATGCATTGAACAGATGCTTGAGTATTATAAAGATTGGGTGAAAAAAGAGAATATAGGTAAACTTACAAAAAAGTGGTATCGAGGTACTGTTTTAGGTGATTGGAGAAAGAACTTACAAGCAATCAATCGATACACAACATTGGTTCAGAATGTAAACTATCAGACTTATCAAGCGCCTATTTATGAAATTCAGACACAGATAGATACGGAAAAGGCTATGGTGGCTTATAGAGAGGCTATGAGGTTATATATTACAGGCGGTATTCAGGAATTGTCCGATAGAGATGATATGGAGATGGTGTTTTCCTATTATATATCCGGATTTGTCAAAAGATACAGTAGAAATAGCAGCCCCCTTTAAGGTAAGAAGACCTGATGGGGTTATTCCGGCGCGCGAAATTATATGTACTGTTCCGTCTTTTGAATATTTTGGCAGATTATACGATCTTTTTCCGTGGATTATTCATGAAACATCGCATCATTTGAAGGTCACAGAACGGGGAGAGAGAAACCGCTTTGTAACGCAATACATTTTTTCTTATGTATTTAACATGATAATGAAAGAACCTTTATTTAAGTTGTCAAATTGCGATTTTTATGGAAGTTTTGGTATGGTGGAAAATTATTTGACAGCTAGTATGTCAGAGGTTGCACAAGAAGAAATATTTGCACTGAGAGATTTCAAAAAGTTCAATTTTGAGAGGTTAATTTTGGAGATAGATAAGTGGTTTAAAGGGATATTTCAGCTTGGGGCAGGTTATAATGGTAAAGTTCATAACAGTAAAGAAGAACATTTGAAGAAGGAGATGTTTAATTTTTGGTTGGATGCCTATAGAAAAGAGGGGATTTTGGATGATAGTAATTTGGACATGATTTTGAGAACCAGAGACGAGGATATAGTAGAAGAAAAAGAACAATTGGCAGAGTTATTATTAGACAAATATTATGAGAATTTATGTCAGGAATTGAAAGAAGAGAAAATAAATAAATATAAGGTATGTGTGACGGATTTGTATGATTATGAATGTTTGGAGGCCAGGTTGGAAGGTTACACAAAAGAGTCAGTTCAAAATAATGCATCGGTTAGAGAATATTGTTATCAGGTTATTATGTTGTATCGGATCATGAAGGTTGATCTGGAAGGAAAAGAAAAAAAGAATGACAGTAAAAGAATAAAAGAGTATTTAGAAAAAGTATTTGAACATTACAAGAAAAACTATATGGGAGAAGTCAAAAAAAATAATATGATGACGGATACCGTTGCTATGCATATTATGAGAAGTTTGGGACTTATGAATAATGATTTTGAATTATTCCAAAAAGAGATGGGTGAAATTGTACGGAATGTTGACAATTCGATAATCATGCAACATAAAGAAATAAGGCAAAAAATTTATTTGGAAGCATACGCGGATATTTTAATGGCAATCTCACTTCAACTAAGCAGTTTTGGTTATTGCAGGCAAGTATTGCAAACAGTTAGCGATGCTAAAATCACGGACAGAGAGTATGAATATACGGATATAAATTATGAATATGCGGATATAAATTATGAGCGGTGGCGTACAATAGCAGCGGTTTTGTTGGATAAGGAAGGTGCGAAGAGCTTTGAAAACGAGAAAAATGGTAAGAAAATGGTATATGCAAAAACGTTGATTGACAATGGAAAACTATATTGCAGGCACACATTTAAGTGTATTTTAGAAAAACTTTCAAAATTAGATCAAATTAAGGGAGATGAGAAGATTCAAAAGCTGCTAGAGAAATTTTTATGGAGAATGTATTTGCAGGTAGAAAAATATTTGGAAAGAGGCGATACGGAATCAGAAAAGAAACTTTTATTGCATATTTTACTTCAGGGAGAAAAAGAGATATGTAGTGAAAAATTAAAGAAGACATGGGAAAAGTATAAGGAAGTGGTTAAATTTTGTGATGGCGCAAAATATAATTTTTGGCGGATAGATTGCTTCTGCAGGGGTATTGGTAATATCGTGCACGATGAGCATATCACCGTTTCCAAAGATTTGTTTGATCATATGAAGAGCATATGTAAAAAAGCTGATAGTGGCAGTACACGAGGATGCCTATGGGAAAAAGATTATGATTTTTTGGTAGGACCTAAGCGGGATGTAGGGGAATTTTATAATTCTCCAGAGCAGGTTCATGTAAAAACACCGGATCAAAAATTAGAAAATACGATTGACTTCATTCAAAATTACTATTATTTCAACCGTTTCAGAATAATGAATAAGTCTGTTGATTCATTAATTTAATCGATGGGGATAAAAAAGTAAATTGTTTATAGTCGTGACATTTTATTAGAGGAATAAAAATGGTGACAAGATACGCTGAAAGTTTGGCACAAATATATCAATGCCTTCATGAAATATGTAGTAATATGGGCACGCAGGAAGGTAAAAGGCCATTATTATGGTTTCGTGGACATGCGATTGCTTCTTATAATTTAGATCCAAATATTTTTAGAAAAGCAGATTATCAATATAATGAAACAATGACCTACAGTAACAATCATTTGAGAGAAAATTATCGTTTTCAAAGTTTTATGGCTAGGAATTTTGATAATATAGATTATAAAATGCCACAATACGTTATAGAGTGGCAAGAGGTGATGCAGCATTTTTTTACAAAGACGAGATTGATGGATTGGAGTGAATCGTTGACTGTAGCATTGGAATTTGCGCTCGAGTCCTTTATTACTCCTGTTAAAGATCGTGAGATAGCTGAACGTTGTCAAAAGGCGGAACCGATTATTTGGATTTTGCGACCGGATATGTTAAATGAACAGGTGTACAAATCTTTTTTAAAAAATAATGAGTTAATTTATAAAGCAATACAGCAGGAACGAGTAACCATTTTGAGAAGCGCGGAAGAGGCTAAGAACTTTGCTGTAGAGATAATGGAAGAACTTCAAAGAGAAGAGGAAAAGGGTACATATTATGATATAAAAACGGAGAGTGAGCAAAATTTAAATAGGATTATCGGGTTATCAGCTTTGGAGGTTGAGAGGAATGCGTATAAGGGGAAAGAGATGGAAGCATTAAGGGGATTTGAAATAAATCCGTTTTTTTATCTATTACTTCGATATTATTCGGATGGAGTACCAGTAGATTTAGGGAAGTTACCGCCGTTGGCTGTAATACATCCCTATCATAGTCAAAGAATTAAAATACAAAAAGGGGTATTTACGGTATTTCCCTATTATATTCCAGACGAAAAAATGAATAAAGTTAAGGCTTATGTAGGTGAGTATCCTTCTTTTGGAATGGAATATATGGAACAGTGTATTCCTTATTTGCAAAAAATCCGGATTGTCAATCCTGAAAGAGTAGCTGAAGAGCTGATGCTGACAGGAGCCAAAAGAGGGAATTTGTATCCGGATATGCAAAACGTATCTTTGGATATAGAGAATGTGGTACAATTGTAATTATCATTTAAATTCGAAAGAGGAAAAGCAGTGTAAATTATTGACTTTCTGTTATAATAAAAGCGGGGAGGTTTAAAGCGATTTCGTAAGCGTAGCGATGTGGAAATTGATTATAAAGCCGAATTAGCAAAAGCCAGGAAGGAAAAATATGCGGATATTGATTGATACAAATGTTCTGGCAGATGTGTTATTAGGCAGAGAGCATAGAACGTTGCAAATAAAGGGAGGCATGTAGTAATGCAGGTAAAAATCCAACTATTAGACTGTACGTTGCGCGACGGCGCATATATTGTAAACGGTGAATTCGGGACGCCCGCCATCCGGGGGATTATCAGGCGTATGCAGGATGCGAATGTGGAACTTGTGGAATGTGGGTGGCTCAAGGATTCCCGGCATAAAGAGGGAACGACTTTTTACCATTTGCCTTCTGATCTGGAGCCGTATCTGTCAGGAAAAAACAGTCATACGACCTATGTGGCCATGATCGACTGGGACAGGTATGACCTGGAAAATCTGCCATATTATGATGGAAACTCTGTCGATGCCATCCGGGTGGTGTTCCCCAAAGATCATTTTAAAGAAGGGATCGCACTGGCGGATCAGATAAAAGAAAAGGGATATCAGGTGTATCTGCAGGCGGCCAATACGTTGGGCTATAACGAGGAAGAACTGATTGCGCTGGCACGGGAAGTTAATGAGGCCCATCCGGTGGCCTTGTCTGTGGTGGATACGTTTGGGGCAATGTATTGGGATGATCTGGATCGTATTATAACGGTTCTGGACAGGCATCTGTCCCCGGAGATCGGGCTCGGTTTTCATTCTCATAACAACCAGCAGCTTTCGTTTGCGCTCACGATGCAGTTTATAGAAAAACTGACGAAACTGGGGCGGAACGTAATTGTGGATTCCAGTCTTTGCGGCATGGGACGGGGAGCCGGCAATGCGACGACAGAGCTGGTGGCCAATTATCTGAACAGGAAGTATAATGGTAATTATGACCTGGACATTATCATGGATGCCATCGATATGTATATGGGATATTTTACGGAACATTACAGTTGGGGATATTCCATACCGTATTTTATTTCCGGAATGTATTGCGCGCATGTAAACAATATTGCCTATCTGCAGAAAAATCATCGTACCAATGCGCGGGCGATGCGGCATGTGATAGGGGCGCTGCCGGAGGAGGACAGAAAGAAGTACGATTATGATCTGTTGGAACAAAAATATCTGGAGTATCAGAATAAAGTCGTGGACGATGAAATGGTGCTGAAATCCCTGAAGGAGGAGATCGGTGACCGGGAAGTGTTATTGCTGCTTCCCGGCAAATCGCTGACAGAGCAGGAAGAGGTGATCCGGGGGTATATAGAGAGCAGTAAGCCTTATATTATCGGCATCAATGCGGTGTTTGGCCAGTATCCGTATGATGCGTTGTTTTTCAGTAATACGGTAAGATACGATTATGCAAAAGAAGTTTATCCAACGCTCTTTTATGCCAATCAAAGGATTGTAGCTTCGAACATCAAGACAGAAGCAGAGGAAAATGAGATGGTGGTTAATTTTAATCATCTGATCAAAAGAGGCTGGGAGCATTTTGACAATTCCGGAATGATGTGTCTGCGATTATTGAACAAGCTGCATATTTGCCGTGTGGCAATGGCCGGTTTTGACGGTTTTGAGGATGCCTATTCCGAAAGCTATGCGGATATTTCGCTTCCCCACATTAATCCGGGGAAAAAATGGGAGGAACTCAATGAGGAAATCCGGGATATGTTTCAGGATTTTAAAAAGACGACGGCAGACTATATGACAATCCGTTTTATTACGGCAAGTAAATATGATATCTGACAAGGAGCGGTTATGATAAAAGTATCGGATTATATTATAAAAAAACTGGAAGAAACCGGAGTGAAGCATATGTTTATGCTGCCGGGCGGCGGCGCCATGCATCTGAACGATTCCCTGGGGAAAAGTGAAAAAATACAATATGTATGCTGCCTGCATGAGCAGGCGTGCGCCATTGCGGCGGAGGCTTATGCGAGGGTAAATAATACCCTTGGTCTATTGATGGTAACGACAGGCCCTGGCGGCACCAATGCGCTGACCGGTGTGGCAGGAGCCTATCTGGAGTCAACACCGATGTTTGTCGTGTCCGGACAGGTTAAAAGGCTGGATATGATAAACGGGCAGGGCATCCGGCAGCAGGGGATGCAGGAACTGGATATCATATCGGTAGTCAGGTCTGTTACCAAATACGCAGAGCTTGTGGATGATCCGCAGATGATACGATATCATGTGGAACGTGCGCTGTACGAAGCGACACACGGTAGAAAAGGGCCGGTATGGCTGGACATTCCACTGGATGTGCAGGCGGCGATGGTGGATGAAACAAAACTGATCGGTTTTACCGCGCCGCAGGAAGTAAAAAACGGCCATCTGGAAAAGCAGGTTATGCAGGTAATAGACTGCCTGAACAAAGCAAAGCGTCCGGTACTTCTGGCAGGAAATGGAATACGGCTTTCCGGCGGCACCGATGTCTTTGAAAAGCTGGCGGGTGCTTTGCATATTCCTGTCCTCACAACGTGGAACGGGATTGATCTGATCGAAGAAGAAAACCCGTTGTATTACGGAAGACCGGGCGGGCTGGGACATCGCTATGCCAATTTCATGCAGCAGAATGCGGATTTCTTTTTGAGCATCGGTGCAAGACTGAATCTGCTGCAGACAGGTTATAATTTCGATGGTTTTGCCAGAGCCGCGTTTAAAGTCATGGTCGACATCGACAGCAATGAACTGCACAAGATCAATGTGCGTCCGGATCTGCCTGTTTGTGCGGATGCCAGGGAGTTTATGGATTGCATGCTTGCCCACCAGGATCAGATCATACGCAGGGACAGGAAGGAATGGTTTTCCTATGGCGACCGTCTGAAAGCCAAATACCCCATTGTGAAACCGGAGTACCGGGAACAGAAAGAGCTGGTAAATACGTACTGTCTGCTGGAGACAATTTCAAACTATATGACAAAAGAGGATATCTATGTATCGGGCAGCTCGGGCAGCTGTATTGATATTTCCATGCAGACATTCCGCGTCAAAAAGGGGCAGCGTGTCTTCTGCACCAAGGGCCTGGCATCTATGGGATATGGTCTGCCCTCTGCCATTGGAGCCTGTCTGGCAGGCGGCGGCAAAAGGACGGTCGGCGTCAATGGGGACGGCGGATTTGTCATGAATATTCAGGAACTGGAAACGATACGGCGCCTGGGTATTCCTGTCAAACTTTTCGTGCTGAGCAACAGAGGATATGGCGCCATAAAAGCAACCCAGACCAATCTGTTTGCCGGCCATCTGGTAGGCTGCAACGAGGATTCCGGCCTGTCCCTGCCTTCCATAGCGAAGATTGCAGAGGCTTATGGGTTAAAAACTGTCACTATTTATCATAATGGGGAACTGGACGAGAAGGTACAGGAAGTGCTTGCCTATGACGGGCCTGTGATCTGTGAAGTCATGACACCGATCGCCCTGACCGCGCAGCCCAAGCAGGTTTCCTATAAGCGTTCAGACGGCCAGATGGAATCTTTGCCGCTGGAATATCTCAACCCGCCGATCAGCGACGAGGAGATGGCGGAGAATATGTTGATTGGGCTGTATGAGAGGAAGTAGGATATAAGGGAAATGTTAATGGTTAACACAATCAATGATGCTACCGGTCTGGGGACAAAAATGCGCAGGCAGTTATTTCTGTAATTGGTACAGACATGGGATGTTTCCCTACGGATGCCCATATTTCGTCGGGGCAGGGCTTTGTTGCGGTGATAAGGAAACGCAGGAGCGGAAAAACCAGGAAGGGCAACAAGCTTGATCGTTAATTTAGAAGCAAAATTTTGTTTCATAGTAGATTGTCTGTTAATGGAAAGAAATAAAAACAGAAGGAGCCAACAAAATTCATGGATATCACATACTTACTATTCCTGCAAACCTTACGAGAAACATTCGGCGGCATTTTCGATAACTTTATGCTTCAGATCACGGCACTGGGAGAAGGTACGATTACCTTCTTCCTTTTGGCGTCCATCTACTGGTGTGTGGACAAGCGGATCGGTCAGTATATGGGCTTTAATGTGGCGCTGCAATGCACATGGAACCAGTTTCTGAAGCCGTTGTTTCACATTGAACGGCCATGGATACGGGATGAACGGATGCATCCCGTGGAGGCGGCGCTTTCCGGGGCGGGAGGCTATTCGTTTCCCAGCGGTCATACCGCCAGGGCGGTGGCAGTCTGGGGTGCGGCGGGCAGCGGAATGTGGAAGAAAAAAGCATACCGCGCGGCCGGGATCTTATGCTGGGTGATTGTCGCGGCGGTTATGTTTTCCAGAAATTATCTGGGTGTCCATACGCCGCAGGATGTACTGGTGTCGTTTGTTCTTGGAATCGGCGTGTTATGGGTGACGGCAAAAGCGTTGGAGATGGCAGAGCGGTATCCCTTTGGGGATTTCCTGGTATGTGGACTGGGGTGTCTGCTTTGCTTTCTGCCGATGCTCAAAGTGGGCTGCCTGTCCAATGCGGGTGCGGGTATGGGGTTTATGCTTGGCTGGCTGGTTGAACGGCGTCTGATCCGGTTTGAAATAAAAGGCAGCTTTTCGGCCCGCATGACCAGACTGATCATGGGAGGCCTGTTGTTGCTGCTGTTGTGGAAGGCGACGGCACCGTTTTTGTCCTTATTTATGCCCTCAAAATATGCGGGATTTTTTGCCTCCTTTGCGCTTGCCGTTTATATTATGGCAGTCTGGCCGTTTCTGTGGTGTGTCTGGGAACGGTGTGCGGCAGGAGTGGCGGGAAAGCGCAGGCGGGCTCTTGTTTTGGCAGTGGGAATGGTGGCGGCTGTCTTAGTGGCCTCGGTGATTCCTTTGCAAGTGCGCAGAAATGCGGCCAAAGAGCAGCAGACGGAACAGCAGCAGACCGAAGAGGCGGCGGACAATACCGGTGTGGTTTCTGACGGCGCGCAGGCAGGAGAAAGCGAGGCGGGGCAGGATAAGGAGCCTGCAGAGAAGGCGGAGACAGGGTTTCAGATTATTGCGCATCGGGGGTATTCTGATGTATTTCCGGAAAATACACTGGCGGCTTTTCAGGGTGCGCTGGATATCGGAGTCGACTATATTGAGCTGGATGTGCAGCTGACAAAGGACGGACAGGCCGTGATCTCTCATGATGATACGTTGCTTAGGACGACAGGTCTGGATGCCCGTATTTGTGATCTCACCTGTGATGAGCTGGAGGAGCTGGATGCAGGCGGCTGGTTTGATGCTTCTTTTGCAGATGAGAGGATACCGACGCTGCGGGAGGCGCTGGAACTGATCCGGGATACGGATTGTCATGTATATCTGGAATTGAAAGACATCGGCGAGATCCCGGGATTTGAGGAAACGATATTGGAGATTGCCGACGCGTGCCATATGACAGAGCGTTGCCTGTTTGCTTCGTTTCAGTATCGCTATCTGGAGCGGATGAAGGAGTTGAATCCGGATGTGAAAATCCTTTTCAATACGACGTCCGGCCGCACGGATTTGGCGGAAGTATTTCCGGCTGAGTATTATGGATTGTCAATCGAAACTGCCGGCGCCGATACGATAGAGGCCATTCATCGGGCGGGAAAGCGGGCCTTTGTCTGGACGGCGAACACGCCGGCACAGATGAAAAATATGCAGGCAGCAGGTGCGGACGGAATCGTCACCAACCGTCCGGGTCTGGCTAAGGTGGTCAGCAGGCCGGAATATGAATATCTGGTGGAAAATTATGAACGATCGGTTGTGATGCCGGGATTATATAGTGTTAACCTGCCGGAAATATGTGCGGATATGGTTGTGCAGGGATTTACTAAGTGCGGGAATGTTCTGCTTGTTTCCGCGTACAGCAAAGCAGAGGAGAACAGTATTTTATATATGACAGATTTGTCCGGGAGACTGCTCCGCATTGTGGATTTGGGCTTCCGGGCACATACGGGCGGCATTGCCTGGGATGAGGAGCATGATCTGTTATGGGTGACCGGCCCGGAGGGGATGGTATATGCGGTGCGCTATTCTTCCCTGTTGGATGACAGCTACCAGGGAGAGATACTGGTCAGCTTTGATGCGGGACTGACGAACCATGTCGGCGATAAAGTGGCCTCTTTCCTGACGTATGAAGAGGGGGAACTGTTTGTTGGCTCTTATGTGAATGGTGCAGAGGGACGGTTACACAGATATGATCTGTCTGATCCGGCAAATCCGGCGCCCCTGTCATCAGTGATGATTCCGGAACGGATTCAGGGCATCACTTTTCAGAGAGATATGCGCACGGGTGAGCGTTTTATGCTTCTGAGTCAGAGTTATCAGACGGAAGATTCCCATTTACTCCGTTTTGAATATAAAGAAGAAACAGAGGAGTACAGGGAGCCATTGGAGAGTCATGTGCTGCCGGAGGGATCGGAACAGATCCAGATGAGCGCGGAGGGGATGTATGTATTGTTTGAATCGGCCTGCAGACCCTACAGGGAAACCGCGAGGATTCCCAATGACCAGATTTATGTGATCCGGCAATAGAGATTTTATGACAGCGCTGCTGCGGGACAGGGGCGCTGTCGTAGTATCAGGGTATTTCCAGTTCTTTGAAGTCAATTGGCATAGTATCATAAATAATTGTGAATGATAATGTTGTGAAAATTCGGTATCTTTTTATAGTACTTTGTGTTATACTTTTTGCATGGTTGATCAGGGAAAAGTTTTAAACTGATTGGTGATTAGCCAGGTTTTTACGGAAGGCCGCAATAGCGGTAACAGTAAAACAGGGAGAAAAAAATGTCACAAAACAATATCTTTTCATGGTACAAAAATAAGAGAGTTCTGATAACCGGCCACACGGGTTTCAAAGGAAGCTGGATGTGTGCCTTATTAAAGCAGGCGGGGGCAGAGGTAACCGGTTATGCGCTGGAGGCACCGACATCCCCGTCTTTGTTTGACTTATGCCATACCGCAGAGGGGATGCACAGCATCCGGGGAGATATCAGAGATCTGGACAGGCTGTTGGAAGTATACAGGGATGTTCAGCCGGAAATCGTAATTCATATGGCAGCCCAGCCGATCGTACGGGAGTCTTATAAAAATCCTGTTTATACCTATGAGGTCAATGTGATGGGTACAGTGAATCTGTTGGAGTGTGTGAGGCAGACAGACAGTGTGCGTTCTGTTGTCAATGTGACAACTGACAAGGTATATAAGAACCGTGAGTGGGAATGGGGATACCGCGAGAATGAGGAGTTGAATGGCTATGACCCCTATTCCAATTCCAAATCCTGCTCGGAGCTGGTGACGGACAGCTATAAAAATGCTTTTTTTTCTGCTGCGGATACAGCAAAGACGGGGACAGGACACAAGGCGGTTTCCACTGTACGCGCCGGCAATGTGATCGGAGGAGGAGACTTTGCCGTTGACCGCATTATTCCGGATTGTATCAGGGCAGCGGAAAAGGGGGAGAATATTATAGTAAGAAATCCTTATTCTGTCAGGCCGTATCAGCACGTGCTGGAGCCGATCGCCGTTTACCTGATGCTGGCGGCCTCGCAATATGAAGATGGCAGTCTGGCCGGCAGTTATAATGTGGGACCGGAGGAAGCAGATTGTTATACGACGGGCAGGCTGGTAGATCTGTTCTGCAAAACGTGGCAGGAGGAGACCGGAAGGGCAATTGCCTGGAAAAGCCAGTATGACGGCGGGCCTCATGAGGCCAATTTTCTGAAGCTTGACTGTTCGAAGCTGAAAAAGACATTTCACTGGAAACCTGTCTGGAATCTGGAACAGACGATGCGGCGGATTGTGGAGTGGTCTGGCTGTTATCTGCGGGGCGGGGATGTGAAGACGTGCATGGAAGCGCAGACACAGGCATATATAAGGGATTGGAACCATACGATGCAGGATACGGCCCCGGGTGCGGCCGGGAGGTTTGAATGAAAGTAGTAATTTTGGCGGGCGGGCTGCCCAGTACGATCGCGGAGGACAAGCAGGGGATACCCAAGCCGATGGTGGAGATCGGGGAAAATCCGATCCTTTGGCATATTATGAAAAGTTATGCTTCGTTCGGGCTCCATGAGTTTATTGTCTGTGCCGGGTACAGAAAAGAACTGATCAAAGATTATTTCAACGATTTCTATATTTATCAGTCTGACATTACCGTGGATCTGAAGAGCAATACCATAGAGATTCATCGGAAAATTACGGAAGACTGGAAAGTGACGGTTGTCGATACCGGGCTGTATGCGTCCACGGGACAGCGCGTCGGCCTGATTGAAAAGTATATTGACGGAGAAGAGTTTATTGTTAATTTTGGCGACTGCCTGTCTGATATTGATATCAACAAGCTGATCGGTGCCCATCACGAAAAAGGAAAGCTGGCTACGGTGGCACTGGCCCATCCGGCAGGCAGAAACAGAATACTGGAAATTGATGAAGACGGGAATTATCTGGGACTTCACAAGCATGACTCCAGTGAAAACCATGCCTGGGTAAATGCGGGCACTTATGTATTTCACAAACAGGTATTTCAATATCTGATGGGAAATTATCAGCTTGAGAAGCAGTTGCTTGAAGTATTGGCGGAAAGGAAGCAGATCACGACCTATAAGCATACGGGCTTCTGGTCTCCGATTGAAACCAAGCGGGATAAAGAGCAGATGGAAAATTTCTGGAATGCGGGCATCGCGCCGTGGAAGATATGGCAGGAGTGAGCGGGATGAAAACGGTAATACTTGCAGGGGGTATGGGGACCAGATTCAGCGAGGAGACGTCTGTCCGGCCCAAGCCAATGATTGAGATTGGGAATAAACCGATACTCTGGCATATCATGCATACCTATTCTGCGTATGGGCAGAATGAATTTATCATCTGCTGCGGTTATAAAGGGCATATGATCAAAGACTATTTTGCACATTATTATATGTATCAGTCGGATGTGACTTTTTCCGTAAAGGACAGAAAACGGACAGAGCATAAAAACACTGCCGAAAAGTGGAGAGTGACACTTGCCGATACGGGACTTCGCACGCTGACCGCAGGCCGTCTGCTGAAGATCAGGACATATCTTGACGGGGACGATACCTTTATGCTCACCTACGGAGACGGTGTGGCAGATGTGGATATCGGCGCTTTGCTGGCTTTTCATAAAAGTCATGGCAGGATCGCGACGATATCCACATCACAGCCGGAAGGCAGGTTCGGCGCAATTAAAATCAGTGAAAGCGGACAGGTGGAGAGCTTTAAGGAAAAGGCCAGAAGAGACCAGTCATGGGTCAATATCGGCTATATGGTATTTGATGCCCGGGTATTTTCTTATCTGGGAGATGGCAGTGAGATGCTGGAGGCATCGCCGTTTGAACGCCTGGCATCAGACGGGGAAATGATGGCTTATCGGCATCAGGGCTTTTGGTCGCCGATGGATACGATCAGGGACAAGGCATATCTGGAGGACTTATGGGAGTCGGGAAAGGCGCCATGGAAGGTGTGGTAAGACATATGGAAAACAAAGATAAGGTCAGAGGGGTCGTGATCACGGGGCCTACAGGAGCGATAGGAACCGCGCTGATTCAGCAGTGCATAGAGCAGAGAGTAAAAGTGCTGGCGATTGTCAGGAATGGCTCTGACAGGAAATCACGTCTTCCCCAGTCACCGCTTTTGCAGGTCGTGGAATGCAGTCTGAACGGTCTGAAAGCGCTCGATGAAAACAGACTGCGCATGTCAGGTGCGGAGCTGGGCAGATATGATGTATTTTACCATTTTGCATGGGCGGCGACTATTGGGGATGGCAGGAACGATATGCAGCTGCAGACCGAGAATATCCGCTATGCATTGGATGCGGTATCGCTGGCGTTCCGTTTGGGCTGCCATACCTTTATCGGCGCAGGCTCTCAGGCGGAATACGGGCGCAGTGATACCAGGCTGTCGGATCAGACGCCGACATTTCCGGAAAACGGCTATGGCATGGCAAAACTGTGTGCAGGACAGATGACACGCCTGGAATGTAAAAAATATGGAATGCGTCACATCTGGGCCAGGATACTCAGTGTATACGGTCCGGGTGATGGGGAAAAGACGATGATCAGCACGGTGATCCGCAGTCTGCTGGCAGGCGGGCGGCCTGCCCTCACAAAAGGGGAACAGATGTGGGATTATCTGTACTGCAAAGATGCGGCAAGGGCCATGTATCTGCTTGGGGAAAAAGGGCGTGATGAAGCAGTCTATTGTATCGGCAGCGGGCAGGCCAGACCTCTGCGGGAATATATTGAGATTTTGCGGGACTGTATTGATCCGGGGCTGGAACCGGATTTTGGAGCGGTGCCGTATGGAGATAAACAGATTATGTACCTTTGCGCCGATATCGGGAAACTGACGGAGGATACCGGATTTGTGCCTGAAGTGGAGTTTGCGGAAGGTATCCGGGAGACTGTTGCGTGGTGGAGAGGCGGCGGCAGGTGAAAATATGATAGAATCCATAGGCAGCAGCATTTTTACAATGTTGCTGTCTGTTATTTAATGTAAAAGTCTCAACCTTTCATCCGGACTGCGTATTTGCTGCGCTGTCCGTACACGTGCCACGTAGTATGTTGCATATGTGCCTGTGTATTGCGGTTTTTTGTAGCTAAGAGGAATGCTTTTTTTATCGGAGGAGTAAGACAAGACGAAGCTTCGTCAAATACGATTTCTCTCTTTGCTGTTTTTTAGTGGCAGGTCTTGCCAATATTAGGCATATGTTTTTTCTCTGTTCTGTATAAATGACAAACAGAACATCGTTCACTATTCGATCATATTACAATAATTTTCATTCAGTTGATTTCTATTTTCAGCTTATTCAAAGTTCAATCTAATATCTTCTATTCCCAAGGATAAAGCATTTATATTTTGCGCTTTCATTAAAAGAAATAAAAGAGTGATTGCCATGTTTGTTGAGGCGAGCTCTCAGATAGAATACGGGTGTAGCAATGCGAAGCTGTCTGTCAGATCTGTCCCACGTATTTGCAAAATAGATCGGAATTTTGGTAAACGGTAAAACGCTTACACTAAAACAGGAAATATTGGAGCTCTAGCTAGATACTCCATACGTGGTGTTATTGATATAAGCGCACAAGGTATTATTGTATCCTCCAACCCACTTCCGGGAATATGTTGCTTTAGGATGGCAGCTATGAGGTTTCCCACGAAATGGTGTGATATTTTCGTGATTTTTTATATAGAAAAGGAGCTGTGGCGCTAATTGTTTAGTGCTACAACTCCTCGGCTGTTACTTTGCAATATTCTCATAATCTTGTGAATCATGGTAGATACCGTCAATATAAACCTTGCCATCTTCTATTCTGTACAGCATAAAATACTTATGGTGCTTAAAATGAATAGTTCGGTATCCCAGGGCACGTAGCTTAGGATCATCACATAATTTCAGGCTGCCGGCCACATGGGAAAGCCTTGATCTGGTGTCCTCAGCATCATTTAAGACGCTGAGGACACCAGATCAAGGCTTTCAAATTCACAAAGGATGTAGTTAATGGCATGGTCGAGTTGCGCCTTTGCCGGATAAGAGAGAATAACTTCATAATCCATATTTTTCCCTGATTTCTGTAAGTGCCTGCCCCATTTCCTGACATTTTTCTTCGGCGACCTGCTGTCTGGAGATTTCTAAGTCCTTATATATTTCTTCCCGGCTTTTTAGCGGGAATGGACGTTTATCACTACGGAGCATAAAAAGCCTTTTGGCAAATTGCTGCACTTCTAATAAATCAGCTTCAGGCAGCACTTCCAAAATAGAGATGGTGCTTTCAAGAGTGCTCATTGTAATCCTCCTCCCGAATAAAATCTAGAAACTTATTCAATATCCTATATATTTTTATTATAGCATTTTGGCTAACAAATATAAACACTTTTTGAAAAAAAGATAGCAGAGGAATTAAAAGTATCCCCGTATAGGTGCGAGGATTGTCCGAAGTGATTGGGAATCTATTACTACGGCTATTAAAAGTCAATGTTTTAATAGCCGTAGTCTTGAATATATTTCAACTTTCTATGTTGAAAAAAACAAGATACCTTTTCACTGTGTTTTTGTAAATAATGCATAAACCGCTCTGTTTTGCTGAAGATCTGTTCTTTGGTATGCGGAATAATCCCGCTGTGTATGTTTTGTTTCAGGTTATGGTTCAAATATTCATCTGGATTGATTTCAGGGGAATAAGGTGAAGTGAAAAATAATTCTATTTCATCCTTATGCTCTGACAACCATTCTGCAACTATCTTTCCATGATGGACTTTAAGATTGTCAACGATAAATAAGACTTTCCTGTCCGTGTCTTTTACAAGCCGTTCCATAAAGTCTATAAATCTCTGCTGAGTCATGTTCTCATCATAGCAGAGAAAATGGCAGGTTCCCTGATTACTGATGGCTGAAATCATATTAATCTTTTCCATTTTGGAAAAAGATGGTATGGTTGGAGTCTGTCCCTTTGGTGCAAATCCTTTGACATGGTATGCCTGATTATTTATTCCGGTCTCATCTCCCCAAAAGATTACAGCATCTTCTTTTTTTGCCTGTTTTACAATAGCAGGATATGTTTCATGCATAAATGTGTTCATCTTCACATTATCTTGGAAATATGCCTTTTTCGTTGGGCGTTGGCAGGTCACCACCCATCGTTTCAGGTATTCGCTCATATTCCGGAGTGTAATGGTTATATTATATTTTTCCTGTATTAACTGGCATACAGCGGCACGTGTCCACAACATAAAGCTCAGCTTCATCTGGTCAGGTGTTTTGTCAATAAGGATGTTTCGGATCTCCTTTTCCTGTGCAGGCGTAAGCTGCCATTTTTCGCCTGATTTACGGCCACGCTTTTTCTCCTTCAGACATTTCGTGCCCTCCTTTTTATATGCACTTGATATTCTGTCCACTGTCTGAATTGAGATATTGAGCGTTTCCGCAATTTCTTTATGCTTTACATGTTTTTTTAAGTTGTATCGCTTGTTGTTTAATGATTTTCCTGGTCTCTGGGGAGACTTTTAGTAAATTGATTTTTTCCATACTTCAATTATACCAAAAAGCCATGCTAATGAACAGAAAAAACATCAAATTTTAACTGCCAAAGTAATATTACAGCTGGATATGGTAAAGATTATGGTCGATTATAGTGAGCCAAACAAAAAAATTTAGATGAATGCCATGGGAAACTATGCTTTTCATCCACAGGTGCACGGGATGCTTTTTTGGAGTGGTATGATGAGAATATAAAAAACATATGTATTAAAAATGAGCAACGTATCAACCATAAAGATATATTTAGCATAATTTGTGGAGGGCATATTTTTCAATATTTTGTACCAGAGCAATTTATTGTACTTAATGGTAAGTATTATCAAATACAAAAAATTACTGGAGAAAGGAGACAAAAGGAGATTCAATTAAAACGAGCATCAGAATTTTGTACACATCGTAGATATTACCGACAGTGTAGAGTATATGAATTTAATGATATGAGATTGGATAAGTGTTACTCTAGTAATAGCCTTGTTCAAATTAATGCTGTGACTGTTAATATGAAGGTAGAAACGAAGGGATATATTTCTGCCAGAAAATTTCATTATTGGAATGAGGATGCTTATTCTATGTCAGAAGATATACCTGAAAGGTGTTATAGGGACAAGGATATTTTAGTAGTATGTTTCAATAAAATGTATACTAATATATTGGCAGTTTTTTTGAAAGAATTATTTTTTACACTTTTTCCGAATAGTTGGCAATTATTATCGGTAGCTATGGCTGAAAATTGCAAATTATATGGTAGAGTAGACAAAGCTAAGCTAAAGGATGAGCTTTCCCAAATGCAGGGAGATAAAGGTGTAATTTTTATTGTGGAAGACAGCCTGCTCGACCTGGGAATGCTAGATGGAATTGCAATGCGCTTTGAACAAGTTATGAAAATATTCATAAATTATGTGACAACTTTGATGCATATCGTAAATTGCTCGACGAAAAATCCGGGAATTTTTACAATCTTTAAAATCTGTAATGGGTTAAACATTTCCATCACGGAATTCTTTAGTGCGGAGGAGTTTGCTGAGATGGAATATAAATTGGAGTGAATTCCCGATAGGAGTTGGATATGCAGGCCAAAGGAATGATACTTTGCATTAAGAACCCAAACCAGTCCCACAAACCCGCCATAAAACAATAAAATAAACAGAGTAAGACAAACGCGTGTAGCACCAGACAACCAAATCAGCGCTTCTTATAAACCTTCACACAACCAAAATCCAACTGATATCAGTTCACACAAGATAAGGAGATGATACCATGGCAATCAATGCACTATGGATCCCCATCATCAATGAGGCCGTTTCGTGGGTGGCGGGCAGATTCAATTCCAATTCCAATTCCAATATCCCCCAAAAAGATTTACAGCTCAAAATATCAGAGTTAGAGCATCAGGTGCAGTCTCTCACTGCGGGAAATGAGATGCTGATGCAGAACCTGAATCTGATCATACAGGCTGTTTTGCAGCAGCTGAAAGAGGCCAGGGGCTTTACGGTGAATGCAGACTCCATTTTCCTGATCGGGGAAAATTCCGGGAGCATCCATCAGGAAGACCATTCGGTATTGAGTGATAAAAATATCGGCGGGATCAATCAGGGCGGAAAAAAAGAGGAGGGATTTGATGTTTCAAAGATATTTGACGGAGTCGATGAAGAAATCTCCCATACGAGAGTCACAAAATCGACTGACAGAGGATAACTCGCTCGTTATTCCCGTCCGGTTTTCGCAGAGGATTGACGCGCATATGCTGGGAAATATGCTGGATATTGACAAATATCCGCTGATTATGGCGATCATCGGAAAGCCGGGCATGGGGAAGACATATCAGCTGCGCAAATATCTGAAAGCCGTCGGCATAGAGATTTTTTCCGTCAGTGCCGCCGACCTTGAGAGTGACCGGGCCGGGGAGCCGGCCCGTCTGCTTCAGCGCAGATATCTGGAAGCGTCCGCGTCCATCTCTGAGGGGAAGCCGTCCGTCCTCCTGATTGACGATGTGGATACCACACTGGGGGAATGGGAGGATCATACGGGTACGGTCAACCATCAGGATATACTGGCTTTTCTTATGCATGTAGCGGACGATCCTTATCAAATAGATAATGTGGGAAAGGTGAACCGGGTTCCCATCTTTTTTACAGGGAATAATTTTGCGCTTCTGTATAAGCCGCTTGTCAGGAGCGGCCGGGCGATACGTTTTGACTGGGAGCCGACACGGGAGGAAAAGATCGAGATTGTCCGTTCGATCTTTTCCTTTGCCGATGCCCGGGATGCAGTGCGGCTTGTTGATGCCTGGCCGACAAAGGAAATCTCTTTTTTCTCGGAACTGCTGGCAGAGCAGAGCATTGCCCGGCTGGCGGCTGTGGCCAGAGATGTGGTGTTTCCCTATATTCTCACCGACAAAAGTTATAAAGACAAACTGTATTATCAGTACTGTGAGGAAAAAAGAAGAATTGACTGGAAGACAGTGATGGCAAAGCGCAGGGCTGCAGAGGCAGGAGGTGATTGCGATTAAGACATATACAAAGAGTTATTCGTATACCAGGACCCGGATCGGTATTATCGACGATCATTTTGAGATGTTTTTGAAATGTTCTGATATTTCCAAGCATGATTCCAAACTGCTGCTCGAGGCAGTGGAAAGGAAAGAACTGAGTGCAGTGGGCATTTATATCGAGGACGGCGGTTACCGGCTTGCGGAAGTCGAATTCGAAATCGACTGGGATGAACATGAGCGGATGATCGGCATCGAGGGGGTCTATTTTGATGCCGGCCAGCCGGGCTGGGAGGAAGGGATTTCGCCGGAAGCCTATGTATCTGCCCAGCGTCTGGTAAAAGCGGCACGGGAAGTGAACAAACCGGTGTGTTCCTGGATCCGTGTTTCCCCGGAGGTACGCAGTGATGCGGACAGACACAAGGCGGTGTGCGACAAACTCGGATACTCTTATGGCAGCACCGTGCCGGAATGGAAAAATCCGCCCCGGGAAGTAGGCCGGCGTGTGAACGGCCTGCAGGAAGCAAAAGTAATCCGCCGCAGCTCTTAGGGAAACGTTTGAAAGGGGGTATCACATCCTCATGTCTCATGAATCCATGAATGAATCCACGATCCGTTACATAGAAAGCCAGCTTCACAGTCTTATGGGCAGTCTCTGCGCAGGCGGGGAACGGCCGGAATTAAAAGAGATCCTGAAAAAGATTTATCTCGATGCGTTTCCGGAAAAGTCAGCCTTGCAGGCTGCGCAGGCCGCGGATACGATTATGGAAGCGGTTGGCAGCTATGAACGGGAATACCGGGAAGCGGCGAAGAATCCGGATCAGTGGTTAAAAAACTTTACCGACAGTCAGCTGCAGGGCAGGAGTGTGGAAGATAAGTATGACATCCTGCTGCGCCATTTTATCATACAGCGTGAAATTCTTGCCAGATCGGCAAACGCTGCGGTGCAGGAAGAGGAAAACATTCTGCGGGATGTCCTGCAGCGCCTGGAGGCGGGTAATGTCTGTATTGACGATCCGTCGAATGAATTGCTGCAGAATATACTGGGACGGATTGCGAAGCTGCAGGAAGGCAGCGCGGTGGTTTTTTGCCGCTGTGAAGAGGCCGTCCATGCGGTGCAGTCCAGGATCGAACATATGGATCTGGCATCACTCAGCGCAGGTCAGCTGCAGAGCCTGGAGGAATGTCTTGCCGTGGCGTCGATGATTGGTTATGTGGGCTGCCGCAGCGGACGCATTGCCGGTGTGCCGGATGAAGCATCCATCCGCCAGATTACCTATGAGATATGCGCGGGGATGGAGATGGCCAGAATTGCGGAGGAGATGCAGAGCGGGACGCTGACACTGGAAGCGGCGGGCAGACTTTTAAAGCTTGCGGGCAGTATTGTCTGCGGGTTTATCAGTCAGGAGCTGATCAGTGCCAGGGCGGCCGCAGGCTGCTTTTTGCTGGGCAGTGCGGCGGGGATTGTCATCAGCGCGGGGGCGGCCGCGTGGGTTCTTCTGCGGCTGAAAAACCTGGCGCAAAAAGGGAAGGAAGCGGTCAAAGGCGGTTTTTATAAGATCCGGGACGGCGTACATACCCTTTGCGGCCGGATCAAAGAGCGCATCGTGGTTCCCGCAGGGGAGATCATGGACCAGACGGTTGGATATCTGGAGCATATCGTGGAAAAAGTGCTGGCCGTGGATGAAAGTGTCATGGAAAGGAATGAATAGGGTATGTTTACGATCAATGGCCATATCATCAGTTCCTACAAGGATTTCTGCGATCATTTTGAATATGTCGGTGTAGTCAGGCAGATCAGGGAGTTTGCCGTATGGCTGGACGGCGGACGGCGGTATCTGCTTACGATACAAAAGGACATTGACCCTATTTTAAAGCTGTTACAATATGCGGACGATGAAAGCGGCCCGGTTATGTTTCACAGTCAGGACGGCTGTTTTACCAGTGATTTTTCCTCCCTGACGGATCAGGAACTGCTGGCCTTTTTTCAGAGAAAGGAAGCGCTGGTCAGGCGCTTTGACGATCTGGTGGGAGCCAGCACACTGACGGAGAGCCAGAAACGGAGGGGATGGCTGGAGGGCGTTGCGGTCAGTGCGGCGGCGGCGAGCGACGCCGCCGCGCTGACTGCGGAGAAGATAGAGGCCTGCTATAGCCGGGAAGAGGCGGCGCCCTATACGCTTCCGGAACAGATCCAGGTGTTTTCCGGTGATATTTGTGAGTATGAAGTGTTTGACCCTGACAGAGGCCCGGGCACACCTTTTGTGCTCAGGACACACAGAATAAAAAACTGTTCTTCTTACGCAGGCACGGGCGCTGCGATACGTCTGGTAAGAAAAGGCGCCGCGGAGTATGAGACGATACTGGAAAAGGATGAGTATGTCTATCTTACCATGGCGGGGCCTTATGCCGTTAAAATGCTTCCCAGGCTGAGTTTTTGCGGAAGTACGGCGATCGGCAGACCTGATCTTAGGAAAAATACATTATGGCGTTATAAAGTCGACAGGATCAGAGGGCGGATCAGCGGCAGCGAAGTATTGGATCTGCTTCCGGATAAGCATATCTCCTGTATCAGCGTGGATTACCGCGGCGGTCTGATCTACATCCAGGAGGGCTGTCTCAAAAATGATTCCGCGGTTTTTTATGAAGGTCTGTATTCTCCGACGCTGAAAGAAATCCGATTTGTGGAAGCCTATGTACGAAAAACCCGTTTTCTCCTGCTGGATGAAAACGGCAATACCTATTCCAATATTCCGGCAATGGACGGTCTTCATGAAATATACAGAATTGATATGGAGGGGGCGGTAGCCGCGGCCAGCAGGACAGACGGTGAGACAATGACAGCGGTAGTATATGAAGAAGAGAAACGGTTTGTATATGAGCGGGAAAAAGGAACGGATATCAGAGAACAATGTTTCGATCAGGAGCTGGCGGCTGTCTTTACCCGGTCAGGAGACTGCATGATTGTGAGAGCAAAAGAGAGGGAATGATGGGAGGGCAAAATGCAGTTTTTCAATGGTTTTAATCTTACTGTTGACAAGCAGAAAGAATATAAAATTATCAGCATTGATCTGGGACACGGCGATACGAGCGCTGCCAGAATCGGGTCGGACGGAAAGATAGACGATATGCAGGTGGCGGACGGCAAGACGGTCGTCCGCTCCATTCTCGGATATGATGCGGAAGGGACGCCATGTATCGGCGAGGCTGTCGGCAGCATGCCGGAGATTTATCCGTATTTCAAGGAGCGGCCTGATCTGCTCGACGAGTACCTGCAGGGCGGGCAGCCGGGACGCCCCGGCAGGACAAGAAAACAGGTCATACATGATTTTTTGAAAGTCCTGATGGACAATATATACAAATATAATTACCCTCATATAAAAAAAGAAGACAGTTTGATCCTGTTTGTGGGATGCCCTTCCGATCCGGACTGGGATCAGTTAAAATATCAGTATGCGGAGCTGATCCGGCAGGCTACCGGCATCAGGCGGGTGGCTGTTCTGCCGGAGTCCAGGGCGGCAATCATCAATGCGCTGGAAATGGATCGAAAGATCGTCATCGACGAAGGCATTATCGTGTTTGACTTCGGCTCTCTGACAAGCGACTGCACCTATATCATCCCCAAAAGTGATATGGTGGCGGATTTCAGTATTACGCTGGGTGCTTCCATGGTGGAAGAAAATATGCTGAAAAGCGCGCTCAAGTCTTTGCCGGAAAAAGTTTTGGTCAATGTGACCAATACGAAAATACAGCTGCGGGAATGGAAGGAGTTTTTCTTTTTAAAGAAATTTCAGGAACAGATCGTTCCCATAGAACGTGCGGACAACAGCGAATTTCTGATTCTGAAAGTCAATCAGAAGCTGATGGACGGCGTGCTTTGCGGCCAGGGGGCAGATGAGGCGGCGATGCAGTTCTGCATCAGATCAGAAGTCAATACATGGTATGGCCACTGCCTGGATTTCTTCCGGGCCGCCAGGGAGAAGCTGGAAAAAAGTAATGCTGCCGTGAAGCATATCATTATCACGGGCGGGGCGAGCAGGATGCCGTTCATCATGGAACTGTGCAGGGAAGTGTTCGGGAAAAAGGGGATCAGCTATTCCCATGAGGAAAATCCGCAGTTCAGTGTTTCCAAGGGGCTGTGCTTTGCCGGGTATAAAGACCTGCAGGCTTTTCGTGTCTTTGATGACGTGCAGGTAAACATAATAAAAAGGGTGCGGGAAAAACTGGATCAGCTTTCCAGCAGTGTGTCCCGGAAGCTGGCGTCAATGATTTATGATATCGCTCTGAATGAGATCAGGGTCTGGAAAGAGAAAAGCGGCACGGCAACACTGCGGGAACTGTCCTATAGCATCGAACGGAAAATGAATCGGAGCATGACACCGGGCCTTTTGAATGAACTGACGATGCCGGCTGCAGAGGAGTGGCTGCTCTCCGTCCATAATGAGATCAGAGATTCGGTGAATACGGCTTTTCAGAAGATATATGGCAATACGGTGTCCGTGGATGTTTACCGGCTTACGGATGCGAGATGGAAACGGATTCATGATACCCTGACCGGCAGAAGTATGATCAGCAGCAGTCAGGTTGATTTCTCGGAGATCTTTAAAAATATTGACGTATCCGGAATGGCCGTTCTGGCATGTAAAGTCGTGGTAGTTATCGTCGCGGCACTGATTGCTTCTTTTCTTGCCCTCGTGCTTGTCCCATTTCAGAAACTGGCCAATCTTTTCCTGGATACGGATTATAACTTTGATGAAACATTTGATTCGATTTATAATGTGATGGATAACTGGCTGCCGGAGATCGGTGCCGATCTGGATAAGGAACTGAAGGCGCACGAACGGGAAAATCTCTATGATAAATTTTCAAATAAGAACCAGTATGTTACAATGATAGAAAATAAGATTTATCCCATGGTAAAGCAATGTGTGGATGAGCAGTATGACGGGAAGGCCGGTTTTGGAATTGGAAAGGCGGTCCAGGATGCGCTGGGTGAGGCGATCAATAAAATAGCCCTTCAGAGCATATAGCAGGAAGAAGAGAAGCATGGAGGAAGGAATGGCAAGCAGCAGAGATATGTTCTCTCATTTTAATAGAAAAGTACATGATTTTCTGGGAGGGGCGCAGACAGATCGTGACAGATGGGAAGAACTGCAGGACAAATATGTGGATCTGGCGGATCAGTACAGGCAGCTGGCAGAGGATGTGGGAGAAAATAGCAAAAAACTCCGGCAGTACAATCGGGAATGCAGGCAGCTTTACTGCGCGGTGGGGCCTGCCTATGAGGAATATACGATTTTGCAGACCGTATTTTCCGGAGAAGGTTCCATCCCTTATTATGTTGATTATTTTTTGGATGTGTGCAGACGCAGGGCGCCCGTAAAAGAGGACGCGGAAAGTGCGGAACTGTTCGCTTATAAAAATATCCTTTCCATGATCAGAATGAAGCTGGAAGATATCGGAGAGAAGTTAAAGAAAATCCCGGTGTATGACGATTCCGGTTTTGAACGGTATTATGAGATCCACCCCGTGGAAGAAATGCCGGAAAGTGCTCCGGTTTTTGCCGTCTGTGATGTATACAGAATGAGTGAGGCGGAATATGAAACATTGAGAAAAATGCACAGACAGCTGAAGGCAGACTTCACCAGGCTGAAGGAAACGAATCAGGCGTATGAGGAAACGGTTTCCTATCTGCAGAGGATCCGGGAAGAATGGAATAACCGCAAAGAGTATCTGGACTTTGGCAAAGCAGGGCAGTACCGGCTGTTGTATCGTAAACTGCAGGAAATTCCATGGGAGGAGTATGCGCTGCAAGAAGAGGAGGGGGCGGATGCTTATAAGAACCGTCTTCTGGAACTGGCAGGCATGTTAAAGGGGCTGGTAGAGATGATTTTATAAGAAAACCGAAAAAGACAGTGCCGACACGCCGGAGGAAACAGGGATGAATGATAAAAACAGAGTTCTTGGCAGGCTGTGTGAAGACTGCAGACAGGCATTTCTCAATGACAGTCCGATTATCTATATTCTGAGCGACGAGATCAGTCTCATTGACGCGCTCCTTGAACAGGATGTGGTAACACCGTTATATTTCCGCCTGTCGGATGGAAGCATCGTATTCGGGCGGGAGTATAAAAGAGAGCTGCAAAGGGCCTATGAAGCGGTGAAGGGTCTCTGGAACAGGGATATGATCTCTTTTGAAGAGTTGGAGAAAAAAAGCGGCGTATCTGCAGACAGGCTGCAAATATATCTGAAAAGCATTGCGGAAAAGAATCAGAGCGGCTTCCTCAGAAAAAACCTGATGGAAGGCTATGAGACAGGCATGCTGCTTCCGAAAGAAACAAACTGCTCATACTATGTGAAAAATCCGCCGGGGCAGCTGACAGCCCGTATTAAAGAGGCAAAGATCTCTCCCGTCATACAGGTTGTGTGGAATTTTGAACCGTCTCACAGCGCACTGCAGTATGTAAGCGAGTATGTTGTCAGTTATGAAAAATCCCCGGCCAACAGCGTATACAGAAACAGCACGCTGCTCTTATGCTCCAGTGAATACCGTCTGCCGGAGGATATGCAGGGGTATGTGTCGGTGATCGAAGTGGAGATGCCCGGTGATATGGAGATTGGCGAGATTATCCGGGATGAGATCGCCGCCTGCGGCGGCGTTCAGATGGCTACCAGGGAACATCTCAACACGCTGGTAACGGCATTTAAGGGATACAATGAAACCGGGATCCGCAAGCTGCTGCGCGGTATTATGATGCGGTATGGGAATGACATCAACAGGAGCAATGCGCTGCAGGATATCCGCAATGACAAGAAGCGCCTGATCCACAAATACGAAGTGCTGGAACTGGAAGAGGCCGATGAGGATACTGTCAGGGTGGGAGGGCAGGAGGCGCTTTTAAACTGGATGCGCCGACAGGCGGATTGTCTGAAAAATCCGCGGGAACGTTATGACATATGGGGGCTTTCCGCGGCCAAGGGGGTACTTGTGTGCGGCATCCCGGGCACGGGGAAATCGCTGGCGGCCAAACAGGCATCTCTGGAGTCGGAACTGGATCTTCCTCTTTTAAAAATGGATATGAGTACCCTGATGAACCGTAACCTGGGCGGGTCGGAAGAAAATCTGAGAAAAGCGCTCCGTCTGGCGCAGGCCATGTCTCCCTGCATTTTGTGGATCGAAGAACTGGAAAAAGGATTCGCGGGGGCCGGGGGCGCTTCCAGAGGGGATTCCGGGACATTCAAACGGATGTTTGGTACTTTTCTGACCTGGATGCAGGATAACAAAGCCCCGGTTTTTCTCTATGCCACTTCCAATGATGTATCGGAATTGCCGCAGGAGCTGCTTCGCAATGGCCGCTTTGACGCGTTATTCGGCACGACGATGCCCACCGCGGGCGAGTGTATGGATATCTTTAAAAAGACCCTGACAGGGATGCATAACAGAGTGGAACGGGCTATCTGCAGCGGTGTGGACGTTATGCCTCTGTTTGAGATGGAAGCGCTGAGCGATAAGGCTCTGGAGCAATACGTAAACTTAAGTATAGAAAAGGGACGCAGGAAGTTTATGACAGGGGCAGACATTTATGTGATCGTCAATACGGCGCTGCGGCTGCTCAAAGAACAGAACGGAGAACGCAGGCACAGTATCGGCATGCTGGAAATGAAAAAAGCGGTGGATCTGGCCTATGAGGAAGTGCGCACCTATGGGGAGGGCAGGAACAATCTCACCTATATCGCCAAAACCTATGTGAGACTGCTGGAAAATAAGTTCCTTCCCGCCAGTGCGTCGCCGCTGCTCACCATGCGGGAAATAAGGGAACGAATGAAAGAAGACAAAGGCAGGCGGTCCCTGGTCAGTACGGCGGGTTATGACGCCCTTCTCAGGGAAGTGATCCTGGCGCATATGGACTTTGGTATGTGAAAAAGCGTTTTTCCACAGATTCCGACAGCCTGCATGATTATTTTCTGATGTTTTTGCCATAAGGACTTTTATCAGTCCCATTTTTTTCCGGATTGTTTATACAATAGTCTATATCCGGACCGGAACAGGTTCATGAAAGGATGAGACTATGAAACAAAAGATAAAGCAGGACGAAAATGGTAATATCGGCAAAAACATCAGAAGTATCCGCATTGCCAGGGGCATCGGCCAGACAGAACTGGTCCGCCTGCTGGATCTGCAGGGGATTTCGATCACAAGGGAGTGCCTTGTAAAAATAGAGCGGGGCATTCAGCATGTTCAGGTCAAACAGCTGAAGGCGATCAAAAACGAGCTGGAAACGACCTATGAGGAATTGCTGAAATAGCTGTCTTTCAGCTCCGGCTGTCTGCTAACCTGAAATTTTTCCGCGGATGCTTTGATGCCAGAATATCCCTCTGCTTTGCTATGGCCACATGCGTATAGAGCTGCGTAATGGTAATGGAGCTGTGTCCCAGCATTTCCTGGATAAAGCGGATATCGACATCCGCTTCCAAAAGGCTGGTGGCAAACGTATGGCGGAACATATGGGGTGTGATATGCAGTTCGATGGAAGCAAGGGCCGTATATTTATTAATCATTCTGCGCACTGCCTGGTCTGACAGTGCTCTCCCGGTCCGGCCCGCAAAAAAATGGCCGCAGGCCTGTATTTCCCCGCCAAAGTCACGCTGATATTCTTTCAGAATATGGATCACATCCTGACTGCCGATCTGAATCCGACGTTCTTTATCCCCCTTGCCATAGATCAGAACCGTTCCTTCCTGCAGGTTTATGTCCTCTCTTTTGAGGGAACAGAGCTCTGAAATGCGCATCCCGGTGGCAAACAGCAGTTCTGTGACCGCGGCATCCCGAAGCGCATTTCTTTTCTGCCGGACGGTTTTGGCGTGGCGGTGCTGCCGGTAGATCGCAGACAGCAGCATCTCTACCGTACGCAGAGGGATGGTCCTGGGAAGGACGGCCGGTTCCCGGAAACGGATCTGTACCTTGTTAAACGGGTTCTGGCTGATGATGTCTTTATACTCCAGATAGTGAAAAAATGCCCTGACGGAGGCGATTTTGCGTTTCACGGTCCGGGGCCGGTAGCTTTCATGGAGAGTCCCGATAAAATACTCCAGCGTGGCGGGGGTAATCTCCGACAGCCCGGTTGCGGGTATCTGCCCCGAGAACTGCCGCAGATCAATGCGGTAGGCTTTCAGTGTTTTCTCATCCAGACATTTCTGTCTGTCACAATATTCCAGATAATTTTTCATTTGTACATTTACCTCATTCATGATGAATCCTCCTTATTTTACATTGCTGCTGTTTTGACCGGCTTATCACAGGCAAAAACCATAGCCTGGAAAGCCATGCGGGCATTAAAAATATATTGTAAACGCAAATCCTATGGGCTGTCAGAAATAAATTTGCGCGAAATCCACATTTTCGAAGATTTTTGGGATGGGATGTAGTATAATAGAGAACGATAATGACAAAGGAAAGGTAAGATAATGAAAAAAACAACGGCAATCACAGTTCATGGATTGGCAGGAGCTCTGCTTTTGGCCTATTTTTTTGCAAATTCTCCTGTCGGCAGGCTGTTTTCCCAGAGAGGAGCGGCAGGAAAAGTGATTTATCTGCTGCTTTCTCTTTTCGTGGCGTTTGGAATCTGCGTCTGTGCAGATCGGCGTACAGCGTATTTTAAGCGTTTTGAGAAGTTTTCGATCGGCGATTGTTTTGCCGCTTTTTCGGACAGGTTTCACGCAGATAAAAAGACGTTGCTGATCCTGGCTTTGATTGTGCTGGCAGGGGCGATGATGCGATTCGCAGGGCTAGACTGGAGTATTCAGGGAACTTACCAGCCGGATGAGGGAAAGCTGGTCGGCCCGGCTTATGAGATGGCCGTGACCGGATACCCCTATCACGATGCCTTCGGTTATCCGAGTCAGTGTATTTCCAAACTGGCGGCGCTTTTGTTCCTTCTTTATACAAAAATCTGCAGGGTGCCGGTCACAGAGCATACGATAGAGATTTATTATCTGTTCCGCGGGCTGGGGGCATTTTTCTCTACGGCTACGATTGTGACGGCGTTTTTGCTGGGGAATTATATCAAGAGACATCTGGGCCTTGTTTTTGCCGCGCTGGTGGCTGTTTTCCCGGAATTTGTCATCTTGTCCAAGCAGGTGACGGCGGATACTACGGCCTTGTTTTTTGCGACACTCGTGTTGCTCGCCAGCCTGTATTATCTGGAGAAAAAGCATCTCCTCCCGGTCTGTCTGATGGGGCTGTTTGCCGCGATGGCCACGATGGAGAAATGGCATTCGGCAGTGGCCTGTTTTTATATCGCCATTGTAATTATAATGGGCGCCCGCAGCCCGGTCAAAATCCTGAAACAGGGTATGACGGCCTTCTTGTCTTATGTCGGCGGCATGTTTCTGATTGCACCCAACATGCTCTGGAATATCAGAGGGGCTCTGGAGGGTATCCTGTATATGTATACTTATGATAAGCAGGGAGCTCATCCATACCGGGTACAGTTTGCAGTCTATACCGGGAGGCTTTTGGAGTATACCGGTGTTGTATTTCTCTTTTTCACGCTCCTTGGCCTGGTCTGGTTCATCCGGCATAAAAAGCTGCCGTTTGTCATTGTCCTGCTGGGGCTGTTAAAGCTGTTCATCGTATGCTTTCTGAACAGAGGGTTTCCCAGATGGGGGCAGGAATTTTATTTTTCCGCTCTGCTGATTACGGCGATGGGGATTTATGCCCTGCTCATTTACGGACGAAAGACATGCTGGCTGGGCATTGCGGGCTTTTGCCTGATCGCGGGCAGTCTCGGCTCCGGCTCTCTGGTCGGGGTTGCCACTGCGGTGAGCGGGGAGCAGGATACAAGATATGCACAGGAGATTTTCTGTGCCGAGAATAACATCACCCGTGAAAACAGCATGTATGATTACTATACAGCCTTTGCGCCCGGCGGTATGCGGGTAAAGGCTGATGACGGGGAGTGGATCAAGCTGACTGCGGCGCTCGGGGAGAAGAGCGGTGATTTGTATCTGCGGGACGGACGGGTCAAATACGCCATAGACAGTGAAGGGCATGATGATTCCAGGGAAACCAGATTTCTGGTGGAACAGTGCCCGATTGTAAAGTCGTTTGATTCCGTGGGACCGGACATTTTCTGGCTGTCGGCTTATGGCATAGAGAACAATAACAATGAATTGTCTATTATAGCCAATAATCTTCGCCAGGTAAAGACGATACTTGACGGCGCTTATATCGGCCCGCGGATTGTAATTTATGATGTAAGCGCGCTGCCTGTCAAAACAGAAGAATAGATAAGGAGAAGGAAAGACAATGAAAATCATACTGTTATCCGGCGGTTCGGGCAAGCGGCTGTGGCCATTGTCCAATGAGGCGCGTTCCAAACAGTTTTTGAAAGTACTGCAGGATCCGGAGGGCAATTCGGAATCCATGATACAGCGGATCTATCGGCAGATCAGGCAGAGCCATCCGGAGACGGAAGTGGTGATTGCGGCGGGGGAGGCGCAGAGGGATTCTCTTCGCAGGCAGCTTCACGGTCAGGCGGAGGTGGTGTACGAGCCTGCCAGGCGCCATACGTATCCGGCCATCCTTTTATCGGCAGCATATCTGCTTGATGTCAGGCAGATGTCGGAGGATGAGGTCATTGCCGTGCTTCCGGTGGATCCCTATGTGGAGCAGGACTATTTTGAACGACTGCGTGATATGGAGCAGGCGCTTATGGATTCAGGGGCGGATATCTGTCTGCTCGGCATACGTCCCACCTATCCTTCGGAAAAATATGGCTATATTAAAGGACAGGCCGTGCCGGGCAGCGCGTATTTCAGGGTTGACGCCTATACGGAAAAGCCGGATCTGGAGACGGCGCAGCGGCTGGTCGGAGAAGAGGCGCTCTGGAATGGCGGCGTCTTTGTGTTCCGTGCCTCTTTTGTCAGAGCGCTGATCGAAAAAGAAGTGGGCGTGCTTTCTTTCACCAGGGTGCGGGAGCGGTATCAGGATCTGCCCTATAACAGTTTTGACTGTGAAGTGACGGAGAAGTGCGCTTCCCTTGTCTGTGTCATGTATGAGGGGCAGTGGAACGATATGGGGACGTGGAACACGCTGACGGCAAAGATGGAGAAGCCCGACGGCGGTTTCGTGATCCGGGGTGAGGACTGTGTCAATACGCATGTGGTGAACGAACTGGCGATCCCTGTGGTGGCGCTTGGACTGAAGGACACCGTGGTGGTGGCCAGTGCGGACGGCATACTGGTCAGTGACAAGCATGCAAGCTCTTATATGGGGCAGTATGTGGAGCAGATTGACAATCGCCCCATGTATGAGAAGCGGCAGTGGGGGGAATACCGGGTGCTGGATTTTGCGCAGTGCAGGTCAGGGAAGGAAAACTCTCTCACAAAGCATCTTCATGTGGAAGCGGGCAGGAGCCTCAGCTATCAGCTTCATCATCTGCGCGACGAGGTCTGGACAATTATTGACGGCAAGGGACTGTTTTTACTGGATGGAAAGATCAGAGAAGCGTCGCGGGGAGATGTGCTCTATATTCCTAAGGGCCATAAGCATGGTATGGCGTCCCGGGAGGGGGTGGATTTCATAGAGGTACAGCTCGGCACGGATCTGGTGGAAGAGGATATCGAACGCTTCGACTGGGACTGGGGTGATCTGCGCGGATAAAGGAGACTTGGCAGCATGGAACAGTGCAGTACATGGAGTAAATTCTGTTATATTTTTGACAAAAAGCAGAAGCTGAAAGCGGCCCTGCTTTTTGTTGTTATCATCATCGGCGCTTTCGTGGAACTGGTGGGTGTCAGCGCTGTGCTTCCCTTTATCAGCGCCGTGCTGAATCCGGATCAGCTGCTGGCAAATCCTCTGCTGGGCGGCCTGTACACAAGCCTGGGGTTTGCGGACATTGACCAGTATATTGTCTTTCTGGGCATTTTTATCATACTGATCTACATTTTTAAAAATATATATGTGTATTACATGCATAGCATGCAGTATCGCTTTACCTACGACAACCAGAGACGGCTGTCTTATAAGATGATGGACTGCTATATGAACCAGCCTTATCTTTTTCATCTGCATCATAACAGCGCGGAGCTGAGCCGCAATATCAATGAAGATACGGTCTCCTTTTTCGAAGCGGTTCTGGCGGGTCTGCAGCTTGCCTCGGAAGGGGGCGTCTGCGTGGCGCTGTTGCTGTTTCTCTTATGGCAGGACATCACTATCACCTTTGGCGTAATCGCCATGGTGGGCGTATTTGGTTTTGTATTTCTCAAGGTTTTTAAAAAACGGCTCAAGGCGGCCGGCAGGCGCAGCCGGGACAAGCAGGGCAGCACGAGACAGGCAGTGCTGGAGGCGCTGGGCGGGATCAAGGAGATCAAGGTCTTAAACCGGGAAAAAGTTTTTGTGGAAGAATACCATAAAGAATACAGAGACTATGCAGAGAGTAACCGCAGATTTAAAGTATATGCCATGATACCCAAACCGGTGATGGAGACGATCGCCATCTCCGGCCTGCTCGTAATCGTCTGTATCAAAATATCGCTGGGGGCGGATGCGGCCTCCTTTATCCCTACGATTTCCGTTTTTGCCATGGCTGCCTTCCGCATGCTGCCTTCCGCCAACCGCATTGCGGAATATCTGAGCCGCATTATGTTCAGCCGGCCGGCCATCGACGCGATTTATCATGATCTGAAAGAGATAGAAGGGCTGATGGAATACAAAAAGGAAAAGGAGACGAGAAAGGAAATTGCTTTTCAAAGGGAGATTACTGTGCGGGACATCTCGTTCCATTACCCCGGGACGGAAAAACAGGTTTTTTCGCATGCCTCACTTGTAATTCCCCGCAATCAGTCCGTTGCGTTTATCGGCCCGTCAGGACAGGGGAAGACGACGCTGGCGGATATCATACTGGGCCTTCTTGATCCGCAGGAAGGCGCCGTGCTGGTGGACGGTGTGGACATCCGGGAAGGCATGGACGCATGGAGGCGCAAGCTGGGGTATATCCCCCAGACCATTTCTCTGCTGGACGCGTCCATCCGGGACAATATTCTGTTCGGGATCGAGAAGGAGAGGATTGACGAGACAAGACTGTGGGAGGCGCTGGAGGAGGCGCAGTTAAAAGGGTTTGTGGAGACACTGGAAGAGGGGATCGACACGGTGATCGGAGAAGGGGGTGTACGCCTTTCCGGCGGGCAGCGGCAGCGGATCGGCATTGCGAGAGCACTGTATCACAATCCGGAGGTGCTGGTGCTGGATGAAGCCACCTCCGCACTGGACAATGATACGGAGGCAGCCGTGATGGAGGCCATTGACTATCTGGCAGGCAGTAAGACACTAATCATCATTGCACACCGCCTCTCTACGATCCGCAACTGTGATCTGGTGTATCAGATCGAAGGAGGTCAGATAATTTCTTCCCGCTCATAAAGAGGAAGAGGGGAACGATCTGCAGTACGATACGGCTGTAGGAATCGTCCCAGTTGACCCAGAGATGTTTCCCTACCGCGCAGTAGGAAATAAAATTCAGCAGCACGTAGCCGGCCCAGAGAAAGGTATCCGCATCCCAGAAAGGCCGCCGCAGCAGGGTGATGGTCAGCAGGACTGCGAAAAAGATGCCGCTGATCCCCCAGGCGGCAGGGTAGAGGAACATGTTGCGGATGGTCATATCGATATTGTCCACAACCTGATTCCAGTCACGGATGGTGAGCAGCAGCAGCAGTGCCGCCATACCGCCATAAAGCAGCCAGGTTTCGGAAAAGGGAAGCTTCTTTTCCAGAAATGGGTGCAGGAGGAAGAGATAAAAACAGCAGGCGGTGATTGCCGCGACGACAAAGGCTACGTTGGCATTGTTGGCAATGGAGGTGAACGCCGCCTGCTCAACTGTGGCCTTGAGTACGACCCTGACATAAAAGAGCCACCACAGTTCGGAAACGATGGAAGGCAGAAAAACGAAACACAAAGTTTTCCTCTTCCATCCGCTTCGGAGTGCAAAGTATACAAGCAGGAAGCAGACAAAAATGATTCCATCCTTGCGCAGCAGCGTAAGAGCGGTAAAGAAAAGCGCGCTCAGGATACCGCTTTCCCTCCTGGCTGGCTGACATGATTTTTCCAGTAAGATTACGGCGAAAAACAGATACGCCATGCAGTACATATTGGCCAGAATCCAGGAAGAGGCAACGAGAAAGGACGTGGAGGAAACCAGAAGGAAAGTCATCAGAGCGGCAAAAAAGGCCGCTTTTTTTCTGTTGTTTTTGCCGTTGTCACTGTCATATGCAAACAGTCCATGGAAAAAGGCAGCGCCGATGTTGGCAGCCAGAAAAGCCTGCATCTGAAAACACTGGTCGAGCCCCCAGAAGGAGGTATAGGAGTTGAGCAGAGGCAGAAACTGGCTGATATTGGTGAGCGTGAAGCTGTTTTCTCCCACGATATCGCGGAAATTTTTCACGATGGTCAGTGTATTTCCGTAATTGGTAAAATAAAAGTAAGAATCATAGCTGACAAATACATAAATCAGTCCGCTGGATACCCAGAAGGCGATGCCCAGAAAAAAAAGAAGCAGCGGAAGCGCATGGGCCAGAAAGGATGAGAGCGTGTATTTTGCCGCCTCCGTTTTCCTGAACCGATGAAAATACCACCAGGTCATAAGCAAAATGACCGTGATCAGCGCCATAGTGAGGGAAAAGGTGAAAGGGATTCCCAGAAGAAGAAGCAAAAAGGCGGGGAATACCCAAAGGCAGATCCCCACAGGAAACGCCAGGAGGACGGTAAGCGTGGGAGAGAGCGTATTCCGGATGCACAACAGAAAAAGAAAGCCGATTCCAAACAGCAGGATCACAGCAAGAAGCTGCCGTATCTGACAGGAAAAAACAGAGTCCCGGGCGACTCTCTCAAAATATTCCCGGTTAATAAACATGCCGACAGTAAAAAGGATACCGCATAAGCCGGCAAACACAGAGCTTCCCAGAGTTAGTTTCCGATTCATCATTACCTCCCTTTATCCATGATTTCCTCATAATATGCTTCGCCCATAACATAGAGCGAATAATCCGGCTCCATGACCAAAACCAGCCGTGGCTGCCCCTTCAGGGAAGCGGTGTTGATATGAAGCGTCGGATAGCGCTCTTCTTCGAACGATGGCAGCAGCACTTTTGGTATGTCATCCGTGACATAATCCATGATGCCCATGCATGTAAATTCATGGGAGAAATCAAAATCCGCATGGTGAGAGCGCACGGCCTCACGTCCTGCTTCTCCGATTCCGACAGTGGTATAGTCATCGGCATAGAGAGAGACAAACTTTTCATAAAATCCTGCCGTATCATCCAGAGAGACACGGCGGTTTTTCAGGACAGGGAAGATGATCTCGTCCCGGAACATAAATTCGTCCGAATATGCCAGCAGATTTTCGGAAAAAGTCCCATAGCGGAAGCGGCCGTTGATCACGTCCATATAAAAATCGGGAAACATGACCAGAACATTGTAAATACAGTTGGCAATACAGGAAAAAAGGAGCAGGGAGAGCAGGATTGTCTTTGCCGTTTTCCTGTTTTTTTTCCATAAGAGGCAAAAGATCAGATAAAAAAGAAACAGGGCACAGACGCCTGCGAATGCTTCTTTGAACATAACAACTCCTTATATGGTCAGATTTTGCCCGCCAGTATGAGCAGCCGGAAGGCAATCTCATCGGGCAGACTGTCACGCAGCCTGTGCGGATAGAGAAATTTTTGCAGTCGTCTGCGGCTGGTAAACAGGGTGAGAAAGGCGGCCCGGTCTGCAGAAACGAGCTTGCCGTAGAGCCTTTTGTAATCGCGAAGGCCGTAAACGATATTGTCACAGTGGCGCTGCATATGGCGTATCCAGTCCCGGTAGCGCAGCAGACCGCCTGCGTCTCCGGAGCTGAATGTGCCCGGGTGCCTTCGATACCAGGCCAGTGGCTTTCTGTCATAAATCAGAGCACCGTTCATCCCGGCGACCACCCAGGAGATCCAGCAGTCCACCGCCACAGTAGGAGTGATATCGCCGCTGCGAAAGGTCAGTTCCATCAGCCTGCGGTTAAATGCCTGGGCCATGCCGACGCCGCCCCATGTCCCTGTCATGATGACTCTGGCAAGACTGATCCGGCGCATTTCCCGGGGAGAGATGGAGGGTCTTTTGGGCAGCGTATGCTCCACGTGCAGATCTTTGTCACAGACATAATAATTGTGTACATAGAGAACCGGAATATCCGGTGCATAGCGGGCCATGGCGGCCACGGCCCGTTTCACCTTATCCGGTTTCCAGACATCGTCCTGATCGCAGAACAGATAGTAGTCCGCATCAGGCAGGCGACTGATCAGATAACGATAACTCTGGTGAGAACCTTTGTTTTTCCAGTCCTGATCCGATTCATTGACAAGAATGATCCGTTTCCCTTCCGGGAAACGTTCGCGGTATCGGCGCAGGATTTCCACACTCTCATCTTTTGAGCCGTCATCCCGCACATAGAGGTCAATGTTAGAATAGGTCTGGGCGGCAATGCTCTCGAGCATGGCAGGCAGATAGTTGGCGCCGTTATAAGTAGAAGTAATCAATACCACTTTTTTCATGTTATAATCGTTTCTCCATATCGTTGATATATCGCATGCCGTCTTTGGCGGGGCGGCGGCCTTTCAGGATAAAGCCTGCTTTTTCATATGTTTTTACGGCAGGTATATTATCTTCATAAACTTCCAGATACAGGCGGATCAGGCCAAGCTGCTCTCTGGCCAGGTCACAGAGAAGGAGCAGCGCCAGGGTTCCCACACCGCCCCGCCCTGCGGCAGTCCGGTCGACGATCAGCCTGCCGAATTCGGCAGCGTGTTCCCCGATGTGGTACAGTGCGGCGCCGCCTAAAAATGTGCCGTTTTCCGTATAAATAGAAAACATATATTCGTCGTCTTTTTTCAGATAGGACCGATACCAGTCTTCCTGTGCTTCGCGGCTGATCGGATCGGAAAAAAAGAACCAGCGCCGGTTATTCTCCCGATTACGGAGAAGGCGGTAACACTCACTGTCTTTGGCAGAAAAAGGACAAAGTATCAGGCCATGGCCCCGGCAGGTAAACGTATGTTCCATTCGATCTCCCTCAGCCGACGGGCTGGCCGGTGGCCTGCTCCCTTGCGATCTTGATGACCTGATCGCAGATATACCGCACATCATCATAGGTCAGCCGCATATGCATGGGCAGAGAGATGACATGGTCGCTGACCCAGGAAGCCCTCGGGCATGTCCCCTGGGCGTAGGCATACATACGATACAGGGTATTGTCCGTGTAATGTACGCCGGGGTAGATGCCGGCAGAGTTCAGAGCCAGTATCATTTCATCCCGGTGCTCCACCAGGATCTGGAACAGATGGCAGGAGGAAGAGCAGCCCTCTGGCACGCTGATCAGTTCCACCAGTTCGGGATATTTTTCAAATTCCTCCCGATACCAGGCTGCCAGCTGTCGCCGATAGGCATTGTCGCGGTCCAGATAACGCAGCTGTACAAGGGCGATAGAGGCGATGATGGAATTTCCGTGCAGCTTCTGTCCGATATATTCCACATCATATTTCCATTTATAATTTCCGGCATTGACCGTACGGCTGTAGGTGTCTTTATTGATGCCAAGCCATCCTTTTTTGCGGGCAATCTCATCAAAATCCTGCCGTTTAAAACAGATCATACCGCTGTCTGCCGTAGGCAGATTCTTGACCGCCTGGTAAGAATAGATTACCACCTCCGCTTCCTTACCGGGAATCTCGCCATGCAGGCGGGTGCCTGCCATATGCGCCGCATCCAGGATCAGCAGGATATTGTGTTCCCGGCAGATTTCCACGATTTCTTCATAATGTCCGGTATTGCCGCCCATTCCCACATATATTACCGCCCGTGTCCGCTCGGTGATCCGCTCTTTTACCGAGGCGGGGGACAGGCAGTTGGTATTGTCGATATCCGCAAATACGGCCTTCAGTCCGGCCAGTGGTATCGCATGATTGGTGGAGACGAAGGTAAGAGGTGTGGTGATTACTTCATCGCCGTCTTTCCATCCATAGCCTTCTTTGAGGATCTCTACCGCCAGATTCAGCCCTGCCGTGGCAGAATTGAGAAAGTAGGCATGCTCCAGGCCGGTGTATGCCCTCCAGGCTTCTTCAAAACGCACAGTTTTGTATCCGAGACCTGTCCATCCTTTTTCCAGGCAGTCCCGGATTTCTTCCAGACATTCGTCCACCGCAAAGGTCGGCGTAAATAACTGGATTTCTCTTTTATCGCTCATAATGTAAAAACCTCCTGATTACACGTTCCGCGTCAGTTTTTTGTAGATATTTTCAATGCCGTTTACCATATCCTCGTAGGGAAAGCTTTTTTCCGCCACATGGGCAAACGCCTGCTCTTTCTGCACAATCACCTTCTGCAGGCAGTCCGCCAGAGCGCGGCTGTTTCTGTTCTCAAAGAAGAGACAGTCTCCGTAGACGACTTCCGTCAGAGGCCCGCCGTCGCTGGATATGATCTTTTTGCCCATCTGGCACGCCTCCAGTGCGCTCAGTCCGAAGCCTTCCGTCACGGATGGGACAACCACATAATCGGTCTGCAGGATACAGCGGCATAAGTCTTCGCGCTCCAGGGAATCCCGTACCAGAACATATTTTTCCAGTCGGTATTTATGGATGGAGCGGATAAACTTTTTGCGCAGGCCGGCCGGTTCGGCGCCCAGTATGAAGCAGAAACGGATATTTTTCAGGTTCACTCTCCGGGTGCGCAGGATGCGTATGGCTTCCTGATAGACATAGATGCCTTTTGTCTGTCCGGGACGGCCATAATAAAGAAAAATCCGTTCCTTATCGCCCAGACCGAAATATTCCCGCAGGTTGAGAGAAGATTTTTCGGCGACGGAAGTGTCCATTTCATTGACTGCGTTATAGACGCAGATTACATTTTTATGTTTGCCGCAATAGGCCAGAATATCCCTTCTGGTAGCCTGCGATACCGCATGATAGACATCAAAAGGCTGGCGGCAGACAAACTGCTCATAGAGCCAGAAGGCGCAGGCGTGGAGAGGATCTTCCACCCAGAACCATTTGGGGCCTCTCACTTCGTGGACCGTGAGCACGGAAGGCTTATGATAGCTGTGTGCCATCCGGCTGGCGGGGAATGCGGGGGTAAAGATGGAGGCATGTACCACATCGCACCAGGCCACATGTTCCCTGATATCCCGGGAGGGAATGATCGGATGACCGAACATGGATTTCCACGGGTAATACCAGACATCCATGCCCCGCACTTTTTTATGGCCCAGATATTTTGTGCCGACATTGCGGGCGATAACCCGGATTTCGTGACCACGCTGCAAAAGTCCCTGTACCATATCATAAAAAATGCGCTCTCCGCCGCCCACATATGGGTAAAAATGGGGGAGTACAAAGCAGATTTTCATGTTGCGAATCCTCCTTTGCGGAAATACTCTTATTATGTCCCATAATAGTTAAATGCTATCACACTTTGTAAAATAAAACAACGATAGAGTTTACATGATTTTTAAGTTTTGTTATACTGGTGTGGTAGTATGTTCGGTAGTGGTCTGGCAGGTTCCGGCCATAGCGGCAGTATGGGAGGCGGCGGAAACAGATGCGTTTTGTGAAAAAAAAGTATATGATGCTGACAGCGGCATTTTTGCTTCTTCTGTTTTTCTTTGTACTGGCACCCCACTATAAGATTGTGGAAAAGGTATCTTCTCATCAGCTTGACCGAAGCTTTTCCTTTGGCCTGCCGCCGGGACTGTATGAGCAGGACATCACATTGGAGCTGCATACGAACATGCCTTTTGAGGAAGGCCTGGAGATATACTATACAACGGACGGAAGCATACCGGACGGACAGTCGCAGAAATATACGCAGCCGCTGACCTTTCCGGTGGAACCCGGGTTAAGGGCCGTCTGTCTGCGGGCAGCGGTATATGACAGCCAGGGGGAGCTGGTCGGCGGACCTTACAGCGGGACCTGGTTTCTGAGCGATGCGGCGGAAAGTCTGGACGGCCTGCTGCTTGTCTCTGTCATGGCACAGCAGGAAGACCTGTTTGGCGAAGCGCGTGGGATTCTGTATCCGCCGGTCAGTTATGTGACGACCGGGATTGGAGAGCGCTGGCATGAGCTGCATGCGCAGAATTTTGCACAGGAGGGTGAGGAATGGGTGCGTGCCGCAAGGCTTCAGATCTTTGAGGGGGATGGCCGGATGGTCGTCGATCAGGGCTGCGGTCTGAGTGTCAGCGGCAAACACGGTTCCCTCACCCATTATCCGTTTTCTCTCAGCTGCCATGCGGATTATGTTTATGATGAGGACTGCAACCGGTTTGCCTATGATTTCTTTGGAGAAAATACGGCATTACGCAGCCAAACCTATCATTACAACAGTATTTCTTTTAAGAACAGTGGCAATGATTATTACTGGGGAGATTTACGGACGGATGTCAGAGGCACGATGATCCGCAATACGGTCGGGCTGCGCCTGGCGAAAGAGGCAGGGCTTCTGGCGTCGGAACAGAGACTCGCGCTGGTGTTTCTGAACGGGGAGTTCTATAATCTCACCTATATGCTGGCCAATCCGAATGAAAAAACGATTTCTGCCCGGACGGGCCTGTCTGATGATTATATGATTACCAGAAAAGACGGGGAGCGGTATGCCTTTACCTATTTTGAACTCAAAAGCCTCTATCATTCTTTTCCGGATCTGGCCGATTCCAAAATCCTGAAGGACAGGACGCGTTTTGAGCGCAGGGTGGATATGGAGGAGCTGTTCCGCTATTATGCGTTTGAATGTATTGTGGGAAACGGAGACTGGCCGAAAAATAATTATCAGCTCTGGCGTTATATCGGAAATGAGCAGGCGGATAACCCCTATTCCGACGGCAGATTCCGTCATTGGGTATTTGATCTGGACTGTATTTATGATCTGGAAGAATGGCTGGAAGATCCGTGGACCGCTTTGTTTGAAAACCCGGACGGGGAGAACTGCCTGATGATCACGCTGATGCAGGTGGAGTCATACCGGACGCAGTTTGTCAATACGGTATTTGATCTGCTCAACAGTGACACTTTTAAAGAGGAACATATCCTTGCGGTGATCGAGGAGGAAAACAATCGGTACGCGCCGTGGTTTGCCTGGCTGTACGGCGCGGAAGCGGAAGCCGGCAGGGAAGAGAATGTCAGGCTTTTTCGGGAAAATGTTCTGGGAAGGCGTGCACAGGTGATGGCATATCTCGAGAAATATTTCCGGACAGTGACGCCCTATCGGCTGGATATACTTCCTGCAGAAGGATACGGCAGTATTTGCGTAAACAGTATGGAATTGGAAAATGAATCGTTTACCGGTACATATGATGCGGCTTATCCGGTGAGAATACAGTACAGGGATCTGGCAGGCAGACCGGCCCGTTGCTGGCTTGTCAATGGCGTGAGAGTTGATACCGAAGAACTGGTAATCTCAGGGGAGATGGTGAAAGAGGGAAAGGTCACGGTACAGCCCGTTCCCCTGTCAATAAAGGAGTTGTGGTGATCAGGTGAGAGTCCTAAAAAATTACTGGCAGCAGACAGAGCCAATCAAAAAAACAGCAGACATAATCGGCCTGTGTATCATTCTGGCAGGCCTTTGTGTCAGCATTCTTATGAACTGCGTGGGGCGTTCTCTGTGGCTGGATGAGGCGATGCTGGCATATTCGTTCAGCGAGCGCTCTTTCTTTGGCCTGACAGACGGCGTATTTGAATGGGAACAGAGTGCGCCGGTGCTCTATCTGTATCTGGTGAAGCTGCTGACACTTGTGTTTGGCAACACGGAAGCCGTACTGCGCAGCTTTTCCGTTTTTTCCTATGTGGCTGTGCTGTTCCTGGGCGGCTATGCGGCGCGCAGGCTGTTTCAGCTCAGATATCCCATTCTGGTCAGTGCTTTTCTGGCCAATATGAATTTTATTTTAAGGTACTCCAATGAGTTTAAGCAGTACCTGTCAGAATGTATCTGGGTGCTGCTGGTACTCATTCTCTATGAATGTTATAAGGAAAAAGGGCTGGCATGGTGGAAAATGATGGCCGGCTTTATGGTTTTTATCTGGGGTGCCAATCCGGCCTGCTTTTTTATCGGTGGCATACTTCTCTATGAATTTGCAGACGGCATCCTGAAAAAGGACGGTGTCATGGTCCGCAACAGCATTGCCACCGGCGTCGGTGTCGGCATCAGCTTTGTGGTCTATTATTTTTACTGGCTGCGGGGCATTGCTCTCAGCGGAGCGATGCAGAGCTATTGGGAGAATGCAGATTTCCCGCTGATCCCCCGCAGTGTGGATGATCTGAAAATGGCCAAAGCCATGGTATATGAGATTTTCATTACATTCCGGGAGGCCAGACTCTTTATGGCGGCTTTTGTGCTGGCAGCCTTTGTGCTGGGGGTTTTTCTGGAGGGGAACCGTTACTGCAAGGTAATCTTTCTCGGGTTTTTCGTCGCTCTGTTTGCTTCCTATATCCATATGTTTCCCATTGCGGACAGGCTCTGGTGTTTTTCCTTTCCTGTTTTTACCATTCTGGCCTTTTACGCGATTGACAGGATGGCGGCGGGGGGTAAAAAAGCGGAGCTGGCAGCCCTTTTCCTTATGTTTACACTGATGCTGACCAACAACGGCATCCTTGTATACAGAAATCCGGAGCATGTATTTCAGAAGGGAGAAGAGGCCAATCCGGCCATAGCCTGGCTGCAGGAGCATGTGGCCGCAGATGAAAAAGTCTATGTGTATTATCAGAGCATTCCGGTGACCAGATATAAGATCGGTTATGATACAAACCGGATCGGCAATGGGGAAGCGGACAACATTATCTGGGCAACCGATACGCCGAATAAAGAAAAGGCGCAGGCGGATATCGAGAGGGTGCTCGGGGAGCCGAAATGCTATATCCTTGCCTCCCATGCGCCGGAAGAGCGGATCGGGCCCCTGCTTACCGCCCTGTCGCAGTCGGGCAGTCTGGAGATCGTACTGAATGAGTATGAGACGCCGCTTTATTTCTATGCCTCCGCGCCCGGGGACAGAAAGAGCAGAGTGAGCTATGAGCTGATCTCTCAGGAAGAAGAAGGCGATACCTGCTATGTGACAATCCGCGTCAACAATACAGGTATTTCCTATATCAATACGGAATATGACAATGTGCGGGTGGCATGCCGGGAGAGGGAGGACATCGGCACAAACCTCTGGGGAAATCTTGCGCCCGGCGCGTATTATGATATGCCCCTTGAGTTTGACTGGAATGGTCAGACCTCGGTTTCCCTCCAGTTGGAGAACGGCGGCAGATACTGGTTTGATGAACTGGGCTGTGAACCGATTACCATCACCAGACAGACCGCGCAGGAACTGCCGGGAGAGAAAACGCAGTAGTGGAAATAGGAGATTTTAGTTATGGTATTTACATCCTGGCAGTTTTTTCTTATCTTGCCTTGTGTCTTATTGCTGTATTTTATCATACCGGGAAGCTGGCGTGTCTGTTACCTTCTGGCAGTCAGCTGCCTGTTTTATGCCTGCTTCCATCCGGTATATCTGATGGTGATTCTGGCGGTGGCAGGCATTTCCTGGTATGGCGCTCTGGCGCTGGAAAAAAGGCGCATGCAGCAGAGGGCGGCAGTCAGTCGTCCGTTTCGTTTTTATGTGACCTTGTGTCTGTTGTTTCTTGTATTGTTTAAATATACGCGATTTCTGCTTGACAATCTGAAGCAGCTGTCCGGCCTGTTTGGCGGCTCTTTTCCGGCACTGTCATTTTCGCTGGTGATGCCGGTGGGCATCTCCTATTACATTTTTCAGGCGGTCAGTTATCTCACAGATGTATCCCGGGGCACAAGTAAGGCAGAGCGGAATTTTCTGCAGTATGCCCTGTATCTTTCTTTTTTCCCGAAGGTGATTTCGGGGCCGATTGAGCGGGCCGATGCGTTCCTGCCTCAGATCAGGAACTGCCATACATGGAACCTCTGGGACGGGGCGCGGGTGCGCGACGGCCTTGTTTTGATGATGTGGGGATATTTTGAGAAGCTGGTCATTGCCGACCGTCTTGCCATTCTGACGGGGGAAGTGTTCGGCGATTATGCGGGATATGGTTCCGTAGAGCTGTTTGTGGCGGCGGCAGCTTTTTATATTCAGCTCTATACGGATTTTGACGGTTATACCAATATCGCCAGGGGCCTGGCAAAGGCGATGGGGTTTACGCTGGCAGAAAATTTCCGGGCTCCTTTTCTGTCGGAGAGTATCAGGGACTATTGGGGCAGATGGCATATTTCCCTGAGTATGTGGCTGCGGGATTATATCTATATTCCCCTGGGAGGAAACCGTGCGGGAACGCTGCGTAAATACAGAAATCTGCTGCTTACCTTTCTGGTCAGCGGCCTCTGGCATGGAGCGGCGTGGAATTATGTGTTATGGGGACTTGTGCATGGGCTGTATGAAGTGGCAGAGGACATCTTCAGGCCCTGGGTGAAACGCTTACACGATCATTTTCACACAAAGACGGAAAGCTTCAGTTATCGGCTTTTTCGCAGGGCAAAATGCTGGCTGCTCGTCTGTCTTGCCTATATTTTCTTCAAAGTGCCTACAGCGGCGGACGGTCTGCGCTATCTGAAACGCATGGTCACGAAATGGAATCCCTGGGTATTGTTTGACGGCAGCCTGTATACGCTGGGGATTACGGAGAAATATATGCATGTTCTTTTCCTGGCGCTTTTGCTGTTATTTGCGGTTGACCGGGTGAAAGAGAAGCGGCATATGGAAGCGGATGTGTGGCTGGCAGAGCAGTGTGTCTGGTTCCGGTGGCTGGTTATGCTGGGCGGTATCATGGCGGTGATCGTGTTTGGCGCTTATGGCCCGGCCTATGATGCGGAAAATTTTATCTATTTTAATTTCTGACAGGCTAAAGCAAGGTGGCGGGTCAGAAGGAAAAGGGCAGATATGGACAGTGAGAAAACGAAAAGATTGAAAAAAAGCATTGCGGGGATTCTGCGCCTCTTTTTGTTTCTGGGAATCCTTGCCCTGCTTTATCAGAAAGCGGAGCAGATTTTAAAGCTTGATATGGGACACCGGGGGACGGATAATGTAAAGGGATTTTATGCGGAAAAGGAGAACTCGGTGGAGGTGCTTTTTATCGGTGCCAGTACTATGTTCTGTACGGCTGACCCGCTTGTGCTTTATGAGGAGTATGGGATTGCGTCCTATGACTTTGGCAGCTCCGCCCAGCCTTTTGAACTCAGCTATCTGTTTATGCAGGAGGCATTCAAGACCCAAAGGCCCAGGGTGATCGCACTGGAAATGCTCAGTGTGGGCAATGAACTGGACACGCAAAAAGCGGACAATCTGAATTATGGCCTGACGGATATGCCGTTTTCTCTCGGGAAAGCCGCGGGAGTTTATGATATGTTTGGCAGTGATAAAGGAACAGGGCTGTCCTATCTGCTTCCCATGCTGCAGTATAAGGACCGCTGGCAGGAACTGACCAGAGAGGACTTTGCAGGCAGCGGCGGGGAATGGAGCGCACCGGTCAGAAATTATGCAAAAGGGGCCTATACGCCGGATCTGGTTGCGCAGTCGGCGCCTGATTTTTCCTCCTATTATGAGGAAGCGGAGTTTGCGATACCGCAGCGGAATCGGGAAGTTTTTGCACGGATGGTCAGTCTGTGTAAGGAAAACGGGACGCAGCTTTTGCTGTTTAAATCGCCCAATGTGGGCTGGAACATCAGCCAGACCAGAGCCGTACAGGCACTGGCGGACGAATATGGGCTGCCGTTTATTGATTTTTTTTCTCTGATGGAAGAGCTGGAAATCGACCCGGCCACGGATTTCAGAGACAATACGCATTTTAACCGGTATGGCTCCGAGAAGGCGTCCCGCTATCTGGGAGAATATTTAAAGGCTCATTATGAGCTGACAGATTATCGGGGATTTGATTCTGAGAATTCCTGGGATCTGGCACTGGAGGGACGGGAGCATGACCGTGCGGGGGAGCGGGTGGCAAAGACAGAGGGCCTGCCGGATTATATGGCACGGATCCCGTACGACAGACATACGGTAGTCTTTTCCGTGACGGGTGACACCGGACCGATGGCGGACTTTTTACAGGAGCTGGCGGCTGCCTTCGGGCTGGATCAGGAAAAAATACTGGCCGGCGGCAGTTTCGCAGTCAGAGACAGGACGTGTATCAGCGGATTGATCGGGACGGATGACAGGCCCTGGCGCTGGGAGCAGGGGGCTGATACCATGCTGTTGACAGGTTACAGCATTACGTATAACCGGGAGATGTACCAGCTGGTGGACGATGGGCTGACAATCCTGATTTATGACGATGCATGGGAAGAACTGGTGGATGTGGCCGGCTTCGATGCCTATGATCCGGCACATGCACGGAGGCCGCAGTGATGGAAGGGACGACACGCATTTTGCATGTGCTGGGGCGGCTGGACCGGGGCGGTGCAGAGACGATGGTGATGAATCTCTACCGTCATATCGACCGGAGCCGCATGCAGTTTGATTTTGTAATTCATACGCGGGATACCTGTGATTATACAGAGGAGATTATGGCACTGGGCGGGCGGATCTATTCCATGGTTCCCTTTCGGGCATCCACGGCGCTCTTGTACCTGCGGCAGTGGCGGCGGTTTTTTCGGGCGCATCCGGAGTATCAGATTGTTCATGGACATATGCGCAGTACGGCGTCTTTGTATCTGCATGAGGCAAAACGGGCGGGCTGTGTGACACTTGTCCACAGCCATAATACGTCGTCCGGCAGCGGCTTGTCCGCGCTGATAAAAAATATGTTACAGTATCCGCTGCGCTTTCAGGCCGATTATCTGTTTGCCTGTTCGAGAGCGGCGGGCGTCTGGCTCTATGGCAGGCGGGCCTGTGAGACAGACCGGTTTCATATTTTATACAACGGGGTGGAACCGGAGCGCTTTCGCTTTCGGGAAGAAGTGCGGCAGGCAAAAAGAGAGGAGCTGCTGCCTGCCGATGGGTCGGCGGCAGACGCTTTGGTGTTTCTTCATATCGGCAGACTGGAGAGGCAGAAAAACCACGCATTTCTGCTGCAGATCATGGCCCGGATCGTAAAACATGCACCAGGTGCCGTGCTGTGGCTGTGCGGTGTCGGTCCACTGGAGGAGCAGCTGCGGCAGCAGGCAAAGCAATATGGAATCGAAGGTGTCGTGCGGTTTCTGGGGATGCGGACAGATGTGCCGGCGCTGATGCAGGCGGCGGATGTCATGGTGTTTCCTTCTTTGTTTGAGGGACTGCCGGTGAGTCTGGTGGAAGCGCAGGCAGCAGGCCTGCCGGTACTGATGTCGGATGCCGTGACAGAGGAAGTGATATTGACGCGGCTGGTTCACGCATTGCCCCTTCATGCGGGCCCGGTACGCTGGGCCCGCGCAGCGCTTGCAATGGCCGGGGGGACAAGGGAAAGGCCCGGCAGCAGTGCGCCCGCGGACAGGGCGGCTTATGCGGAGACGATAGGGCAAAGCGGTTATGATGCGACGGAAAACGCCGGGGAGATGACTGCATTTTATGAGGCAGTGACCGGCCAAAAGGGCAGACGAGTGCAGAAGCGTGGGCAGGCAGACAGGGCGGGGAGAAAAAACAGGAAATGAGAAGGAAATGGAAGATCAGTGCGCTGCTTTGTGCGGTTTTGCTGCTTGGCGCCTGGCTGTGGCTGCGCATGTGGCAGGAGGGAAGGCAGCCTGTCACCGTGCAGGATATTACGGTGGTCGTGGACGGGGGCAGCGGCAGTAAACATCTCAGATTGTGGCACAATTATTATAATAATACGGAATATCTGTTTCTTCCCGCTTTCTGTAAGGCAGAGCTGCCTGTGCGTATCACGTTGCGCAGGCGCGGCAGTGTGGCCTGGGACGGCCATGCGTCGGGCGGACAGGGATATTTGTATGACCTGACGGAGGGCCGTCACAGCCTGCAGGCGGGCGGCAGTGAATTTACCGTGGAAGTCATGCGCTCCGCCAGCGTGCCGGCGCTGTTTATCTATACTGCTTCGGGCAGTCTGACCCATATCGAGGAAGAAAAAGGGAACGGGGAGTCGGCGTTGTATGAGATGGTGGATGCAGATGGGCAAGTCATTGCCGCGGGACAGATCAGGAAGCTGAAATCAAGAGGCAATTCCACCTTTCTGGAAGATAAAAAGCCATATCAGATGTCACTGGAGGAAGGGGCAGACCTTTTGGGGAGCGGCGTACAGGACAAGTATATTCTGCTGGCAAACAGGCAGGACCAGTCGCTGCTGCGTGACCGGATCATGTATGACCTGGCGGCGGATATGGGCCTTGCCTATTCCGCGGTAAGCCGGTTTGTGGATCTGTATATCAATGAGGAATACAGAGGCTCCTATCAGCTTTCGGAGAAGGTGGAGACAGGATATGGGCGGATGCCTCTTGCTACGGAAACGGGCCGTACCCGGACTGCGTTTCTTGTGACACTGGAATACCCTAATGACGACAGACTGGCGGAGGCAGATCATTATTTTACGACGGAAAACGGGCAGAATGTGATTATCAAGCGTCCGAAGCAGCCCGGGGACGCCCAGAAGGCTTATATTGCGGATACCTTTCAGGCGGCGGAGGCGGCCATACGGGCAGGCCGCGTGGAGGAAAGCAACATTGATATGACAAGCTTTGCCAGAAAATATCTGGTGGAAGAGATCGGCAAAAATCTGGATGCCATGTATACAAGCCAGTATTTTTATCAGGATGAGCCGGAAAAGGACGGGAAGCTGTATGCAGGCCCCGTATGGGATTATGACAAGACGCTGGGGAATCCGCTGATAGAGCATACCAGACCGGTGGACTTCCAGGAACCCCGGGGTATCTATGCCGCCATGAAGCAGGAGAATGCTTCCTGGTGGTATGATCTGTATCAGCTCCCCGCCTTTCGGCAAAAAGTGACAGAGGAATACAGAGAATCAGCCGTTCCGGCCATAGAAGCCATGGTAAACGGGAAAATCGACGGTTACAGGAACGAAATCTGGGAAAGTGCCCATATGGATTATATGCGCTGGGATACGTTCGAAGATTTTAAATACGGAGAAGAACTGGAGTTTGAGAAGGAATATCAGTCGGAAATCGACCGGATCAAGGAGTTCCTCAGTCTGCGCCGCCGGTTCCTGGATGATATCTGGCTGGAAGGCAGGAAGTATGACCGGATTTCCCTGGATCCGGGAGAAGGCAGTATCTATGTGGCTTATGTGGATGCCATAGAGGGCAGGACACTGAACGAGCCCCGCGACCCCAAACGGGAAGGGTATCGGTTTGATCACTGGGTACGGGAGGATACGGGGGAAGTCTATGATTTTACGGAATGCTATGACGGAATCCCTTTTGTATTAAAAGCAGTGTACCGGCCCGACGGTGAGGATGAGTGAGCCGCAGCGGGAGTCGAAAAAAGGCAGGATGGGCAATATGGAAAAAGGGACTTTTGTTTCACCGGAGGCGATCCGGAAAAATATGATATGGAATGTAGTCGGTTCCACAGGCTTTATCGGTGCGCAGTGGATGATGACGATCCTGATCGTGCGGCTGGCCGGGTATACGGAAGCGGGCTATCTGTCACTGGGGCTGTCACTGACCAATCTGTTTACCAATATTGCCTATTTCTGTATCCGCAATTTTCAGGTATCAGATACGAGAGACAAATACAGCGCGGATACGTATGTGACACACCGGGTCCTATTCACGGCCATCGCTTTTTTGCTGTATGCACTGTTTGTCTTCTGCAATGGCTATCCGGCCTATGTCACGGTATTTTTGCTGCTTTTTATGATATACCGGCTTAACGAAGCGGTGGTGGATGTGTTTCATGCCATTGACCAGAAGGCCTGGCGGCTGGATGTGGCGGGACGCTCCTTTCTCATGCGTGGGGTATTGACGCTGGCGGCTTTTATCGTTGTGGAAAAACTGACGGGAAATCTGATTATCACCACGCTCGTAATGCTTGCGATGGCCTATGGGGTAATTTTTTTCTTTGATATTCCGCGGGCAGTCGCATTGACTCCCTTTTCCCTGAAGGGGGAGAGGTGCTCCCTGTTCTCTCTGACAGGGGAATGCTTTCCTCTGTTTCTTTATGCCATCTGTCTGAATGCCGTAGTGCCCATTCCGCGGTATATGCTGGAAAAGATAGCCGGAAGTGAGGCGCTGGGCTTTTACAGCTCGGTGGCGATTCCTGCCTCTGTCATACAGCTGCTGGCATCTTATATTTTTACCACCTTTACCGGCCTGTTTTCCGCCTATCTGCTTCGGCGGGATAAGGCGGGCTTTATGGCGCTCTTTTGGAAGCTGCTGGCGGCCATTGTCCTTATCGTCCTGGTGGCGCTGGGCGGCAGTCTGTTGCTGGGGGAATGGGCGCTTGTCCTTTTGTTTACCGAAAGTATCCGACCCTATGCCTATCTCCTGCCGCTCACCATAGTCTGCTGCGGCCTGGTGGCAATGGTCTGGTTTATGGGAACCTTGCTTACCGTTATGCGCGACCGGAAGGGCTTGCTGGCAGGCGCTGCGGCAGGTACGCTGAGCGCCGCGGCTGCTTCCTGGCCGTGTATTCGCATCTGGGGTATGGATGGGGTAAATATCGTGCTGTTTTTATCCAGCGTGGTAACACTTGTTATTTTCGGTGTGCGATTTGTGCGCTATCGGTGGCAGGTTTTGTAAATCGGCGATTTCAGGTATCCCTGTCAGCGCGGGACTGAGGGTTTTGGGCTTTCTCTTTCAATTCTTTATACATATCCTGTGTCCTTTGCAGCTGATATTCAAAGTCCCTCCGGTTATTTTCGCTCATATTGCTGAGGATCAGGCCGGCAAAGAAAGACTGGATGGCGGCCAGTGTGACAAAGCCGCAGACGACGAGGGTGGGTATCTGCAGTACCAGATGCGTCTCCAGAAAGCGGATAAAGACCGGGATGAAAAAGCCCACTGCCAGCAGTAACAGACCGGCGGCAATCAGAGAGAAAAAGGCCAGAGGTTTGTAGGTTTTAAACAGTCGCAGAATCATTTTCAGTACCTTGAAGCCGTCGGAATACGTATTGAGTTTGGACACGCTGCCCGTCGGTCTGTCACGGTAGTCTACGATCACATTTTCGATCTGCATATGATTATAGACTGCGTGGATGGTCATTTCCGTCTCAATCTCAAAGCCCTGCGAAAGGACGGGAAAGGTTTTGACAAAAGAATAGCTGAAGGCACGGTAGCCGGTCATAATATCCTTGATATCAGACTGAAAGAGGCGGTTGATGCTGCCGCGTACCAGGCTGTTGCCGAAGTTGTGGAAGGGCCGTTTGTTTTCCGAGAAGTAGGTAGAGGAAAGGCGGTCGCCCACGACCATGTCGGCATGACGTTCCAGAACAAGGGCAGCCATCTCGCCGGCCTGTTCCAGCGGATAGGTATCGTCGCCGTCTATGAGGATATAACAGCAGGCGTCGATCTCCCGGAACATTCTGCGGATCACATTGCCTTTTCCCTGCTGATATTCTTTTCTGACCACGGCGCCTGCCTTTTGGGCGATCGGGCCGGTATCGTCCGTGGAATTGTTGTCATATACATAGATCACGGCTTCCGGCAGTGCGGCCCTGGCATCTTTTATGACTTTTTCTATGGTTGGCGCTTCGTTATAGCACGGAATCAGTACTGCGATCTTGTCTAACATTTTGTTTATCCTTTCTGAAATGCAGGGGGAGTGGAAATCGTCCGGGCAGCGCAAAGTATAAGAGAAGCAGCAGGGCGGACAGTATGGAAATCCAGGCAGCCAGTGTATAGCGGGCCGGGATATGATAATCCAGCGTAATGGTGTGCACTTTCCCGTCCCCTTCCAGCATGACGCGGATGCGGTTATTGCCGCCCTCTTCCAGTGTCACTTCTCTGCCGTTTTCATCAAAGGCCCGATACCCCTGATAATAGATCACCGGCACCTCAATATATTGCTGCGGTGCAAGGCAGGCATAGCGGATCTGTGTGGTCACACCTGTGCGTTTCCGCTCTTTGAGACTGATGACACTGCTGTCGGACAGTTCATGCTCCGTCGTCAGATCCGCGTCAATGGTATGCCGGGGACGCCATTCGAAGGGGTAGACTACCGTGTTGGAGCCTTTGGGAATACCGATCAGCTTGCTTACATGTCCGCGGGAATAGTCTCTGTCCGTGGAATAGGCGAAGTCACTGTCACGGAAACGGGCCGTGGACAGGATACAGATGCCGGCCAGTGCCACCAGGAGAATACGGCTGTATTTTTTCAGCATGCGCGAGCGGAAGCAGCAGATACTGCCGGTGACGGCAAAGAGAAAGCTGGCCGGGCCGATCAGCCGCCAGGCAAACTGTATTTTATTCAGAATGATATCTGCCAGAGGGATGGTCATGATTTTCCAGCCGGGGAAAAAGCTGATCAGCATAAAGGTCAGAAAAGCCCCCATCATGAACAGATGACCGATATAGGATTCGCGTTGGGTATTCCCGTGTTCCAGCAGTACGTAACCCAGGGCGATGGCGGCACAGACAGCCAGCGGAAGCCCGAACGTAAGGGAGTGATAGTCCCCGCTTGTCTGCAGGCCGAGAAGACCTGAGAGATTCATCGTATATTCCTGATAGGAACCGAGCTCCAGCGCATCCATCCACAGATCTCCGTTTTCATAGAAATCGAGAAAAGGGACGAGAAATCCGATGTTCAGCAGCAGACTGGACAGAACGGCCTGGCACAGTGAGAGAGCGCGTCTGTCACAAAGGAGCTCTTTCAGATAGAGGATGCCCAGAACGCCGCAAAATACCCCTGCCAGTGTCACACTCAGGATATGTGTCTGCAAAAGCCCGGTCATGCCAAGGACAAGCCAGCCCCATTTCCTGCGGTCGCCGAGAAAGATATGATACAGGCCGGCAAATACGGGGGGAAAGAATGTCATGGCCAGAAATTCTCCCACTGCGCCCCGGGCGTAAATATTGGTGAAACGGTACGGACAGCAGGTATACAGCAGAGAGGCCAGCAGTGCAGCCTTCCGGCTTCCGCCGATTTCTTTCGTACAGTGATATGTCAAAAATGCCGTCAGAAAGTTAAAAACAATAATCAGAAATTTAAAGCTGTCCGCCATGGACACACCCTTCATCCGCAGGTAAGCAGGGATGTACAGAAAGAGATTGGGGTACATACAGTTCAGATATCCGTTCCCCTGCAGCGCCTCCGGATAGATAACTACCGGGAACTGCCCGGAAAGAAGGCCGTCCTTGATTCCCTCGATACGGATCAGGTGATAACATAAATCCACCGCCCAGGAAAGGCCGGTGTTGAGATAGGGCAGGGAAGCGACGGCGCCGATTCCCAGAACGGTCAGCACCACATAATCATCCCGAAGAGAGCGGCCGCGTCTGGCGCTGTCATACCGCCAGAGAGCAAACGCCCCGGCCAGAACAAGGAAAAGGACGATCAGGAAAGTGGTGTCCGTATAAAAACGGTCTTTCGGAATGAGCGTCACGCTCTGGATGAGCAGATAGCTCGTGCCGCCGTAACTGATGCGGAAGGTAAAATCCTGGCAGGAACGCTCCAGTTCAAAATCGTATTCCCGGTAGGTGACATCGGGGTCCAGCTCATATGTCTCCAGCGTGGCACCGTTATCATAGAGGATCAGCTCATTATCTTCGCCGTCCGTATGATAGGCGATACCGATGGTATACTCGCCCGCATCCAGCAGATAGTTCGAGCCGGTGAGCATCGGCCCGCTGTGCTGACTGTCCGGCGTCAGGCCGATGGACGTATCATCTTCAAACCCGGCATGGCGGGTCATATCTATGGCATTGACCGTTATAGGCGCCTTGCTTTCGTCATTCATAATCAGAAAAAAGATAACCGCCAGAATAAACATCAGGCAGGGAACCGCTCTTTTCAGTGTTTTGCTTATCATAATCATATCCTCATTGTGTGAGTTGTCAGTCGGGACGGAATCTGTGACACATCATGCAAAGCAGCAGGCCCAATAATAAAAATACGGTATAGTAAGGAAGATAATGGGCATCGTCGATCTGATCCGTATAAGAATAGATGACAGCGGGCGTCAGCGTTTCCTCCTGTGCGCCATTATAATAGAAATCACCGGCTTCTTCGGGCCCGATTACGGGACTGCCTGCATAAAGAGCAAGGGAGGCTTCGTCATAGTTATGGGCCTTAAGATGCCACGTATAAGTCCGTGCGGTATCCAGTTCCATCTCAACGGGAAAGTCGATCCAGCGGTAGTTCATCACATCTCCGGATTCCAGTGTAACGGCAAAGATATCGTGCCCCGCATCATCGGACACGCCAAGATCCACAGTGCCTTCGGGAGCACTGCCGCTGATCAGAAAACGAAAAGAGATACTGTCAAGCTGCTTATGAGAAGGCCTGAATTGCCCGGTCAGTATGGAAGAGTCCGAAAGATTCAGATTGGGAAAGATACCCCGTTCCAGAGAAGTACTCTCATACGTGGTATGTCCAAGCAGACCAAGAGGCCACACCATGACACACAAAAGGGCAACCAGGGCGGCGATTATGAAAGGATAATAAGAAAACAGTTTTTTATACTTTTCAGAAAACATGGAAACCGTCCTTTATCTGTATTTGTCTGTTGTTATCGTTTCATACAGGCATGAAATTATGCAGATGCACTGCAACTGATTCCTATTATCTTATATTTTAGAATCGGTGTCAAACCAAATTCCATTCAACTTGTATTCAAAGTGTGAGTATGTTAAAATAGGTGCAGTTCAGGCGAAAAGAGCGAGGTATGATATGGCAGAGGGAAAACGATGGCAGGAGGCGGATATCCTGCGGGGCATGGCGATTTTGATGGTGCTTTTGTATCATTCGATTATTGTCTTCCCGCTTGATCTTCATGAAATCGTATGGTGCAGGATGCTGCATACTTTTTTATGGACGGTGCAGATGCCGCTTTTCTTTCTGGTATCGGGTTTCTGTTATTCATTTGATGGCGGTTACAGAGGGTATGCGTGGAAGAAGTGCCGGCGTATCCTTATTCCGCATCTTGTATTCTCGGCGCTGGATATTGCGCCGAGGCTGATTCCCAATCCGTTAGTACATGAACAGATGGAGGCCGGAGAGGCACTGTGGGATTTTGTGCTCTATGGGGGCAGTGACTGGTTTTTATGGACGCTGTTTGTCATTGTCATGGTGTTTCCGGCGTTTGATTATGTGCTGAAGGGGGCGGAAGGCATGCGCAAAGCCGGAATTGTGGCGATCATTGCGTTATTTCTGGCAAAACCGGTGATGCCGGACCTGTTTCTTCTTAATATGGTCAGTCAGTATCTGTTATATTTCTTTCTGGGATATGGGCTGCGCAGGAAGCTTGGCAGTCTGATCCGCGGCAGGGAGGAGACAACGGTCGTGATTTCTTTCGCTTCGGCGAAACGGATGCTGCTTCCCGCATTTCTGGGGATGCTTGGTTTTTTCCGCGTTGTTTGGGCGTGTGAGGGAAGCATGCCGATGATAAAGATGCTGACGGAATTGTTGTGTGTTCTTTTCAGCTTTCTGTTTTTTATTCCGCTGGCAGGACTGTGCCGTGGCCGGCGGATCGCGGCGTTTCTGGGGTGCTGTGGGAAATGGTCGCTGCAGATGTATCTTCTGGACGCCTATGCGCTGGTGGCGACAAGGACTTTGCTGGTGAATATCCTTGGAATCCGGACGCCATGGCTGATCATTTCGGGTAATTTTCTGGCAGATACGCTGATCGTGCTGCTGATTGCAAAGTATATTCTGACAAAAGCGAAGGTATTCAGGATTGCCTGTGGGATTCCTGAAAAGGGTTAACGATGCTGTTTAATTCCTATATTTTTATTCTGTGTTTTCTGCCGCTGGCACTGGCCGGGTATTTTGGCTGCAATGCGAGAGGCAGGTATGAGTGGGGCAAGATGTGGCTGTGCGCCATGTCATTGTGGTTTTATGCCTGGTTCAATGTGAAATATCTGCCGATCATTGTGGGCAGTATTTTGTTTAATTATGCGGCGTACAGGCTGATTCTGGGCCATCGCGGCATGGACGGGCGCCGCCGGGGGGATCTGTATCTGACCGTGGCCGGTGTGGCGGCCAATCTGGGCGTCTTATTTTATTATAAATATTTTGATTTTTTTGTGGAAAATGTGAACCATATATGCCATACGGATTTTACGCTGCGCCATGTGCTGCTGCCGTTGGGGATCAGTTTTTTTACCTTTCAGCAGATCGGGTTTCTTGTGGATACTTACCGGGGCGGGACGGGAAATTATTCTTTTATGGATTATGCCCTGTTTGTGACTTTTTTTCCGCAGCTGATTGCAGGGCCGATTGTCACTCACGATGAGATGATCGCTCAGTTCGCCGACCCGGCCAGAAAGAGATGGGATGTGGTCAGTGCTTGCGGGGGGATTTATGTCTTTGTCTGCGGCCTGGGGAAAAAAGTGCTGATTGCGGATATTTTTGGCAGGGCAGTTGCCTGGGGCTATGGTAATCTTAACAGCCTGTCCGGTCTGACGGCAGTATGGCTCATAGCGTCTTATGGGGTTCAGCTGTATTTTGACTTCAGCGGATACTGTGATATGGCCAGAGGCATCGGCCTGTTGTTTCGGATTGATCTGCCGGTGAACTTTTTCTCGCCGTATAAGGCGCGGGATCTGGTCGATTTCTGGAAACGGTGGCACATTACGCTGAACCGCTTTTTCACCAGGTATCTCTATATCCCTCTCGGCGGGAACCGAAAGGGCAGGCTGCGCACCTGTCTGCATAGTTTTCTGGTATTTTTTGTCAGCGGCATCTGGCACGGCGCGGGGTTCACCTTCCTTTTCTGGGGCACGGCACATGGGGTAATCTATATCATAACGAAGCAGATGCTGCCGCTTCTGGAAAAGATTCCGGCCGTGGTAACCAGATTGTGCAATCTGTTGCTGGTACTGATATTATGCGTATTTTTCCGGGCAGAGACGATGGCGCAGGCATGGCAGATCCTTGGCTGCGCCCTGTCCGGTGGCTACGGACTGCTTTCTGTTCCAGCGGGGTTTGCGGAGCAGTTCAGGACACCGGAATTTTTTTACGCGATGAAAGTACTGCATCTTCTTCCGGGAAACCCTGCTATGGCTGACTATGTACTGATGGCCGGTTATATGCTGGCGGCGTGGTTTATCATCCTCTGCCTTCCCAATACGGCGGAGAAGCTGACGAATTTCCGGCCCGGTATGCGAAACTCCCTGTTTGTAGTTTTTATTTTTCTCTGGTCTCTGCTGTCGTTTTCAGAGGTCAGCACGTTTTTATATTTTAATTTTTAGAGGAATGAGCAGCCTATGACTTACAAAAGATGGCTTATACAGACCGGGCTTTTAGCCGGGGCGGCGCTGGCGGGGATTGCGGCCATGGTGATCATTGTAGATCCGTTTTTTCAGTATCACGCCCCGCTGGCGGGTTTTCCCTATCAGATCGACAATCAGCTTGCTCAGAATCCGGGCATGGCAAGGAATATGGAGTATGACAGTGTCCTTCTCGGTTCGTCCATGACCGTGAACTTTGAAACGGACTGGTTCTATGAGGAAATGGGGCTTAGGACGCTGAAATTATCTTATAACGGCGCTTATCCCGCAGATATCAGCAATATTATGGCCCAGGTGGGGAAAAGCGGTCAGACATTGCGGCAGGTTTTCTGGGGCGTGGATCTGGCGTCCTATACCGGCGGCATCACAGAGACAAAGTATCCGATCCCGGACTATCTGTATAATGACAGCCTGGCAGACGATGTGCAGTACTGGTTCAATAAGGATGTGCTGCTGGATTATATGATCAAGCCGGTGATCGAGCGGGAGCCGACAAAACTGAGCAGCGTGTATTCTTCCGAGGAATCTCTCAGAGGCTGCTACAGCCGTGAGCATGTGCTGGCCGGGTATACCATACCGGAAAAAAATGACGCCTGGTTTCCCGGGGATCTGTTTATCGAAGGGCTGGAGGCCAATCTGCAGGCCAATATCCTGCCGGTGATCGAGGCGTATCCGGATACGCAGTTTACGATTTTTTTCCCGCCTTACAGTGTTCTTTACTGGTATGAATACATACAGAACAATCAAATGGATGCGGTGATGTATGAATATCAGTATTTCATGGAAAAACTGTTGGTATACGATAATGTAAGTCTGTATTTCTTTCCGGGCATGGAGGAGATCGTCTGTGACCTGGATCTGTATGCGGATACCGGGCATTACAATCAGAGTATCAACAGATATATGATGGAATGTTTTGTCAGCGGGGAGCACCGGATTACCAGGGAAAATTATCTGGAAGAATTACAGCGGATGAGGAGTATGACAGATGCTTATGATTATGATGCACTTTTCGCGGACGGCAGCGGCAGAGAGGATATGTGATCTGTACCTGTCATCAGGATACGGCGCAGACTGCGCGGGAGGAAGATAAGATGTGGCTGCATTTACTGCTTCTGGCAGTCTGCACATGGTTACTGCCGTTTTGCATGGGACTTTTGCCGGTTCGCTATATGAAAGAGGAACACCGCAGCTTCGGGATGATCTGGCTGGCAGGCTGGATGATGATGTTTGCCGTATTCCAGCTGATGACCGTACCTTTTATTGTATGTGAGGCATCCTTTACGCTGGTGGCGCACTGCTACACGATCGTGATGGCGATCCTGGCGGTGACTTTTCTGCTGCTGGGATGGGAGAGTGTGCCGTCCTGTATACGCAGGATCAGAGAGCATAAACCGGAAAAGGGGCAGATTCCCATGATGGCGCTTGTGTTGCTGCTGATCGGCCTGCAGCTTTTTATGGCTTTTCATATGCAGTATCTGGACGGGGACGACGCTTTTTTTGTGGCCACCTCCCTTACGAGCCAGCATACGGATGCCATGTATCTCTTTACCCCTTATTATGGCGCAAACGGGGAACTGGATATCAGACATGCCCTCTCAACCGAACCGGTTTTCATGGCATGGCTTTCGGAAGTGACGGGTATTCATGTGACTATTATCTGTCATAGCTATATCAGTATTCTGTTTCTGGCGCTGATGTACTGTATTTATATACAGGCGGGCAATCAGCTGTTCCCTCTGCAGAGAAAGAGCAAATGGCTGTTTTTATTATTTGTCAATTTATGGTATCTCTTTGGCAATGTATCTATCTATACGGCGGAAAGTTTTGCCTATACGCGGACGTGGCAGGGAAAGGCCATGTTTCCCAATCTGATGGTTCCGGCGCTGTTTGTCTGGCTTTTGTTTATGGCCAGGGATGAGATGGATGTCGGCGAATGGGCCATGCTGTTTGTCATTGTCTTATGTACCACATTTACTACAAGCACGGGTATTTTTTCCGTGCCGGTTCTGCTGGGACTGGCGGCAGTGCTGATGGCTGTCTGGAAAAAAAAGCCCCTCCTGATTCCACAGACACTGGCCTGTCTACTGCCCTGTATTTTCTTTGGCCTTTTGTATCTGCTTCTGAAATAAAAGAAAGGAGTAAGGTGTTATCATGGGTGACATTGTCAGAACCACACTTACCATCTATCAGAATTATGGCGGCGGCAGTACGATGACTGTTATCGTGGCGGCGGCAATTCTTTATCTGTGGGTGGCGGAAGATAAAAAAGAGATCAAAGTATTGTTTGTATATCTGACCGGTGGGGTACTGGCGCTGTTTTTCTGCCCGCTGTTTGCCTGGGCCGCCATGAATTTTTTCCTGGATTCCCAGGTGTATTACCGTCTGTTATGGCTGGTGCCCATGGGAATGCTGACATCCTACGCGCTGGCAAGGGCGGTGAGCAAGATTGAGACAAGACGAAAGCGGATTGTAATCAGTACAGTGTTTGCCCTGCTTCTGATGCAGAGCGGCAGTCTGGTTTACAAAAACCCGATGGTGACCAAAGCGGAAAACCTTTATCATCTGCCGCCTTCGGTGATCTCCGTGGCGGATGCCATGCATGTAAATAACCGGGATGTCAAAGCGGTGGTGCCGGGAGAGATGCTGCAGTTCATCCGGCAGTATGACGCCAGTATTCATCTGGCATACGGCCGGGAGGCACTGGTGGAGGGCTGGAGCAGCAATCCCCTGTATGAGGAAATGGAGGCCAATCCGGTCCGTTCTTTTGCCATTACGGATTATGCCAAACAGCAGGGGGTGGAGTATATCGTACTGCGGGGCGGGACGCCTATTGTAGGCAGCAAGCCGATCGGCAAGTATGAATTCAGTTACCTGACCACTGTGGACAATTATGATATTTATATTTATGACAGAGCGGAGTTCGCCGGGGAAAAGAAGGCGGAATTTGGCGCCCTGGCGTCGGGGGAGCGGGAAGAAAATTACATTCAGACGCAGTAATGGAGGTCTTATATGAAGGAATTTGATGCATCAAAGAGCTATCTGATCACGGGAGGTGCCGGATTTATCGGCTTTCATTTATCAAAACGGCTGTTGGAGCAGGGGGCCCGTGTCATTGGTTTTGACAATATGAACGATTATTATGATGTGTCTCTCAAGGAGGCGCGTCTTGCGATTCTGCAGGAATTTGCGGCGTATACGTTTGTCAGAGGGGATCTGGCAGATAAGGAGGCAGTGTACCTGGTATTTGAGACCTATAAGCCGCAGATCATTGTCAATCTGGGAGCGCAGGCAGGGGTGCGCTACAGCATCGACAATCCGGATGCCTATGTTTCCTCCAATCTGGTGGGTTTTTTTCATATCTTAGAGGCATGCAGACATTATGGCACGGAGCATCTGGTATTTGCCTCCTCCAGTTCTGTCTATGGCGGCAATCAGAAGGTGCCTTTTTCCACCGAGGATAAGGTGGACGGGCCGGTCAGTCTGTATGCCGCCACCAAAAAATCAAATGAGCTGATGGCGCACGCCTACAGCAAGCTCTATGGCTATCCCGTGACGGGTTTGCGTTTTTTTACCGTGTATGGGCCCATGGGCAGGCCGGATATGGCGTACTTTAAATTTGCGGTCAGGATCATGGAAGGCAGGCCCATTCAAATCTATAATAACGGCGATATGCTCCGTGACTTTACGTATATTGACGATATTGTTACCGGGGTGTGCAATATCCTCTGCAATCCGCCGGCGGTCAATGAACAGGGCGCGGCGTACAGGATTTATAATATCGGCAATAACAAGCCGGTGAAACTGATGGATTTTATTACCACGCTCGAACGCTGTCTGGGCAGGGAAGCGGTCAAAGAGTATTATCCCATGCAGCCTGGCGATGTCTACCAGACCTATGCGGATGTGTCGGAGCTGACAAAGGATTTCGGATTTCGCCCGGACACCTCCATAGAAGAGGGGCTGGCGGCATTTGTGGCATGGTTTCAGGAATATTACGGTTTTACCCGGGGAGTATAGGCAGCAGATGAGACAAAAGAAGATCCGCCTGGCGGTGCTTGTATGCTCCCTGTTCTTGCTGGGCATCAGTGTGCCTGTCTATGGGAAGCGGGCTGTGGGAAGCGGTTTTCTGCCGGGCAGGACACTCTGGGAGCCGGAGGAGGGAGAGATCTGTGTCACGCTTCCCATGGCTTATTTCAGGAGGCAGACAATCCGGCTCTGGTGGAGTGAGAAAGAAAGTAAATATTATCTCTTCCTGCCTTCGTTCTGGCAGGAGGGAGACTGCCTGTGGCTGTGGACAAAGGCGGGGACGCCTCTTAAGCTGGACGGTGATACGCCGGCCTTTGGCAGAACAGACGCCCTGTGTGAAGGCCTGCACTCACTGGAGATCGCCGGGGAGTGTTATACTTTGGAAGTGATGGCCTCCGGCGAGATACCGGCCCTGTTTGTGGAAATGGAAAACGGAAAAGGGAAGGCACTTAAGGAAGAACCCTATGAACGGCAGTATGGCGGGACTGTCATGCTGGCAGACTCCGAGGGGCGCGTGGAAACCGAAGGAGTGCTGGATAATCTGCGGGTCAGGGGCAATACGTCCGCAGACTGGGTCAAGAAGCCTTACCAGATGACAATGCGGCAGGCCGCTGATTTCCTGCATATGGGAAGCGCCGTCAAATGGAATCTGCTGAGCAACTGGTCGGATAAGACGCTGATGCGCAATAAGATTACTTATGATATGGCTGCCCGGGCCGACATGGCGTATGCGCCGGAAAGCGCTTTTGTGGATCTGTATCTGAACGGCTCTTATGAGGGGTGCTACCAGCTCTGTGAGAAGGTCGAAATCGGAAAAAACAGGGTGGATATCCGCAATCTGGAAGATTATACGCTTTACGAGCCGGATCAGGAGGAAAGAAACCTGGATGCACTGGCAGAGATAACGAAAGAGGATCCCCAAAAAGGCGGTGTGGAGACAATGGAAAACGGGATTTGTCTGCGGGGATATGATACCCGGATGGCCGCGGATGATCTGACAGGAGGATATTTGCTGGAGATTGAACGGCCTTCCCGTATCTATGCCAGTGCCAGTTTTTTTATTACCAGAGGCGGTCAGCCCGTGACGGTGAAACGTCCCAAATATGCGGACCGGGCGCAGGTAACGTATATCGCCGGACTCTGGCAGACCTTTGAGGATGCGCTTTTCAGTGCGGACGGTGTCAATCCCGGCACCGGACTGCATTATTCGTCATATATAGATGAGGAAAGCTTTGTGAAAAAGTATCTGGTGGAAGAGATCGTACGCAATTATGACGCATCATCCACCAGCCAGTATTTTTACAAGGATACGGATGCGGCAGATTCCAGAATTTATGCCGGTCCGGTCTGGGACTATGATATGAGCCTGGGCAATCCCATTATGAGCCCTCTTACCAACCAGCATTATATCAGCAGCGTCAGCCCGTACGGACTGTTTGCCGCCCTTCCCATGGATGAGTTTTCCATCTGGTATCGTATGTATGAACACGAAGATTTCAGGGAGAAGGCGGCTGCTACCTATACGGAAACGTTTTTGCCGATTCTCAGGGAACTGGAAACGGAAGAGATTGACGATCTGGCATCTTATCTGGAAGACGCCGCACTCGCAGACGGTGTGAGATGGGGCCGCAATAAAGGGTGGGACAGGCAGTCCAGAGAGCGGGAGTATGAGGAGAGTGTGGAAATCCTGCGAACGTTTATCGGGACAAGGGAAGACTATCTGACAGGATTGTGGAGGGATGGCAGGCAATCCGTAAAAGTCTATCTGGACGGCGGTGATGCGGATCTGTATATTTCCTATGTGGAAGGACTGATCGGCGATGTACTGGAAGAACCGCTGGCGCCGGAGAAGGAAGGATATACGTTTATCGGCTGGCTCAATGGGTATACGAAGGAGCCTTATGACTTCTCAAAGCCGTATGACGGCAGTGATCTGTATTTTGTGGCACAGTACAGAAAGGATGCGGACGGGAGCCTGCTGACCGCGGGAGAGGAGCAGTGACGGCCTTGCTGTAAAAGCCGTGAACGGGAGGCGAAATATGATTTTATTGCTATGCATGGTCAGCCTGGCTTTGTGGGCTTATATCATTCAGAGAGCAAGGCCGGGAATTGGCCTGATCAGACTGATCGTTTTTACCATCTGTGGGTTTTTCTTTCTGTATACGATTGTCAGTGCCGGATTTTTCTGGGCGGACTGTTTTACGTTTCCCGGTGCGCTGGGCGTATGTGTGACGGCGCAGGCACTGCTGGCAGCGTGGATGACAGGGATGGCACTGCGCGGGAGGGCAGGCGAAGGGGGAAGCCTTTTGCAAAGCCTTGCAGTGCATGTGACCTTTGACGGCAGGCAGTGTCTGATCCCGCTGGTCATAGCGCTCGTGGCGCTGCCCTTTACCTGGAATAAGTTCGAACTGTATAGTATGGGACAGGATCAGGGCACTTATCAGGTGAAAGCGCTGGCTCTGATGTGCGGGGAAACCCATAATTATATGGAAATGGAAGAATTTACGAAGCTGGAGAGCCTGGAAGAGCGCCAGAAATATCTCGATTTTATGTACGGACAAAATAATTTCTATCTGCCCAGAGTCATAGAAGAGACACAAAAAGACGCGGCGGCCTTTGAGAGGATCGTGGGGACGATTCATGGGCTGCCCACCTATTCGGCGCTGCTGGGGCTGTGGGGGATGCTGTTTGGCTATCCGCAGATGATCGGGGTGCAGACGCTCCTATATCTGTGCTGCCTGTTTCTGATCTTTTTTGTCTGTGAAAATCTGCGTCTGCGAAAGCGTTCTGCCGCCTTTGTGACGCTGATGTGTGCGGCCAGTCCCATCGTACTCTGGCTTTCCAAATCTTCTCTGACAGAGATCGGGATCATGCTGCTTGTCTGCTGTTTCTTATATGCGCTGACCGCGGAGAACGATCACTGGGCCTGCATGCTCCCTATTATCGTGTTTGCCTTTTATCATATCAGTCTCTATGCTTTTATGCCTGTTTTTGTCCTGGTGCTGGCAGTGATGTATATAACGCGCAGAGACAGGGGATATCTGGCGGCCATTGCGGGAAGTATGGCCGGGTATGGTGTGGGGGCGGTCTGGGCTTTTATGATCGCGCCTTATTATTCCTATGGCAACTACAGTGAACTGGGCAGAATTACCGGGGGACTGCTGGGAGAGAAGACGCTGATTCCCCTGATCGTGGCTGTGTGTACGGGAATCGTACTGCTCTGCCTGATTTTGCAGAAAAGCCGCAGCGTGGAGGCGCGGCTGTTTTCTCTGTGTGGAACTACGCAGGACGCGCAAAGGACTGCAAATATTGGCGGCCCCGGCAGGATAAGAGGAATGAAAAAGGCAGGCTGTTTTCTGGTCAGATTGTTTCTTTTGCTGTCGGTTGTCTTTTTTGTGTATCAGGGGATTGTGCGGGGAGAGACAACGACAGCCTGTGAGTATTTGCAGATCAGCACTTATATTTATATGTCGGGTATCCTGATGATACCGTTGATCTATCTTGCCATGTTCCTGCGTCCCGGCGCTTTTTTCAAGGGGGAACTGCGCGGTTGTCTGACGCTGTTGTTTTTATACTGTGTGGTTATGTATTCCATGGTCATGCGGGTGCGGATTCTGTATTACTATTATTTTGCCAGATATGCGGCTCTGTTTCTTCCGGTGATTCTGCTGGTGGGCGCCATGGTGCTCGAGGAGATGAATCGGAAAGTGGCCGTCTTTCTGGCCGCGGTTATGTTTCTCACCTTTCTTCCCTATGATCTGGGCCTGGCATATCAGAAGGACCACAGCCGCTGCGAGTGGGAATTTCTGGACGATGTGTGTGAATATATCGGGCCGGAGGACGCCTTTATCGCAGGGCCGGATGAACAGCAGATCGTCTTTATCTTTCCGGTGAAGCTGCTGACGGGCTGCGATGTATATTATGCGGAGGAAGCACTGGATGAGCAGTTGAAGGCACTTGCACAGACCTATGAACATGTGTATTATATGGATTATGACACGGCGTTTGAGGATACCTGGGGCGGCAGCGCGGCGCTGGAAGAAGTGGAGACAGACAAGATTTACACAAACTGGAATCATTTAAGTTATCTGGATTACTTTACGATCACAAACCCACTGACACCGATCCCGCTGAACTATGTGGAGTACAGACTAAAGCTGTCCCTTTACGAAGTGAAAAGAGAGGTGGAAGGATGAAACTGATCATACAGATTCCCTGCCTGAACGAGGCGCAGACACTGGAAATTGCCCTTAATGATCTCCCCAGACAGATAGAGGGGATCGACAGCATCGAATATCTGATTATCAATGACGGCAGCAGTGACAATACCGTGGAAGTGGCAAAAAAATGGGGTGTGCATTATGTAGTCAGCTTTCCCCGAAACCGGGGGCTTGCCCGGGGATTTATGGCAGGGCTTGACGCCTGTCTGAAAAACGGTGCGGACATTATCGTCAATACGGATGCGGACAATCAGTATTGCGGGGAAGATATTGCCAGGCTGGTGGAACCGATCCTGAGAGGGGAGGCGGAAGTGGTCATAGGCGAACGCCCCATTGATGAGACAGCTCATTTTTCGCCGCTGAAAAAGAAGCTGCAGCATCTGGGAAGCTATGTGGTGAGAAAGGCCTCTGCCACGGATATTCCGGATGCGCCCAGCGGTTTTCGGGCATTCAGCAGAGATGCGGCAATGCGGATGAATGTGATCAATGAATATACGTATACACTGGAAACGATAGTGCAGGCCGGACGGAACCGGATGGCCATTACCTCCGTACCCATTCGGACCAACCCGGAGCTGCGTTCTTCCCGACTGTTTCACAGCATGTTCGGCTATGTGAAACGATCCATGATGACGATACTGCGGGCGTTTATGATGTACAGGCCGCTGTATTTTTTTACGGCGGTGGCGCTGATACCGTCATTGATCGGGCTGGGGATCGGCATCCGGTTTCTGTATTTTTATGTTACGGCCGGCGGAGCGGGGCATATTCAGTCACTGATTCTGGCCTGTATGCTGATTATGATCGGGTTTATGACCTTTGTGATCGGTCTGCAGGCGGATGTGATCGCATCCAACAGGAAACTGCTGGAAGATATTCAGTATCATGTGCGCAGGCTGGAGTATGATGACAGGAAATGAAGAATACAGTCAGCCAGTGCCCGGGCATCTCCCATCGGCACATAAAAGGCGGGCACCTGCCAGTCGCGTTCCCGCTCTCTGGTGGCGGGATTGTCGCCCAGGATCATCGGTTTTCCCATGGCTTCATAGATATAGGCCTTACCGGGGATGGTGCGTCTGGCCTTTTGGATTGTGCCATGAAAGTGACCGGCCAGGCAGAGATCGGCGTCGGCTATTTCCCCGGCCAGCGCTTCCTGAGACAGCCAGGGGAAATAGCGGATACGTTCGTTTTCGGGTTTTTCCCACTGATCCGGGATAGGGCCGATGATGGTGAAGTGAATATCCTCTCTGTCCATCAGAATACGGACGGCGTCCAATATGACAGGCAGCCCCTGCAGGGGCAGGACGGAGCCGAAATAAAGGACATGCAGCCCGGGGGAAGAGTGATGGGAAGCGCGGGGGTAATAAACGGCGGTATCGGCCTGCAGGTAGAGCGTCTGCATCGCAGCCCGGGGGCCGAATTCCGAGGCGAAATAGCGGCCATGTGCATGGGTATCGCAGATAATCAGTCCGGCACGGCGTATGGTATGGCGGTCGACCAGGAAAAGGAGCCGTCCGGGCAGACTTTTTGGCGGGAACTTTTTCCTGTCACATATGAGAGTGTCATAAAAAGAGATAAAAAAGTCTTCTATTAAAAAAGTTTTGCGGAATTTCAGAGGAAAAAATGGCACAATAAGCTGCGGCGCAAAGCCGATAAATACCACAGAATACCGTTTCATGGAAGTGAGCAGCAGCCTTGCCCAGACGGATAAAAGCCGCCGGGGATAAGAAGGGCTGCTGCTTCCTATCACATGTACGGAGGCGGCGTATTGTTTCAGCAGTTCAATTTCCTGCGTATTGCGGATATAATCCAGATTTTTGGTTGTAATAAAAAGAATGGATTTTCCTGAAATTTCTTTGATAAGTGTTTTCATAGCAGCCTCCGGATTTTTTATGACGATTCTTTTATTATATCATAAGAAAGACGTATGGTACAGCAGGGGTACTTCAGATATTGTGCAAAAAAGGCGGGAAATTATGTATACGGGTATTTTACTACATGTGATCAATAAAATGGCTTTTGTCGTCGGCAGTTATACGATGCATTTTTTTCTGGGGAGGTATCTTTCGGAAGCACAGTATGGTGTCATTGGTACGATCATTACGATCATTAATTTCGAGTATATTTTTTTTACGGACGGTGTGCGGCAGGGGATGGCAAGATCCATTTCGGAAAGGCGATATGAGGAAAGGCATCTGATCCGGCTGGGGCTCTGCGTTCAGCTGCTGATGATTGCTCTCTTTTTTGCCGGGACGTGGTTTGGGGCGCCGTTTCTGGCAGGTATTCTGGGGGATGAGACTCTGGCCGTCTATATTCGCGGTGTGGCTGTCCTTTTGCCTTTTACCGGGATTTACTCGCTGATGCTGGGGATTTTAAACGGTCATAAGGCATTTGCGGCGGAGGCGGGAATTGGCACGCTTTATCCGGTGCTCAAGCTGTCGGTGATTCCTGCCGTTCTGTTTTTGTGCAAGGACGCAGTGATTGGTGTGGAGATGGGATTTCTCTTTGCCGGCGTGGTAACTATGGTCATTTCCATCTGGCAGACGGCGCGCAGAAAAAATGAGTTCCGGCAGACCGGGGAGCGTATGTCCGCAGGAGAATACACAAAGACAATGTTAAGCTATATGCTGCTGTTCTGTGTCTCGACAGTGATGATGAATCTGGACACCCTGATTCTGAAACGTGTCTCGGGCAGTGACGAGGCGGTCGGTTACTATACCGGCGTGGCGACTTTTGCCAAAGTTCCCTATTTTCTTCTGACTGCCTTTTATACGGTGGCGCTGCCGGTCGTGACAGGAAGCTATGTAAGCGGAGAGATTGAGAACGCCAGGGATGCGGTCAGTGACCTGATGGATCTCATCCTTGGCCTGGTTGCACCCGTTGCCGTAGTGATTTCCGCGGCGTCGGGGCACATCCTTTCTGTTTTTTACAGGCCGTCTTATATAGCCGGACAGGATGCGCTTTCCTTCCTCTCTTTTGCCATAGCGTTTCTGGGCATGGCACTCGTGTTTACCATGGTTATTTCCGCGGCGGACCGCAAACGTTTTATCGCGCTTTTGTCGGTGGGAATGCTTACCGTGGAGCTTATCCTGTGTCCGGTGTTCACAGAGCATTTTTCTCTTACGGGAACGGCGGCGGCCACGTTTCTGACTTCCGGATTGGGGATGCTTGTGGCGGCGGTCGGTGTGAAACGTATCTTCGGTATGTTCTGGCACAAAAAACATACGCTGCTTCTGATCTGGAATCTGGCAGCGTATGTGGTGTGTTTTGTATTGTTCCGGTGTCTGCCTGTCTGCAGCTTCTTCCTGTTGGCCGTATTGTGCGCGGCCTGTTATGCGACGATGGCAGGCCCGGCGGTTTACCGGCTGGGGCTGAGGAAGCGGATCAGGCGGTGAGTGTCCCTGCGGGAATTGACCTTTTGGTGTGAAACGTAACGGCCTTGCGACTTACAGGCTGATAAAAGCGGCAATCCTTTCCGCGATTGCGCCGCGTCCTTTTGCATTCAGGGTCTGGCTGTCCTCTTCCAGACACGATTCGTAATTGTCCTCGGTGATGGTGCCGAAGTAGTTGTCAACAAAGGAAACGCGGGAGACGACCGCAATATTTTTATAGGCGATCATATAATCCGCCAGCGTCCCCTGTCCATTGTTATAGATGCTGCCCGGCTGCAGATCGCTGTTGTCATCTTCCACGCAGACGAAATAGGGAGAAGAGACAATGATCTGGATATGAGGATAGGTCTGCTGCAGCAGACGAAGCGACTGGAGCAGACATCCGCAGCAGGAGGCGGCCATTGTCTCGTCATAGGGGCCTGTCAGCAGGCGGCCGTCCGCATAATCATTGTGGTCATACATGATCGTAATCACATCTACGGTATCCATATCCAGGTTTTTCAGCATTTCCACCATATCGCCCACGCCGTCATCTCCATCCCAGGAGCGGGCATTGTCCTCCAGGAGTGTGAAGTCACCCATGGTAATACATTGGGTGATCCAGTACAGGCTGAATACGTCTGACTGGTAGGACTCATCGTAAACCGCGTTTTTCACTGAGAGATAGGTATGATCCAGACTGGCGTCATAAACCTTGCCGCCGGTCAGCTCCTCCAGACGTCTGCCGATGCCGTCGTCCTCGCCCCTCGTCTTCGCCAGGGCGCCGTTCCCCAGCAGAAGGATCGTGGTAACGCCGTCGTCTGCCCTCTGGGCCGATGCCTGTGGATCGGGCGGTACGTGGAAATCTTCCGGTTCCGTGTCAAATTCCGTCGTCACATCGTCGGGATCATAGTCGGAAGCCTTTCCCCTGTTCCATATGGCCAGACGTATTATGCCGACAATACCGATCAGAAGGATCAGTGCGAGGATTCCCATGTGGATATAAGAGACACGGGGCTTTGGGAGAGCGGCAGTCCCTGGCCTGGGCGACCTGCCGGCGGATCTTTTGCGCTTTCCGGCGGCTGTCTGCCGGTCTGTGCGCTTCTTATTCGGATCATGACCGGACTGCCTGGCTGACTTGCCGGGCGCATCCGGGCGGGACTGACCGCCGGTTTTTCTGCGTGTGCCGGAACTTGTCTGGCCTGTCGGTCTTGTGCGTGCGTGCGGCCCTGTCTGGTCTGCCGGCTTTTTGCCTGTGTGCGGCCCTGTCTGGTCTGCCGTTTTTTTGCGAGTGCGGGGGCCTGTCTGGCCTGCCGGTCTTTTACGCGCACCGGAAACGGTCTTTCCGGAAGAAGCCGGCTTCCTGCCGGGTGTTTCTGCCGTCGGCTCTTCTTCCGGTAATGACATGGCCGGCGAAGGGGCCATAGAAGCGCCGGGCGCAGTATGCGTTGTGATCACTTTTGTATCGGCATCAAGAATATTGTTGTGTTCTTCTTTCATAGCTGGTCTCCTGTAGGGGTTGAGATCTGACATGGTCATTCATTCAGTTTCACGACGGTTACGCCGTTGATGACCCGGATGGAACCTTCGTGGGGAAAGCGCGGCATCTCCTGAAACTGGGGAGTGGCCCGCAGCGCTTCCTCTTCTTCCGGGGTGACGACCGTGATATCCTCTCCCAGACAGTTCTGGAAAAAAGGAAGGTAGGCCCGGCTGGTGCCGCCAAATACCCGTGGTCCTTTCATACCGGTCATAGGGTCTAACAGCGCTTCGGTGGCTTCCAGCTTATAGGTCTTGCTGTAATTGCCGATCAGGGCGATGGGCCTGTCCCTGTCATATTCCTCAGACTGTTCTATTCTGTCCATTATTTTAATACATAATGCATAGGTCTTCTCATACCGGAAATTCATATTAAAGTAGGCAATATTGGAGAGCAGGATATAGTTCCATACTACCAGAAACAGCGCCGCAAAGGAAGCCCATTCCAGAAGGCGGGCCAGGGAAGGGGCGCAGAGCGGTGCGGCCTTTTCATAGAAGATCACGACCCCGATAAAGAGCAGACACCATGCATGCCGCATAAGCATATGGATGGTGGCGCCTGATGAGATCAGGTAAAAGACATTCAGCGAGGGCGGGATAAAGAGCAGACAAAGCAGCAGTCCCGCGCAGCGCAGAGGGCTTTTGTATACCTGATGGCGGATGCATAAAGCAAGCAGAAAGAAAAGCAGCAGGAGTCCGCAGGCAAGAAGCGCCGCCTGCATCCAGCGATTAAAAGCCAGCACCTGAGAAGGCCCGAAGAAGCCCGTAAAATCTTCCCATACCATAACGAGACGGTTTTTGATTTCGGACAGGCCGGGGATGGAGCTGTCGCTGATGCCCTGATAAGAACTCAGCTCCGTCTGCTTGATGCTTAGTGTACAGACCATACCCACATAATAGGCGGCCATGCCGCTGCCCAGCATGAGAAAATACCGGAGTGCCATCGTCAGGATGTCTTTGTCGGAATACTGATCGGGCTGCAGGAGCATCAGGATGAAAAACAGAAGCATCAAAACAAGGACAAAGGACAGATAGGCCTGGTAGATGGCCACACTGATACAGAGCATGGCGGCGCCCGCGGCCCATCCCCACTTCGCGCTTTGGCGTGTAACGGCCCGGACTGCCAGGGTTCCCAGCAGACAGCTCAGCAGAAACGGGTCTGCGGCAAACATATAGGAATACAGACAGGCCACTGTGGGGAAAGTAATAAACAAGCCTGAGAGCAGGATGATTCCCAGCCTGTTTTTCAGCTCAAACAGGGAGACGATGACTGCTGCGGTGATACTTCCATATAGCAGGGCCAGGATTCCATTGACAACCGGCATACTGAAATAAGAAGAGATACCACCGGCATAGGTCTGCAGCCACCTTCCGAGTTCGGGCTTATCAAAAGTCACATAGAGATAACGGATATCGTCATTATTGTACATGGAGTTGGTGAAAATAAACAGATGACAGAGAAAACCGGTCAGAAAGGCGGCGGCAAAGGCGGTCTTCTGTTCCCGGGTCAGGCGGCGGCAAAGGCCGCTTATATATTCGGAAGGGCTTTTGAGGGATCGCATAATAAAAACCTCCTGTAAGAATGATTATTTTTATACCTGCTTATTATATTACAATTGGCAATACTTATCAATTTAAGAATTTTACGGCTTTCCCTTGTCACTCACAGCGATTTGTTATATGATTAAGGCGCTGAAAATCGGTGTTATGTTTCGGAAAATAAGGAAGCGGAATACGCGGATGGAAATGAAAAATAAAAATTTGAGTTATGGCATATTGGCCGGCATATGGCTGGCTGTCAATTTTATTCTGCTGCTCTGTCATGAGCCGTGGCGGGATGAGGCGCAGACATGGCTTCTGGCCCGGGATCTGCCGTTTTGGAAACTGCCGGCGCAGATGTCTTATGAGGGACACCCCTGTCTCTGGCATATGCTGATCTGGCCGTTTGTCCGGATCGGGCTGCCGTACCGTATGCAGAGCGGCCTGGCGTTTTTAATTGTGAGCCTTGCCGTACTTCTCTTTCTCTTTGAGGCCAGACTGCCGTTGTTTGTGAAAGCGGCTGCCGTATTTTCTCCGATGCTCACTTATTATTATCCCGCCATTGCCAGAAATTATTGCCTGATTCCGTTGTTTCTGTTTCTGGCGGCGTGGTGGTTTCCGGAAAGATTTGCGCATCCGTGGCGGTATACGCTGACAATGGCATTGCTTGTGCAGTCGCATGTGATCATGATTATGACCGCCTTTTCCCTGTCGTTGTGTTTTCTGTGCGAGTGCATCCTACAGTTTTGCCGGGACCGGAAGGGGAAGGCTTTTGGAAAGCGGCTTGCCTCATTGTCATTGCCTCTGGGAAGCGCCGTTTTTCTGCTGTATGAGCTGATGAATGTCGAGAGCAGCAGCCTGCTCAATGTGGATACGGCCAGTGTGAGAAGGACACTGGAGAAAATGATGGAATCGACAGTGGAAGGGACAGACACCCTTTTAGGGATATCCGGCTATGCGGGAGCTGCCGTGTTTTTGCTGGGTGTTTGTTTGCTTTTTTTTATGCTGCTGCGAAGTCAGGCAAAAGCCAGATATACGGCGGCAGTGACATTGACGCTGACATGGGGCTTTCAGTTCTGGTTTTATGCCATGGCATACTCTTTTTCCGTTCAGCGGCTGCTGACGTTTCCGCTGCTCATTCTCTGGGCCATGTGGATTGTGGAGGCCGAGGAGGCGCGTGCCGGGAAACGTGCGGGGCATACCGGGAAAGCCGGGGCAGGAGGGCTGGTTTTCTGTGCTTTTTGTGCAGCGGCTCTCTGGCATAGGATGCCTGATATAGGGCGGGATATTACAGAGCCGTATTCAAACGGAAAGGAAGCTGCGGATTTCATACAGAAGGAGATACCGCGGCGGGCGGTGATCCTGACAGACAACCAGGCGGAGGTATCGGCGATATTTCCCTATCTGGACAGAAAGGATTTTATCTATGCGCCCAATATGCAGCATTATACTTTTGTCACATGGGATGAGCACTGGACGGAGCGTATGGATTATGATGCTTTTCAAAGAAGGATGAACAGTGCGGATCTGGGAGAAGAGCCGGTCTATCTGATTTCCGACAAAACGCATTCTTATATAGACGGCAGTGAGCGGTTTGCCCAGGATTATCCGCTGCTGTATGAATCGGCGGAGGCTTCCATAAAAGAAGAGGATTACCGGATTTATCGGTTACAGTGAAGGAAGAAGTGTATGAAAAAAACAGAGTTCTCTCTCAAAAATATCATATTTTTGCAGATTGTCATTATCATCTATACCATCTCCGGCATTGCGGCCAAGCTGGCGGCAGCCGAACCGCTCTTTTCGTGGAAATTCTGTATGTTTTATGGAGTGGAGATTGTGATACTGGGTGTCTATGCCCTGCTCTGGCAGCAGGTGATCAAACGTTTTGAACTGTCGGCGGCTTATGCCAACCGGGCCATGGTGCTGGTGTGGTCACTGCTGTGGGCCGTACTTATCTTTCATGACCGTATTACATGGAAAAATGTATGTGGTACTCTGCTTGTCATAGCGGGAACCGTGATCATCAATCTGGATATGGGGGTGGAGGAGAAGTGAACGGATATTTCCTTATTTATATTCTGTCAGTGACGGTGGCATCCCTGTCGCAGCTCTTGCTGAAAAAAAGCGCCATGCGCAGGCATACCTCCTTTCTGAGGGAATATATGAATCTATGGGTGCTGACAGGATACGGGCTGCTGTTTGTCTCCATGTTTCTGACTGTTCTGGCGTTTCGTGGGATGGCGTATAAAAACGGGGCGGTAATAGAATCCCTGGGATATGTGCTGGTGCTGGTATTGAGCCGCCTTTTTTTCGGGGAAAAGATCACGAAAAGGAAACTGATCGGTACAGTCTGCATTCTGGCCGGTATGATCGTCTTTTATTTATGAGATGCGGGTATTGCCGCAGTCTTTGCGGTAATGGCCTGCCCGGTATACACATTTCAGTTCTGCCAGCTGCCGTTCGTCGCCAAGGCGCAGCTGGTAGTCTGCGCGCTGGTCTGCGTTCATATCTGAAAATTCATGAAAACTGATGGCAAGTTCCACAAGGGGCGCATCACATCCGGGACAGCTTATTTTATGGCCGTTGAGGATATGAATGCGGTTGCAGTGTTTACAAAAATGCATATACATCATGGAAAGACCCTCCTGTTTGTATATTCTGCTATTATTCTGTCATTTCTCCCAAAAGAAGTCAATAAGCTGCAAAATAATTCGAGCGACAAAAAATTACAGGAGTCGGGGGAGGGGGTGTCGTATTTTGCTGGGAATTGGTGGAATCCTTCGATTTTTCTTGATGTATTGGAAGTATGATGGTATAATGCTACAGAATTGTTAAACAACAGTTGGTTAACATAACTCACCAAGGAAGACAGGAATCTCCCCCGATCCGGGGAGAATAACAGGAGATAAATCACAGCCCCGGGCAGCCGCCGGATATGGCGGGCACCTGCCGGAGGGCGGCATGGAGAAGATACCCGGAGAGCGGCGGAGAGATCCGCTGTATGCAGCGAGAAAAGCAGGGAGGAAAAGAAAGGCAGTTATGAGAAAAGATAATCACGATGAGTTCGGATTCCTGGAGGAGTTGGAACTTGATGAACATACAAAAGCCAAAAAGCCCAAAAGACCGAAAGTTCCCGCAAAGCGCAGCGGATCGGAAGGAGCCGGAGAACAGCGGGCAGAGAGAAAGAAGCAGACCGCCGGCAGGCGGCAAAATGAGGATAGGCCGGAAACGGCAGATCAGAAAGCGCGTGCGGCGTCGAAACAGGTAAAAAAACAGTCAGATGCGGTGCGGAAAGAAGCAAAAGAGCTAAGGCGCACAGCGCGGGAAGAGGCAAAAGAGCAGGCGCATGGAGCGCAGGGAAAGACAAAAGCCTCCGCCCGCCCCGATGCACAGAAGCGGGGAAAGGCAAGAACAGCCAGAGAAGTGTGGCTTTCTGCGCCGGCAGCGCCGGAGCGTAAAAGAAAAAAAAGAGAACAGGAAGAAAAAAAGGAAAATGCACTGCTTCTGTTCTGGGAAAGTGTGCGTGAGAATCTGTCGGAGATGACGGCAGGTGACGGCGTGGTTGTGCTTACCGGTGTGCTGGTGCTGGTACTGGCCATTGTCACCGGCAGCATTTATGCTTCCGCCAAGACAGTGGATAATCAGGTGGCAGCATTTGCGGAAGTGGGAGAAGAACTGGGCGCGGTCAGCGTCATGGGCGAAAGCGGTCTGATTGCCGTGGCCGATGCCAGGGTGGCCGCCATGAACGCGGAGACTGCCCAGGAGGACGAAAGTGAGGAGACAGAGGAAGAAGAGGAAGAGAAGGATGTGGAAGACGAAGTCCTTCTGAATCTGACCAGTGTACAGCGGGATCTGAAGATCAAGTTCATGAACCGCGCGGGCGGCAAGCTGATCTCCGGCATCACGTTTAAGGCCAGTGTCAAAGGCCCTGACGGGAAAACGGTGACATATGAAGATGATGACAAGGACGGTATCATCTACAGGACCGACTTAAAGCCGGGTACGTATGAGGTAGCCATCATGGAGACTGACGGACTGGAAGGCTACAAGTATTCCACCGACCCCGTGACCGTAAAAGTAAAAGACAAAATTGAATATAAGCAGATTGATGTGGCAGATGAGATCAAGACGGAGGCCCAGGTCAATGTGGCGGCGGAAGATACAGCCATACAGGAGGCTGAGACAGCGCCGGCGCTGAAAGACACGGTTGAATGGGTGGAATCCACCAAAACCCCCATCGGTGATAACGGCGAGGAGGGCAATGAGTTTGAGAAGGTGGATAAAAAGGACATCCCTGATCCGACCCTTTCCACAAGAGCAAGGAGCATGTTCCGTGCCCTGTCTCAGGTAGATGAGGGAGACGGCCTGACCGGAGAAACAGGCGGCGAAGGGAAAACGGATAATCAGGAGGAGAATCCCGGCGGCCAGGATAAAACAAAGGAACCTGACACCGATACCGATACAGAGAAACCGGATGGGACGGAGCAGCCGAAAGAACCCGAAAAACCTGTGACTCCCGAAAAACCCAAGGATCCTGAGAAGCCGACGGAGCCTGAGAAACCCGCAGAGCCTGAGAAGCCGACGGAGCCTGAGAAGCCTGTAACACCTGAGAAGCCGACGGAGCCTGAGAAACCGACAGAGCCGGAGAAACCGGTGGCAAAGGTGACCAAAGTGACCATTTCCGGCGGGGCCGATATTGCGGAGGGAAGCTCCATTGCCCTCAAAGCAGTGGTAGAGGGTGAGAATCTGTCCGACAGTGATAAAGGCGTGACATGGAGCAGCAGTGACAATACGGTGGCATCCGTGGATAATTCCGGTAAAGTAACCGGTCTGAAGGCAGGCAAAGTGACGATCACGGCTGTGTCAGCAAAGGATAACGGCAAAAAGGCGGAGTGTCAGATCAATGTGACCAGGGCAGCGCTGACCGTTACACTGAATCAGACGGAGCTGACCCTTAAAACGGGTGCATCCTCCACGCTGACTGCCAGCGTATCAAGGGGCAGTGTAAAATGGTCTTCTGACAATGACGCGATCGTGAAAGTCGAAAACGGCAAAATAACGGCACTGGCTGAGGGCGTGGCCACGGTCAAAGCGGAATCCACGGAAGACCCGAAAGTCAGCGCCGTATGTAAAGTCACCGTGACAAAGGCAGATGCCCTGACAGTGACACTGGATGCGGAAAATGTCAAACTCTATACGGAAGACAAAAAAGAGCTGAAAGCGACGGCAGGGAATGCAAGCGGCAATGTGACTTACAGCGTTTCCTCCGATAAGACCGACATTGCAAAAGCAGAAGTCAGCGCAGAAAAAGTGACTGTCACGGGTGTGGCGGCAGGAGAGGCTGTGATTACGGTGACGGCGAAAGACGCCGCCGGAGCGACGGCGACTGCTTCCTGTAAGGTTACCGTGACACTGAATCCCAAAAATGACAGTGCGACCAAACTCAAAGACAAGGACGGCAACCAGATCTATGTCAAAAATAAAAAGGGAGAGTTTGTGGAAGCCGTTCTGGCCGATTACTATACGGCAGATGAATTTTATAAAAAACTGGAAAATATAGAATATAAATATACCGGTTGGCAGACAATTGATGGCAGGACCTATTATTTTGACAAAAACGGAAATCCTGTCACCGGAGAACAGATCATTCAGGGTGCGAAGCACGTATTCGGAAGCGACGGTGTGCTGATCGTAAATTCAAGTACCGGCATCATGGGTATTGACGTATCCAAATGGAATGGTACAATTGACTGGACGGCAGTGAAAAATTCCGGTGTCAACTATGCGATCATACGCTGCGGATACCGTGGTTCTTCCACCGGCGCCCTTATCCAGGATCCCAGGTTCAAGGCCAATATCCAGGGAGCCAATGCGGCGGGGATCAAAGTGGGTGTGTATTTCTTTACCCAGGCTGTCAATGAGGTGGAAGCTGTGGAAGAGGCATCCATGGTGCTGAATCTGATCAAGGGCCATAAGCTTTCCTATCCGGTGTTCATTGATGTGGAATCCAGCGGAGGCCGTGCGGACGGACTGGACCGGAATACAAGGACTGCCGCCGTGAATGCGTTCTGCAAGACAATTCAGAACGGCGGTTACAGCGCAGGGATCTATGCCAACAAGACCTGGTTTGAGAGCAAGATGAACACGGCGTCTCTGAGCGGATACAAGATCTGGCTGGCGCAGTATGCCCCGGCGCCCACTTACAAAGCTACAAGATATGATATATGGCAGTATACTTCCAAAGGAAAAGTGAGTGGAATCAAAGGAAATGTGGATATGAATCTCAGTTATCTGGGATACTGACAAAAGATAAAAAAACAGACAGGCAGGGGCAGATTTCCTGCCCCTGTCTGAGAAAGGAAAAGGGATGAGAACCTATCTGGTAACAGGCGGCGCCGGCTTCATCGGCTCCAATTATATTCATTACATGTTTCAAAAGTACGGAGACGAAATCCGTATCATTAATGTAGATGCACTGACTTATGCGGGCAACCCGGAAAATCTGCGGGAAGTGGAAGAGAGGGAAAACTATATTTTTATCAAAGCCGATATCTGTGATAAAGAGGCCATTTCACGCATTTTTGCGAAATATGATATCGACCGGGTGGTGCACTTTGCGGCCGAAAGCCATGTGGACCGGAGTATTAAAGCTCCGGAAGTGTTTATCCGGACGAATGTACTGGGGACGGCAGTCATGCTCAACTGTGCCAGAGCGGCATGGGAAAATGCCGATGGCACATACAAAGAGGGAAAGCGGTTCCTGCATGTATCAACCGATGAGGTATATGGCTCACTGGAGGAGGATGGCGGCTATTTTTATGAGACGACGCCTTATGCGCCGCACAGTCCCTATTCCGCCAGCAAGGCCTCTTCCGACCTGCTGGTCAAGGCTTATATGGATACCTACAGGTTCCCGGCCAATATCACCAACTGTTCCAATAATTACGGGCCTTATCAGTTCCCGGAGAAGCTGATTCCGCTGATCATTAACAATGCGCTGAAAGGGAAGAAGCTGCCGGTGTACGGAGACGGCAAAAATGTCCGGGACTGGCTGTATGTGGAGGATCATGCCAAGGCCATTGATCTGGTGCAGGAAAAGGGCCGTCTGTTCGAAACCTATAATATAGGCGGACACAATGAGAAACAGAATATTGAAATCATTCATATTATCATAGAGACGCTGCAGGAGATGCTGCCGGAAGGCGATCCGCGCAGAGCGCATGTCAGCAAAGACCTGATCACCTATGTGGAAGACCGGAAGGGACATGACAGGCGTTATGCCATTGCGCCTGACAAAATCCGTGATGAGATCGGCTGGGAGCCGGAGACGATGTTCCGGGAAGGGATCAGACAAACGATCAGATGGTATTTTGACCATGAGGACTGGATGGAGCATGTGACAAGCGGCGCTTACCAGAAGTACTACGAAGATATGTACGAAAAAAATAATACGTGTAAAAAGAAGGGTTATTTCTGATAAGCCTTCTTTTTGCGCACGTCAGGAGGAAATGAGATGAAGGGAATTATTCTTGCAGGCGGTTCCGGAACCCGCCTTTATCCGCTGACAAAAGCCATATCCAAGCAGATTATGCCGGTATATGACAAACCGATGATCTATTATCCCCTCTCCACGCTGATGCTGGCCGGAATCCGGGAAATTCTTATTATTTCCACGCCCAGAGATGTAAAAGTATTTGAAGAACTGCTGGGAGACGGGAGCCAGCTGGGACTGCAGCTTGGCTATGCGGTGCAGGAAGTGCCGAGAGGGCTGGCGGACGCTTTTCTCATCGGTGCGGATTTTATCGGGGGAGACGGCGCGGCGCTTGTGCTGGGAGATAATATATTCTATGGACAGAGCTTTTCCAGAGTGCTTAGGGCAGCGGTGGAGCGGAAAGAGGGGGCCACGATATTCGGTTATTATGTCAGGGATCCCAGAGAGTACGGTGTGGTGGAGTTTGACGAAGAGGGCCATGCCCTTTCCATTGAGGAGAAGCCGGAGAGGCCCAAAAGCAATTATGCGGTGCCCGGGCTGTATTTCTATGATAACAATGTGGTCGATATTGCCAGAAATGTCAGGCCCTCTGACCGGGGAGAGATTGAGATTACCAGCATCAACAAAGAATACCTGCGCCGCGGTATGCTCCATGTGGAGACACTGGGCCGGGGATTTGCATGGCTTGATACGGGCAACCATGACTCTCTTCTGGACGCGTCGGATTTTGTGGCGGCCGTGCAGAAGCGGCAGGGGCTGTATATCTCCTGTATCGAGGAGATCGCCTATAAGCGGCATTTTATCACGAAGGAGCAGCTGCTGGCACTGGCGGAGCCGTTGATGAAAACGGCATACGGCCGGTATCTGGTAGAGGTTGCCAATGGACTCTAAATTAAAGCGGATCACCATATTCTGCCTGGTACTGATGATCCTTCTCATATCCGGGACTCTGGCAGGGATTTATCTGCTGCGGAAACAGGGCTACAGGCCGCCGGGCGCGGGGGAGCAGACAGTGAGTGCGCAGGCAAAGGAGCCGCCAGCGGGCGAGGAGGCGGTGGATTACTCTGCCTTTCTGGGCGATTCCACATTTTTTGACAAGGATAAGTCGGATTACGAGAAGCTGCTGGAGCATACAGGGAAAAAACTGAGCCTGTTTGCCACTTCTGTGGAGAAGGATCTGCGGGTGCAAATCCTTAACGAGATGGGCGAACTGGTGACGGGGAAAGAGCTGTATATCACACTCAACGGAGAAGAATACAAAGATCTGGATCAGGACGGTATCATCTATATCGGCGATCTGTCGCCGGGGGAATACGAAGTGGCGCTGAAAGAGCTGGAAGATTATAAGGTCCCTTCCACCCCGCTGGCCATCCATGTAAAGGAAAATGTGGAATATGTTCCCATTGATGATATTTCTCTGCTGATTATGACAGAGGATGATATCGACGCGGAAAAAGAAGATTCGCGAAAAGGAGATGCGGATGCGGACCGGACAGAGCAGAAAAGTATCCGCCCTTCCGAGGGAAACCGCAGTTTCGGTATTGATGTGTCCAAGTGGAACAAAGAGATAGACTGGAAGGCGGTGGCCGCGGCAGGCGTGGATTTTGCCATTATCCGCTGTGGGTACAGAGGCTCCGTGACCGGCGCACTGGTGGAGGATCCCTATTTTTACCGCAATATCCAGGGAGCCAGAGCGGCGGGTATCAAAGTAGGGCTGTACTTCTTTACCCAGGCGACCAATGCGGTAGAGGCGGTGGAGGAGGCCAGTATGGTGCTGTGCTTAAACGGCGGGCTGCCGCTGGATTATCCGATCTTTATCGACACGGAAGGCGCCGGCGGCAACGGTCGTGCGGACGGCCTGGATGTCAATACAAGGACGGAAGTATGTGAAGCGTTCTGCGAGACAATTGAGAGTGCGGGATATGATGCGGGCATCTATGCTTCCAGAAACTGGTTTTATCACAGACTGGATATGACAAGGCTGGATTCCCACGTGATCTGGCTGGCAGAATACAGGGAATATCCGCAATATGAGGGAAAATATCAGATGTGGCAGTATACCTCCGGCGGTTCCATCGACGGAATCGAAGGCCGGGTGGACTTTAACATCAGTTACCTGGGTCAGTGATATGCCGTCAGATGGGATCTGACGGGATACGGAATCTGATCCGGCACATAAGGAGTGAGGAAACATGGGAAAGATAACAGTGGAAACTTGTGAAATAGAAGGGCTGAAGGTCATCACACCGACGGTTTTCGGAGATGAGAGAGGCTACTTTATGGAGACTTACAATTACAATGACTTCAGGGAAGCCGGCATTGATCAGACTTTTGTACAGGATAATCAGTCGTCCTCCAGAAAAGGCGTGCTGCGCGGCCTCCATTTTCAGATTCATTACCCCCAGGATAAACTGGTGCGGGTGGTGAGCGGTGAAGTGTTTGATGTGGCCGTAGATCTGCGGGAGGGTTCCGCCACGTACGGTAAATGGTATGGCGTCCGTCTTTCCGCGGAAAATAAAAAGCAGTTTTTTATTCCCAAAAACTTTGCCCATGGATTCCTTGTCCTGTCCGATCATGCGGAATTTGCCTATAAATGCACAGACTTTTACCATCCCGCGGATGAGGGCGGTCTGCTCTGGAGCGATCCTGATATCGGCGTGGACTGGCCTGTTTCGGAAGGGATGGAGCTCATCATCTCCGAAAAGGATAAAGTATGGCAGGGTATCAGGGCATTTACCGAAGGAAAAAGGAAAGAATGAAAAAGCTGAAACTATCCAAACGGGCCAATATCGCCATCGTATCGGTTGTGGCGCTTGTGTTTCTGGCCCTTCTCGTGCTGCATGAGAACCAGTTTGCAAATCCAAGGGATGAGTTGATCAAGAAATGGATCGCCGCAGGGATCATTGTCGTCAGTCTGTTTCTGTACATTGTCCTGTATGATAAGATCACTGTCCTGCCGGCGGAGCTGTACCAGAGCAGACGCCTGATCTGGCGTCTGGCCAAAAATGATTTCAAGACCAGATTCGCCGGTTCCTATCTTGGGATTGTGTGGGCTTTCGTGCAGCCGGTGGTGACGATTCTTGTCTATTGGATCGTATTTGAGAAGGGACTTAATTCCAAGGCGGAGATGCTGGCTGACGGCACCACGGCGCCTTATGTGCTGTGGCTCACCGCCGGCCTTGTGCCCTGGTTTTACTTTTCCGAGGCACTCAGCAACGGCACCACGTCTTTGCTGGAATACAATTATCTCGTAAAGAAAGTCGTGTTTAAAATCAGTATTCTGCCGATTATCAAGATCATTGCCGCGACTTTTATACACGGCTTTTTTGTGCTGTTTACCCTGCTTCTCTACATGGGACACGGCTTTTTTCCGGATGCCTATACGCTGCAGCTTTTTTATTACAGCTTCTGTCTGTTTATTTTTGTCCTGGGGATTTCTTATGCCACCTGTGCCATTGTGATCTTTTTCCGTGACCTGACACATATCATAGCCATCATACTGCAGGTGGGGATGTGGGCCACCCCGATCCTCTGGGCGCTGGACCGCGTACCGCAGCGCTACCAGATCATATTTAAGCTAAATCCCATGTTTTATATTGTAAACGGATACCGCAGTGCACTGCTGGAGAAATCATGGTTCTGGGAGGATTTTTATTCGACCATATTTTTCTGGATCACAACGGCTGTTGTATTCGGTGTGGGGGCATTGATTTTCAAACGTTTGAAAGTGCATTTTGCGGATATGCTGTGAGGCTGCCATTTGTTCCGGGCCAGGTGCCATGGAAATATGCCGCATACATGTCAGAAGGGAGCCTGAAATGGACAGGAAAACCGCCATTTCGGTCAGAGGACTGAATAAAGTATACAAATTATATGACAAACCGATGGACCGTCTGAAGGAGGCTTTGGGACTTTCGCGGAAGAAGCGGTACAAGGAGCATTATGCCCTGCGCAATGTGGATATGGAAATCAGGCAGGGAGAGACAGTGGGCATCATCGGTACAAACGGATCGGGAAAATCCACGATACTGAAAATAATAACAGGTGTTCTCAATCCGACCTCGGGCAGTGTGGAGGTGGACGGGCGGATTTCGGCCCTGCTGGAACTGGGTGCCGGTTTTAATATGGAATATAACGGGATAGAAAATATCTATCTGAACGGGACGATGATCGGGTTTTCCAGGGAGGAGATTGATCGGAAGCTGGAAGGGATTCTGGAATTTGCGGATATCGGGGATTATGTCTATCAGCCGGTCAAGACCTATTCCAGCGGTATGTTTGTGCGGCTTGCCTTTGCGGTAGCCATCAATATTGATCCGGAAATATTGATTGTGGATGAGGCGCTTTCCGTCGGGGATGTTTTTTTCCAGGCGAAGTGTTATCATAAATTCGAAGAATTTAAGGATATGGGTAAGACAATTCTCTTTGTCAGTCATGACCTGAGCAGTGTCAGTAAATACTGCGACCGGGTGGTACTGCTCAACCGTGGAGAGAAGCTGGCAGAGGGTCTGCCCAAAGAGATGATTGATATATACAAGCAGGTGCTGGTGGGGCAGTATGCGGCCCATGACGCTTCGGCGCACGGGGGGAATCTGCTGGAGGATGAGCAGGTCAGCAATGCGGCCAGACAGGCGGCCGGAAGTGCCGTTCCCGATACGGCAAAGGCAGAGTCGGGGCAGGCAGTACCAGAGAAGAGCCGGGAGGAGGCGGAAACGACGGGCAGTGATGCCATGGCTTCCCACGGCAGTGTGCTGGAATATGGGACGAGGCAGGCGGTGATTACGGACTATTATATCACGGATGAGTCGGGGATGCATACCAATGCGGTATTGAAGGGCAGCCGTTTCTCGGTGCATATGAGGGCAGTCTTTCATGAAGAGCTGCCCGCCCCTATCTTTGCCTGTTCCATTAAAAATGCGCTCGGTGTGGAGATAACAGGTACGAATACCATGGTGGAAAAGGCCTTTCTGGAGCCGGTATGTGCCGGCGCAGTCAAGGAGGCGGTATTTACGCAGAGGATGGATCTGCAGGGCGGGGAATACCTGATCTCCCTGGGGCTCACCGGCTATGAAGGCGATCGGTTTGCCGTGTATCACCGGTTATATGATGTGATGAATATTACGGTGATCTCTGATAAAAATACGGTGGGATATTTTGACATGAACTCCGAGGTAATGGTAAAGGATGGATAAAATGGCGGAAATGACCGGGAAAATCGTGATAGACGATACGTATTATCCGGGACGGGATCTGTACTGCGACGGTGCGGTGGAAGAGGAGATCCTGGAGATTGTAAAGACGAAGGAACCCAGCATGTATGGGAAGGAGATAGAGGAGAGGAAGAACTGGCCTGTCCTCTATCATCTTTCCCGGCTGCGTGAAAATATTGTCAGCTGGATACCGGTGAAGAAGACCGACCGGGTGCTGGAAGTGGGTTCCGGGTGTGGGGCGGTTACAGGCGCGCTGGCCCGGATGGCCGGCAGTGTAACCTGTATCGAGCTCTCGGAAAGGCGCAGTCAGATCAATGCCTGCCGTCATCCGGACTGCGGCAATGTGACGATAAAGCTGGGAAATTTTCAGGAGATAGAGCCGCACCTTGCCTGTGATTATGACTATATTTTTCTGATTGGTGTGTTTGAATACGCCCAGAGCTATATCGGCGGCGAAAAGCCGTATGAGACATTTATGGCAATCCTGAAACGTCATCTGGCTCCCGGCGGCAGGCTGGTCATTGCCATAGAAAACCGTCTGGGCCTGAAATACTGGGCGGGATGCAAGGAAGATCATCTGGGCACTTATTTTGACGGCATTGAAGGATATCCCCGCGGCGGCGGTGTGCGGACGTTTACGCGGCCGGTGCTGGAAGAAATCTGCCGGGCGAACGGGATTGGCGAATACCGGTTTTATTATCCGTATCCGGATTATAAATTCATGACCAGCCTTTATTCCGACGCGCGGCTGCCCAAAGTGGGTGAGCTGTCTGATAACATGCGTAATTTTGACAGAGAGAGGATGCTTTTGTTTGATGAAAAGCAGGTATTTGACAGCCTGATCAGAGAGGGGCAGTTTCCGCTGTTTTCCAATTCTTATGTCCTGGTTACGGGGGGAGCGCTGCCTGTTGTGTATGCCAGATGTTCCAATGACCGTGCGCCGCAGTATGCCATCCGCACGGAGATCCGCAGAAGAGGCGACGGGTGTTTTGAGGTGCGCAAGATTCCGCAGTCAGAATGCGCCAGGGCTCATGTGGCGGCAATGGCAGAAAACTGCCGCAGGCTGGAGGAGGCATATGCGGGCAGCGGGCTGCTTGTGAATACGTGCCATATGGATGGGGAAGAAGCCGTGTTTGCGTACCTGTCTGGCAGGACACTGGAGGAGGCGCTGGATGACTGTCTGGACCGGGACGATAAGGAAGGATTTCAGGCGTTATTTGACCGCTACCGGCAGCTGGCGGAGTATCCGACTAAGTCTGCAGTCTGCAATTATGATCTGATCTTTTCCAATATCATAATCACTGCACAGGGATGGCACCTCATTGATTATGAATGGGTATGGGACAGGGAAGTGCCGGTCAGAGAGATCATGGCCCGGGCGCTGTACTGTTATGCCCTGGGGTCGGAAAAGCGCAAAGAGGCCGGTCTTTTTCTGCTGGCACAGATCGGCTGTCAGGAGAGAGTATTTGAGGAAGTCGCCGAATGGGAAAAGAAATTTCAGAAATATGTGACGGGCGAGCGGATGTCCATGACGGAAATCCGGGAAGCGATAGATTATCCGGTTATGCCGGTGGCAGACTGTCATAAAGACTATGTGCGTGCCAGGGAGAGAAACCGGATACAGATTTATGAGGATTTCGGAACCGGGTTTTCAGAGGAAACTTCTTATTTTCTGCCACAGCGTTATCAGGAAAGGGAAGTGCTGCAAGTAAAGCTGGCAGGAAAACAGGGACTTTTGGCAGTGCGGATTGATCCGGCGCTTGATTATTGCATTGTAAGGCTGGGATCTCTGGTGGTGGACGGGCAGAGCCGGACACTGTATGATAAAAGGGTGGTGTGCAGCGGCAGGCCGCTTTCGGCGGATACGGTCGTATTTGCCACCGATGATCCGGGTATTACGATCAGGGAGCCGGGGAGCGGTATCTGCCTGGAGATGGAAGTGATCCGGATCTCAAAGGAAATGGCGGAAAGTATGGCAGGCGAGGGCGGCAGAAACGGGAAACGGCATAAAGGAATGTCATGGTTTTACAGATAAAAAGAAAGATTCAGCAAAAATTAATTGATTTCTGTAATCAGAAATATAAAAAAGAAGTCTGGCGGCAGGAGGATGCGTATCGTCAGTGGTGTCTTTGTCAGGAAGACTGGAAGCGGAAGAAATATCCTGCGCCGGATCCGGATATTATTCTTTTTGCGGACGGAGAAGGCATCGTGGAGGAGGCTGCCGCGGGGGCTGTGACGGCTTTTTTCCGGGAGCATCCATGGGTGCGGATCGCCTATGGGGATGAGGACTGTGTGGACCATATGGGCAGACGGCATTCTCCCTGGTTTAAACCGGAATGGTCGCCGGATACGCTGGAGGATTTTAATTATTTCGGGCATTTTTTTGCCGTGCACAAAAGTGTGCTGGATGAAATGTATCCTGTCAGGTGGCAGCCGTATCTTTCGGATTGTCACAGTGAGGAATGTCATAAACTTTTGCTGACACTGACCGGGCTGGTGACGGCCAGGGCATGGATCAGAGCCAGTGAGAAGAAAAAGGCCATCATGCCCATAGGAAAAGTGCTGATTCATATGCCGGGGGAAGAGGAAGAAGGCCCGGATGAGAAGGAGGCAAAGGGAACAGCCGGTCAGTCGGCCGGAGGGATGACGGCAGAAAAAGACGGACAGATCACGGAGGGGGAATCAGCCGTGGATATGTGGCAGTCACAGTCAGGCGTCCCTGTCGTATCGGTGATCATTCCTTCCAAGGATAATCCGAATGTGCTGAAGGTCTGCCTGGCCAGTCTGCGGGAATGTACGAAGGGCGGTGTGCCTTACGAGATCATTGTGGTGGACAATGGCAGCAGTGAGGATAATCGGGCCAAAATACAGGCACTTTCCGGGCGGTATGGATTTGCGTATCTGTATGAGCCTATGCCGTTTAATTTTTCGCGCATGTGTAATCTGGGAGCGGAGAGAAGCCGGGGCGCATTTCTTCTGTTGCTCAATGATGATATGGAGATTACGGATCCTTTCTGGATGGAGAAGCTGCTCGAAAAAGCAAAGCTGCCTCATGTGGGAGCGGTGGGCGCCAAACTGCTCTATCCGGGTACGGATCTGATCCAGCATGCGGGCATAACCAATCTGAAGGTGGGTCCTGCCCATAAACTGATGAAGATGCATGACGAAAATTCCTATTATCATGGCCAGAACAGGCATATTTATGATATGATAGGTGTGACGGCGGCCTGTCTGATGGTGGAGCGGTGCAAATATGAGGAAGCGGGCCGGTTGTATGAGGGAATGGCCGTTTCCTATAATGATGTGGAATTTTGTTTTGCTCTTTATGAACTGGGGTATTATAATGTATTGAGAAACGATATCGTCCTGTATCACCATGAATCTCTCAGCCGGGGGGATGACAATCTGTCCGATGAAAAGTGGGAGCGGCTTCTGCAGGAGAAGGAGACCTTGTATGTGCGTCATCCCTCCCTGCGCGGCTATGATCCTTTCTACAGCAGAAATCTGGCCGGGATTTCCAATATCTATAACCCTGATTTTTCCTATGAATTTGAAAAAATGGACCATTATGTCAGTGTGAGGCGGTGGAAGCGTCCGGAGCCGGTTGCGTGGACCAATGAATGCCTGATCGTCAATGTGGAGCATGGCAGGCTGGAGCGGCGGCTGGAAATTACGGATCGGGATGAGGTATACTGGATCGAAGGCTGGTCGTATGTCATTGGCATGGATAACTGCCGGTATAAAAGGAGCCTTTTGCTCCATGGCAGCCGGGGCGGCATCTATGAGGCGAAGGTGCTCACCCGCTATCGGAAGGATGTGGCGGCGGTACTGCCGGGACAGAGCAATGTGGAGCTGGCGGGATTTGTGTGCAGGATTCCCGGATATGCTCTGCCAAAGGACTGCTATACCATATCCATGCTGGCAAGGGATGCCTGCTCGGGGCAGAAGCTGTATCGCAGGACCGATCAGAGTTTTACCATATAACATACAGTCAACAGCGCAACAGGGCAGTTTGTCTTACCTGTTACGTCCCATATCCGCGTGGATATGTGCGGACTGTGAGCAGACAGGAGATCATATGAGCAGTCAGGAACAGACAAAACCGGAAAAGCAGGAGGAACTGCTGGAATATTACCGTCTGGCCTATGAGCGGGAGCGGGAAAAAAATACGGATCTGACCGCCAGGCTTGCCGATGTGCAGGCACAGGCGCAGGATCTGGATTTTAAGCTGAAACGGATTAAAAACAATCCCGTCTGGAAGGCGACAGGGCCGCTGCGGGCCGTGATGCACTGGATGATACGGATGAAAGACCGGATCGTGCGTCTGGGGAGTCCGCGGGGGATTGCCAGAAAAGTAAAGAGCAAACTGATCGAAAAAAAAGCCATGCGGCGGCACGGAAAGGCCAGCTTCCCCACCCGGGAGCAGCGGGAAGCCATGAGCCGTGTGCATTTTCCGAAAGACATTACCTTCAGTATTTTAGTACCGCTTTATAATACACCGCGAAAATTCCTCACGGAGATGATGGATTCTGTCAGAAATCAGACCTATGGAAAGTGGGAGCTGTGTCTGGCGGACGGCTCCGATGCGGAGCATGGGTATGTGGGTGAGCTCTGCCGCCGGTATGCCGGAGAAGATAAGCGCATTATTTATAAAAAGCTGGAACGCAATGAAGGGATTTCCGGCAATACCAACGAATGTTTCCGCATGGCCACCGGGGAGTATATCGCACTGTTTGACCATGACGATATCCTTCACCCCAGTGTGCTGTTTGAATATATGAAGGTAATCTGTGAGCAGGATGCGGATTACATCTATTGTGATGAGGCCACCTTTAAAAATGGCGATATTGACCATATGATCACCCTGCATTTCAAACCGGATTATGCCATTGATAATCTGCGGGCCAATAATTATATCTGCCATTTCAGCGCCTTTTCCAGGCATCTTTTGGAGGGCACGGAGCTGTTCCGCTCCCAGTTTGACGGCAGCCAGGACCACGATATGATTCTGCGCCTGACGACCCGGGCCAAACGCGTGGTACATGTGCCCAAGCTGTTATATTACTGGCGTTCCCATAAGGCCAGTGTGGCCTCGGATATCAGCGCCAAGCTCTATTGTATTGAGTCGGCCAAAGGGGCTGTGGCGGATCATCTGCGCACATGCGGGATGGAGCATTTTGAAATTACAAGCACCCGGGCTTTTGAGACAATCTTCCGCATCCGTTATCAGCTGACTGCTTATCCGAAACTGTCCATTCTGATTGCCAATAAGGATCATTATGAGGATTTGAGCCGCTGTGTTTCTTCTATATTAGAACAGTCCACATATGAAAATTATGAGATCATCATCGTGGAAAACAACAGCACCACCCGCGAGATCAGGGAGTATTATGAGGAGATCGGGCGGCATCCCCGGGTGCGGGTCGTTACGTATGAGGGGCCGTTTAACTATTCCCGGATCAATAACTATGGCGCTTCGTTTGCAGAAGGAGACTTTCTGCTGCTCTTAAATAACGATACCCAGGTGATCACGGTCAACTGGATGGAAGAGATGCTGATGTATGCCCAGCGCCGGGATGTGGGGGCGGTGGGGGCCAAGCTTTATTATGAGGATAAAACCATACAGCATGCCGGCATTGTACTGGGCCTGGGCGCGCATCGCACGGCAGGCCATACCCATTACAAAGTCAATATCGAAAATGTGGGGTATATGGGGCGGCTTTGCTATGCCCAGGATGTTTCCGCGGTGACAGGCGCCTGCCTGCTGGTGCGCAGGGAATGGTTTGACAGGCTGGGAGGACTGGACGAGAGCTTCGCGGTGGCGCTCAATGATGTGGATTTTTGCCTGCGTCTGCGGGGGCTGGGCCTGTTGAATGTCTTTACCCCATTTGCGGAACTATATCATTTTGAGTCCAAGTCAAGAGGGCTTGACGATTCGTCGGAGCGCGCGGCGCGGTATGACGAGGAGTCCGCGCGTTTCCGGGAAAAATGGAAAGCGGTGCTGGAAGCGGGAGACCCTTACTACAACCCCAATTTTTCTCTTGACAGAAGCGATTTCAGTCTGCGCATCTGAGAAGCGAAGAGAGTATGTGTGTATGAAACCGGAGCGGGCCCTGTAACATATGGCGGCTGGCAGAGCCGGTTCATATAAAGCAAAATTTTTATTTTAACAGGAGGTATGGCAATGAGTTACAAGGAGGAGTTTCAATTCTGGCTGGAGGATTCCTATTTTGACGAGGATACCAAAAAGGAATTGCAGGCGATCAGGGACAATGAGGCGGAAGTGGAAGACCGTTTCTACAAGGAGCTGGAGTTTGGCACCGGCGGTCTGCGCGGGGTGATCGGCGCCGGCACAAACCGGATGAATATCTATACGGTGCGCAAGGCCACGCAGGGACTGGCAAACTATATCTTAAAGAAGGGCGGCAAGGAGAAAGGGATCGCGATTGCCTACGATTCCAGACTGATGTCCCCGGAATTTGCCGATGAGGCGGCGCTGTGCATGGCGGCCAACGGTATCAAGGCCTATGTGTTTGAATCACTGCGTCCCACACCGGAGCTTTCCTTTGCGCTGCGCAAACTGGGCTGCATTTCCGGTATCGTGGTAACGGCCAGCCATAATCCGCCGGAATACAATGGCTACAAGGTGTACTGGGAAGACGGTGCTCAGGTGGCGGCGCCCAGAGACGGAGAGATCATTGCCGAGGTGAAGGCAGTGACCGATTATCATGCGGTGAAGACCATGGACAAGGCACAGGCACAGGCCGAGGGGCTGTATACGGTCATCGGCCAGGAGATCGACGACGCCTATATGGTGGAACTGAAAAAGCAGATCATCCACCCGGAAGTGATCGAAGAGATGGCAGACGATATCAGAATCGTGTATACGCCTTTCCATGGCACGGGCAATATCCCGGTAAGGCGTATCCTGTCTGAGCTGGGCTTTAAGCATGTCTATGTGGTGCCTGAGCAGGAGCTGCCGGATCCCAAATTCACCACACTGGATTATCCCAATCCGGAAGACCCCAAAGCCTTTAAGCTGGCGCTGGAGCTGGCCAAAGAAAAGGATGCGGACATCGTGCTGGCTACCGACCCGGATGCGGACCGTCTTGGCATCTATGCCAAGGACACAAAGAGCGGGGAGTATGTTCCCTTTACCGGTAATATGTCGGGTATGCTGATTGCGGAATATATTCTGAGAGAGCGCACGGCATTGGGCATCATGCCGGAGAATCCCGCGCTTGTTACCACGATTGTCACCACCAATATGGCAAAAGCCATTTCCGACACATACCATGTAAAATGTATCGAAGTGCTGACCGGATTTAAATATATCGGTGAGCAGATCAAACTGTTCGAACAGAGCGGCTGCAACAATTATGTATTTGGTCTGGAAGAGAGTTATGGCTGTCTGGCGGGCACGCATGCAAGAGACAAGGATGCCGTCGTGGCCGTGATGTGCTTATGTGAGGCGGCAGCATGGTGCAAGAAGCACGGCATCACGCTGTGGGATCAGATGCTGAAACTGTATGAGCAGTTCGGATACTATAAAGAGAGTCAGTATGCGATTACCCTGAAAGGGATTGACGGTTCCAGACAGATCGCGGAGATCATGGACAGGCTGCGCAGCAATCCGCCGAAAGAATTCGGAGAGCTGCATGTGACAAAGCTGCGCGACTATGAGAACAATGTGACGACGGATATGGCTACAGGTGAGAAGTCTGAGACAGGACTGCCAAAGAGCAATGTACTCTATTTTGACCTGACCAACGATTCCTGGTGCTGTGCAAGACCTTCCGGGACGGAACCCAAGATCAAGTTTTATATGGGTGTCAAAGGAAACGATCTGGAGGATGCCCAGGCTAAGGTGGAGGCTCTGACAGAGGCTCTGAAAAAGAAACTGGATGAAGGAAAGTAAAGATTGATACTATGAAAAAACTGGTGGATCAGATTTTGAAGTTCGGTGTGGTGGGAGTCATTGCCTTTTTTATAGATTTCGGCATTTTCAAACTGCTTTCCGGCGTATTTGGCGTTAATTACCTGGTGGCCAACTTTTTCGGCTTTACCATTTCGCTTATTTTTAATTATATTGCCAGCATGACCTTTGTGTTTGAGCGGAAGGAAAATGCGGACAGGCGGGCGGAGTTTGTGATTTTTACGGTGCTCAGCATTGTCGGCCTTGTGTTAAACGAGCTGATTATCTTTGTCTGCATTGAGGGGATTTATCTGAAGATTCCGTATCTGACAGCGAATATGAGCCGGCAGTGGGCGGAAACTTTTGGAAAAATTGTTGCCACGGGTATTGTTATGGTTTATAATTTCATAACGAGAAAAATTTTTCTGGAAAAGAAAGCGTAGCAAAGCGATGGAAGGACAGAGAACATACAGGCATGAATATAAATTCCTGATTGATGAGAGGCAGAAGGCCCTTTTGTATTACCGGCTGAAAAATCTGATTCCGCTGGATGCGAATGCGGGGGAAGAGGGACGCTACTGGATCCGCAGTGTTTATTTCGACGATTACCGCAACAGCTGTTTCGATCAGAATGAGGACGGAATCAACGAGCGTGCCAAGTACCGCATACGGATCTATGATGTATCGGACCGGAGCATAAAACTGGAACGCAAGAGCAAGAAAAACGGTATGACCTGTAAGGAGTCCGCGCCTTTGACGCGGGCTCAGTGCGGGCAGCTTCTGCAGGGGGTGCCTTTTCCCGTGGAGACGGATCAGCCGGCGGTGCTGCAGCAGTTTCTGACACTGATGCGCAGCCGGGGGATGCGTGCCAAGACGATCGTGGAGTATGAGCGGATTCCCTTTACGTATCCTGCCGGTAATGTGAGGATTACTTTTGACAGAAATATCACCTCTTCGCTACAGGTGACGCGTTTTTTTGAAAAAGAAAACATGCGTTATCCTGTTCTTTCCAGGGGACAGCAGCTTCTGGAAGTGAAGTTTGACGAATATTTTCCCACCTGGATCAGGGACAGGCTGGAGATCGGCAGTCTTCGTCAGACCAGCTTCTCCAAATATTATTTAAGCAGAAAATATACGGTTTTCTGCACAGGAGGTAGACTAAAATGAGTTTCAGAGACATCATTAAGAAATCCGTACTGGAGAGTTTTACAGGCAGCAGCATCACTACGGCTACGGTCTGTGTCACGCTGGGAATTACTGTAATACTGGCTCTGTATATCTTTGTGGTGTATTATCTTTCCACAAGAAAGACATTCTATAATAAGACGTTTAATGTATCGCTGGCTGCCATAGCAGTGATCACTGCCAGCATCATTCTGGCCATGCAGTCCAACCTGGCGATCTCGCTTGGTATGGTGGGCGCCCTTTCCATCGTTCGCTTTCGGACAGCGGTGAAAGATCCAAAAGATCTGGTATTTCTGTTCTGGTCGATCAGTGTGGGCATTATCTGCGGCGCGGGTATTTATGAGATTGCAGTGATCTCTTCCCTGATCGTCACCATTGGCCTGTTTGTTCTGGAGCTGACGCCGGTGGGCTATGCGGGGGGCATACTCGTGGTGAACTGCGGCAGCCTTGACCGGGAGGCTGAGATCATGGAGATTGTGCGGGCAGGCAGCAAAAAACCGTCTGTAAAATCCAGAAATGCTTCCGTGGCGGGTGTGGATTTTGTCATAGAGTGCAGGGCGAAAGAGCCGTCAGAGATGCTTCAGAAGTTACAGGCGCTGGAAGGAGTCACAGGCGTGGCCCTGATGGAACATGACGGAGAAGTCAGTTTCTGATGGAAGGCGCAGATAACAGTGCAAAAGCGGTCTGCAAGGGCCAAAAGATAGTGATTCAGGATCGCCCCGCCGGTTTGCTGCGGGGTTTTGATTTGTGGAACGGAAACGGAGATGAGAATGGTAAAAGCGGCAAATCTGTCCAATCTGAAAAAAGCATACAGGTATTGCAGGAAAAACGGTATGATGCCGACTTTTTACGCGGCTATGGAACGGCTCCGTGACAGCAGTATGCATTATGAGAAGCGCATCATCACGGAAGAGGAATTGGGTGTGCAGAGAAATACGGTATGGGAAGCGCCGGAATATTTCAGTATCCTTGTACCGGCTTATGAAACGAAACTGCAGCATTTTCATGAGATGATTGATTCCGTTCTGACGCAGACATACGGAGGATTTGAGCTGATCATCGCGGACGCAAGTCCCTCGGATAAACTGTCCGAAGAATTGCAATACTATAATGACAGCCGGATTCGCTATCTGAAACTGCCGGAAAACAAAGGCATTTCCGAAAATACGAACAGGGCGCTTGAGGCGGCGCAGGGAAGCTATATCGGTCTGCTGGATCATGACGATACCCTGGAGCCGGATGCGCTGTACCGTATGATGGAGGCACTCACAGCCGGCAGAAAAAGCCGGGGAGAGGCGCCTGTCATTTTGTATTCGGATGAGGATAAATGTGATGACGCCATGTCCGGCTTTTATGAACCTCATTTTAAAGAAAAGTTCAATCAGGATTTAATATTAAGTAATAACTATATCTGCCACTTTCTTGTGATGGAAGCAGGACTCATGAAGTCTCTGAGATTCCGTCGGGAGTTTGACGGTGCACAGGATCATGATCTGATCCTGCGGGCGGTCAGGGCGCTGGACGGCGGAAGGGATCAGATCGTCCATATACCGCATATTCTGTATCACTGGCGATGTCATATGGGTTCCACGGCGGAAAACCCGGCCAGTAAGATGTATGCCTATGAGGCAGGCCGGCGTGCCGTGGAAGATTTCTGCAGGAGCCAGGGATGGCAGGCCAGAGTTTCTCATACAAGACATCTGGGATTTTTCCGGGTGGAGTATCAGGGGGATATTTTCCGGCAGCGTCCGGAGCTGGCAGCCGTGGGCGGTCGGATTCTTTGCGGCGGCAGAATTGCGGGCGGCGCGTACGGAGAGGACGGAGAAATATTGTATAAGGGACTTTCCAGGCATTTCAGCGGTTATATGCACCGGGCGGTCCTGCAGCAGGATGTGCCGGCAGTGGATGTGCGGCACATACGGGTGAGGGAAGAGCTGCGTCCTCTGCTGGATGAGATTATGAAGGAAGAGAAGGATCCGGCAGCCGCAAGTATAAGGTTTGGGAGGGAAGCTGCCAGCCGCGGCTATTTGCTGCTGTGGGATCCGGGAGGGCAGGAAGAGTGATGGCGGAAACAAACAGAGGCACGGTGCAGGCGGGAAAAATAAAAACGACTGTTATTATACCAAATTATAACGGAGGCAGATATCTGCGCAACTGTCTGCAGTCGCTGTTTGCCTGTGAACAGGCGCACTTTCCGGTGATTGTGGTGGACAATGGCTCCGCGGACGGCAGCAGGGAGCTGGTGAGGGATGAGTTTCCGCAGGTGAAACTGATCTGTTTTACGGAGAACCGGGGATTTTCGGCAGCGGTCAATGCCGGGATCAGAGCATCCGAAACGCCTTTTGTGATTTTGCTGAACAATGATACGGTAGCGGAGAAGCATTTTGTGTCCTGTCTGACTAAGGTGCTTGCTCATGACAGCCGCTGTTTCTCCGTGGGCGCCAGAATGGTTACGATGTCTGATCCGCATATCATAGACGATGCCGGTGATTATTACTGTGCATTGGGCTGGGCCTTTGCCAGGGGGAAAGGGCGGAGGCGGGAGTGCTATGAGAGGCCCTGTGAAATATTTGCCGCCTGCGGCGGCGCGGCGGCTTACCGCAGAGATATCCTGGAAGAGCTGGGGATGTTTGATGAGAATTATTTTGCCTATCTGGAGGATATTGACATCGCTTTCCGGGCCAGGCTGGCCGGCTATAGAAACCGTTATGAGCCGGGGGCGGTAGTACGTCATGCGGGGAGCGCCTCTTCGGGTTCCCGGTATAATGAATTCAAGATCAGGCTTTCTTCCAGAAATAATATCTATCTTCTGCGTAAGAATCTGCCGCTGCTTTTGATTTGCTTTAATCTGCCGTTTCTGCTCGTTGGCTTTGCGGTTAAATATTTTTTTTTCCTGAAAAAGGGATATGGAAAGATTTATCTGGCAGGGCTTGCGGAAGGGATGAGGATGACGGCCGGGAAGCGGGAAAACGTCCGCGGATACGCCTCTTGTGTACCATCCGTGCCTGCCTGGATCCGGCTGGAGGGGGAACTGCTTTTCAACCTGTTTGTACGGCTGTTTTTCAGTTAAGAAAAATTTAAGTTGTACTTTTCGTAATAATATTGTAATATGTTATGAGGATGGAGACCCGATGCCGTTATGATAAAGGATAATCAGAAATATTTTAACAGACTGCATTTGCTGATAGACGCTGTTATCGTGGCATGCTCCTATATGCTGGCGTGGTATCTGAGATTTGAAAGCATATTTACTGAAAAGAAACAGGGCGTAGGTGTTCTTGAGATGCGCACTTATTTCTATGCCCTTTATTTTATTGTGCCGGGTTATGTGATCCTCTATTATATTTTCAATATGTATACATCCAAAAGGACGGCCAGAAGGAAATATGAGGTTTACGGTATCGTAAAAGCCAATACCGCAGGCGTCCTTTTATTTCTGGTTGTACTGTATGTGGTCAATCAGCCCAATTTCTCCCGTACGATGATCGTTATCTTTTACGGGGTCAATGTGGTGCTGTGCACGCTGAGCAGACAGATTCTGCGTAATCTTCTGCAGTACTTCCGCAGAAAAGGGTATAACCTGAAACATATTCTTCTGGTGGGATATTCCAGGGCGGCGGAGGAATATATTACCCGTATCAAAGCCAATCCCCAGTGGGGCTATGTGGTGCGTGGGATTCTGGATGACCGTATTCCCAGAGGGACACTTTACAAAGGCATTAAAGTGCTGGGCGCGATTGACAATCTGACCTATATCCTGCCGGAAAACCGTCTGGATGAAATTGCCATCACGCTTGCGTTGCAGGATTACGGGCGTCTGGAAGAAATTGTCGATTTATGTGAGAAGTCAGGTGTGCATACTAAGTTTATCCCGGACTATAACAGTCTGATACCGAGCAGACCCTATACGGAAGATCTGATGGGACTGCCGGTGATCAATATCCGCTATGTGCCGCTTTCCAATACGCTGAACTGGATTGTCAAGCGGATGGTTGATATTGTAGGATCGGCGGCGGGTCTGGTGCTCGTCTCCCCCATTATGCTTCTGACTGCGCTGGCGGTGAAGCTGTCCAGCCCCGGGCCGGTGATTTTCAAGCAGGAACGGATCGGCCTCCATAACAAGCCGTTCTGGATGTACAAGTTTCGGACGATGGAGATTCAGAAAGAATCTGCGGAACAGCGGGCCTGGACGGTGCGGGACGATCCGCGGGTGACAAAGATAGGGAAATTTCTGCGCAGGACGAGCCTGGATGAATTTCCCCAGCTTTATAATATTCTGCGGGGAGACATGAGTCTGGTGGGTCCCAGGCCGGAGCGGCCGCTTTTTGTGGAAAAGTTCCGGGAAGAGATACCGAGATATATGATCAAGCACCAGGTGCGTCCGGGACTGACCGGATGGGCGCAGATCAATGGTTACAGAGGAGATACTTCGATTCGCAAAAGAATTGATTATGACATATTTTATATAGAGAACTGGACGATGGGACTGGATGTCAAGATCCTGTTTCTGACAATTTTCAAAGGATTTATCAATAAAAATGCATATTAGCATACATGCAAATGACAAGGGAGAAGAGATAAGATGTCAACAAAAAATGCAGATGGTGCAAGGCATGGAAAGAGCGGTGTGAAGAATGCAAAGAGCAGAGCAGGTATGAACGGCTCCCAGAATACAGGAAATCCATCGGGCAACAGACGACCGGCAGGCGGGGGAAGCGCGTCAGGTACGAGACGGCCTCCGGAAAGCGCGGGGCAGGGCGGCATGAGACGGCCAGCCGGTACAGGAAATCAGGCAGGAGCAAGGAGAGCTTCCCAGACGGGGAGTCAGACAGCCGGCAGAAGACCGCAGAGCGCAGGCGGCCAGTCAGGCACACGGCGGGCGGCGGAGGCCGCAAACGGCGCGGGTACAAGAAGGGCTTCCACGGCAGGGCGCAGCGCATCTGCTGCCAGATACAGAGAGGAAGAAAGATATGACCGCCCCGGCAGGACGGAAGGCCAGAGGAAGCCTGCGGGAAAGAAGATGTCTGCCAAAAAACGGGCGGCCAAGAGACGCAACAGAATCATCCTCTTTGGTGTGGAGATACTGATCCTTGTGGGGATGCTGGGATTTCTCTATACGGTGCTCAAGACAGAGAAGGTGGAGAAGATCCAGATCGACGAAGAGAGAGTCGTGATGGAGATGAACGAGAGTGTGGAAGAGAATGAAGTGATGAAAGGCTATCGCAATATTGCTCTGTTTGGCGTGGATTCCAGAAACGGGTCGCTGGGAAAGGGCACCAGGAGCGATACCATAATCATTGCTTCCATCAATCAGGATACGGGAGATGTGAAGCTGATTTCCGTATTTCGTGACACATATCTCAATCTCGGGAATGACACCTATAATAAATGCAACGCCGCCTATGCCAAGGGCGGTCCCGAGCAGGCGATCACGATGCTGAATAAAAATCTGGATATGAATATTACGGATTATATTACGGTAGGTTTTGACGGTCTGATTGAAGTGATCGACGCTCTGGGCGGCGTGGAGATCAATGTGACCGAAGCGGAGATCCCTTATCTGAATGACTATCAGATCAGTATGGTGGGCCGTGAAGTGGGCAGAGTGGGCGATATCGTAAACTATGAGGCCACGGAAGGCAAAGATTATACGGCTGTGACCCATGGAGGGCTGCAGACATTGAACGGGCTGCAGGCCACTGCATACTGCCGTATCCGGTATATCGGCAATGACTTCCAGCGTGCGCAGCGGCAGAGGGATGTGCTGATCGCGGCTTCGGAAAAAGCAAAGGGAGCAAGTATTTCCGAACTGAACAATATCGTCAACGGTGTGATGGGGAATATTTCCACATCACTGGACGTAAAGGAAATCCTGAATGTGATGAAGGATCTTGGCAACTACAGCATTGTGGCCAATGACGGATTCCCGTTCGAACAGTATCGCGCTACCGGCAGAGTGGGCAGCAAGGGAAGCTGCGTCATTCCGCAGGATCTGGCGGTGAATGTGGCGGAACTGCATCGGTTCCTCTTCGACGAAAATGATTACCAGATCTCTTCTGAGGTGGATGAATTCAGCAAAAAGGTATCCAGCGATACCGGCAAATATGTCAATACTTCTGCGGATGAGTTCACAAAGAAAGAGAAGGAAAATGATGAGGTTGCCACATCAGAATAGAGTAAACAGGCAAACATCGGAAGGGGCCGGTATACGGCTCCTTTATGCCTTTGTAAGGAAATGAAATCAATGGATGCTATTGTAGATATCATCATACCCACCCTGAAGCCGGGACAGGAGTTTGCGGATCTGTTGCAGGCTCTGGAAACACAGAGCCTGCGGCCTGGCCGTATTATTGTGATGAATACGGAAGAAAAGTATTTTGAACGGCTCAAATATGGGAATAAGCAACTGAAAAAATATGCCAATGTGGAAGTGCACCATGTGTCAGAGCGCGAATTTGATCATGGTAACACGAGGAACCAGGGGATCAAACGTTCAGGCGCCCCCTATTTTGTCTGCATGACGCAGGATGCTCTGCCAAAGGATGCCTTTGTGCTGGAAAAGCTGCTGGAACCTCTGCGAAACGGTGAGGCGGTAGTCAGCTATGCCAGACAGCTCCCCAGACCCGACTGTGCGCCGGTGGAATCCTTTATCAGGGAGTTTAATTATCCCAACGAGTCCCGGCTCAAAGGGCAGGAGGATCTGGAAGCGCTTGGCATCAAGACTTTTTTCTGCTCCAATGTATGCGCGGCATATAACAGAGCGGTATTTGATGAATTGGGAGGCTTTATCCGGCATACCATCTTTAATGAGGATATGATCTATGCGGCCGGTGTGGTAAAATCAGGCAGAAAGATCGCTTATACGGCACAGGCGCAGGTTTATCACTCGCATAATTATAACTGGATGGAAAATTTTCACCGGAATTTTGATATGGGTGTTTCCCAGGCGGATCATCCGGATGTATTTGACGGGATCCGGTCAGAGTCAGAAGGGATCAGGCTGGTAAAGCAGCTGACTGCTCATCTGAAAAAAACAGGCAATTCGCGGCTGATTCTGCCCATGCTCTGGGGAAGCGGCTGGAAATTCCTGGGCTACAGGCTGGGGAAAAATTATACCTGGCTGCCGCGGGGGCTGGTCATGCGCTGCAGCATGAATCGCAGATACTGGCAGTGATTGTCGGAAAGGCAGGATGACATATGTGTGGAATTGTAGGATATATCGGAAAAAAGCAGGCGGCGCCGGTGATTCTGGACGGCCTTGCCAGACTGGAATACAGGGGCTATGACTCCGCCGGGATGGCAGTATTTGATGGCGAAAAGGTGAATGTCACCAAGGCGGTGGGGCGTCTGAAAGTGCTGGAGGAGCTCACACACGGCGGAGAGACGATGCCCGGCCTTGCGGGGATCGGACATACGAGATGGGCGACGCACGGTGCGCCCAACGATGTGAACTCCCATCCGCATTTTAATAAAGACAAGACCATTACCGTGGTACATAACGGCATTATAGAGAACTATATTCCCCTGCGCAACAAATTGATGAAAAAGGGATATTCCTTTGTGTCGGAAACGGATACGGAAGTGGTGGCGCAGATGTTGGACTATTATAACAACGGCAATCCGCTGGAAACGATCCTGAAAGTGCTGCACAGGATTGAAGGCTCCTATGCGCTTGGTATCATGTTTGCCGATCATCCGGGTGAGATCTTTGCCGCCAGGAAGGGCAGTCCCCTGATTGTGGGACAGAGCGGTGACGGCTGCTTTATCGCTTCCGATGTGCCTGCGATTCTCCGATATACGAGAACAGTATATTTTGTGGACGAACAGGAGATTGTGCGTCTGGAAGCGGATCATATGCATTTCTATACGATGGATGAGGAGGAGATTGAAAAGAAAGCCACCACCATCGAATGGGATGCCAACGCGGCGGAAAAGGCCGGCTATGAGCATTTCATGCTGAAGGAAATGTATGAACAGCCAAAAACAGTGACCGATACGCTGACGCCGCGACTGAAAAAAGACCGGATCGAGATAGAGGAACTCGGGCTTAGCGACGATGAAATCAGGCAGATCCGAAAAATTCATATCGTTGCCTGCGGTTCGGCCTATCATGCGGGTGTCACCGGCAAATATGTACTGGAAGGACTGGCAAGAATACCGGTGGAGGTGGATCTGGCCTCGGAATTCCGCTACAGGAATCCGATCCTGGAAGAGGGCGCCATGGTCATTGTCGTCAGCCAGTCCGGCGAGACGGCAGATACCCTGGCGGCCATGCGGGAAGCCAGACAGAAAGGCTTTCAGGTGCTGGGCATCGTCAATGTGGTGGGCAGCTCGATTGCCAGAGAGGCAGAGCATGTGATGTATACCTGGGCAGGGCCGGAGATCGCCGTTGCCACTACCAAAGCCTACAGCGCGCAGCTTATCGCCTTTTATCTGCTGGCGGTGAAATTTGCCAGTGTCAGGCAGACCATTGACGATGCTACGTACCGGCTTCTGCTCCGTGATCTTAGGCGGCTGCCGGATCAGATTGAACTTCTGCTCAACAGTAAGGAGAAGATACAGCATTTTGCCAACCGCTATATCGGTGCCAGAGATGTCTTCTTTATCGGCCGGGGGATCGACTATGCCATTTCTCTGGAGGGTTCCCTGAAATTAAAGGAGATTTCCTATATTCACTCTGAGGCTTATGCGGCCGGGGAACTGAAACACGGCACCATTTCCCTGATCGAAGAAGGCACGCTGGTGGCTGCGGTATCCACCCAGCCGGCGCTTTATCAGAAGACGATCAGCAATATGGTAGAGGTCAAAGCCAGAGGTGCCTTCCTGCTGGCAGTGACCAATGTGGGCAACCGGGAGATCGAAAAGGTGTCAGACTATACCATCTATATCCCTGAGACCAATCCATTCTTTACCAATTCCCTGGCCATCATACCGCTGCAGCTCTTTGGCTATTATGTGGCCGTGGGCAAAGGATGTGATGTGGATAAGCCGCGAAATCTGGCCAAGTCGGTGACGGTGGAGTAAGGGGAGTAGGGCTATGTGTGGCAAGTCATCCCACTGATCACAATCACCCGCCCCCTTTTCTCAACGAGTCCTTCCGCATCCATCCGACTCAGTTCGGTCATCAGGGAGCTGCGGTCGATGGCCAGGTAGTCGGCCAGGTCGGAGTAGGGGATGGGGATATGGACGAACGGGCTGTCCTGACGGAGAGCCTGTGCGTGCAGGTACGCGGTCAGCTTGCCGCGGATCGTCTTTTGCTGGAGGATGTGACAGTGCTTATTTTCGGCATGAATGACGGCATGGAGCAGGCGGGAAAACAGGACGGCAAGCTCGCTGTCAGAGCGGGACAGCACATATTCCTGCAGCTGCTGATGGGTGAAGAAGGCGGCTGTGCAGGGGTATTTTGCCAGGATAAAGCAGTGCCCGCTGCCTGTGCCGGGAAACATTTCAGGACAGATCAGCTGTCCTTTTGTAAAGTAGTCCAGAAGCTGTCTGCCGCCGTCTTCCTGCTCCACGCAGAGATAGGCTGTGCCCCTCAGCAGGATGCACAGCCGTCTTTCCGGCGTTTGCCCGTCCAGAATGATCTCCCCTTTTCCATAGGATTTCTGCTTTGGCCGGAAGGCTTCCCGGATGTATTTTATATTTTTTTCAGAAATAATCAAGGAGTCAGAATCCCCCATATATAGCTGTTCCTTTCTGTCTTTCATACTATATCTGGTATTATAAATCAAAAATGTTTTCCACACAACAGTTTTTGCCGAATCCGTGTAATATAATGATGCAACCGGCTATTTTTCACAACCGGATAACAGGGAGGAGTGCAAGTCTATGAAAGTAATCAAACGCAACGGTTCGGAAGTTGATTTTGATATTACGAAGATCCAGGCCGCGATAGAAAAGGCGAATAAGGCGGCGGTGCGTCAGGAACTGACACCGGAGCAGATCAGGGAAATATCGGAGTATATAGATTTTAAATGCAGCCGGATGAACAGAGCGGTGGCCGTGGAAGAGATGCAGGATATGGTGGAGAACCAGATCATGGCGCAGGGCGCCTTCAACGTGGCCAGATGCTATGTCAGATATCGGTATACCCGTTCCCTTGTCCGCAAGAGCAATACGACAGACGGGCGGATACTGACACTGATTGAATGTAACAATGAAGAAGTGATGCAGGAAAATTCCAATAAGGATCCGGTGATCAACAGTGTGCAGCGGGATTATATGGCAGGGGAAGTGAGCAAGGATCTGACAAGGCGTCTGCTGCTGCCGCCGGATATCGTGAAAGCGGATGCGGAAGGGCTGATTCATTTCCATGATTCCGACTATTTTGCACAGCATATGCATAACTGTGATCTGGTCAATCTGGAGGATATGCTGCAAAACGGGACAGTGATCAGCGAAACCTTTATCGACAAGCCGCACAGCTTTTCCACGGCCTGTAATATAGCCATGCAGATTGTGGCGCAGGTTGCCAGCAGCCAGTATGGCGGGCAGAGTATCTCCCTCACGCATCTGGCGCCTTTTGTGCAGATATCGCGGGAAAAGATTCGCGGAGAGGTACTGGAAGATATGGCGCTGACGGGGGCCACACCTACGGATGAGGCACTGCATCATATTGTGGAGAAGAGGCTGCGCCAAGAGATCAAGCGGGGAGTCCAGACTATCCAGTATCAGGTTATCACACTGATGACTACCAACGGGCAGGCGCCTTTTCTGACCGTATTCATGTATCTGAATGAAGCGGGCAGTGAGCGGGAAAAGCGCGATCTGGCGCTGATCATAGAGGAGATGCTCAATCAGCGTATCCAGGGAGTCAAGAATGAAAAAGGCATTTATATTACCCCTGCGTTTCCCAAGCTGATCTATGTGCTGGAAGAAGACAATATCAGGGAAGACGGCGCTTATTTTTATCTGACAGAGCTGGCGGCAAGGTGTACCGCCAAACGGATGGTGCCGGATTACATTTCGGAGAAGATCATGAAGCAGCTCAAAGAAGGCAACTGTTTTCCGGTGATGGGCTGCCGCAGTGCATTGTCTCCGTGGAAGGATGAAGAAGGCAATTACCGGTTTTACGGCAGATTTAATCAGGGTGTTGTGACGGTCAATCTGGTGGATGTGGCGCTCTCCTCGGGCGGGGACAGGGATCGTTTCTGGAAGATATTTGACGAACGCCTGGATCTGTGTTACCGGGCACTTATGTGCCGTCATGACCGGCTGAAGGGGACGCTCTCTGATGCAGCACCCATTCTCTGGCAGTATGGCGCTCTGGCGAGGCTGAAACGGGGAGAGCCGATTGACAGGCTGCTGTATGGCGGATATTCCACCATTTCCCTGGGATATGCCGGTCTGTGTGAATGTGTGCGCTATATGACCGGGAAGTCTCATACGGATCCGGAGGCCAAGCCCTTTGCACTGGAAGTGATGAAATATATGAATGACGCCTGCGACCGCTGGAAGGAAGAGACCAATATCGGTTTCAGCATCTATGGGTCCCCGATCGAAAGCACCACCTATAAATTTGCAAAATGCCTGCAGCAGCGCTTTGGTATCATCGAGGGCGTAACGGACAAAGGGTATATTACCAACAGCTATCATGTAAATGTGAGAGAAAAGATAGATGCCTTTGCCAAGCTGAAGTTTGAATCCGAATTTCAGGCACTGTCCAGCGGCGGCGCTATCAGCTATGTGGAAGTGCCGGATATGCAGAGCAATATTCCGGCAGTACTTAGTGTGATCCGATTTATTTATGATAATATCATGTATGCAGAGCTGAATACAAAGAGCGATTATTGCCAGGAATGTGGTTATAACGGTGAGATTGTGATAACAGAGGAGGACGGCAAACTGGTCTGGGAATGTCCTTCCTGCGGGAACCGCAATCAGGAGACGCTCAATGTAGCCAGACGGACTTGCGGATATATCGGCACCCAGTTCTGGAACCAGGGCAGGACGCAGGAAATCCGTGAGCGGGTGATGCATCTGTAATGGAAAAAGGAAGCAGTTATGAATTATGGTGAGATCAAACAGTTTTCCATCGAAAACGGGCCGGGGGTGCGGGTTTCCCTCTTTGTGTCCGGCTGCAGTCATCACTGCCCGGGATGTTTCAGCCCTATGACCTGGGATTTTGCGTATGGCAGACCCTTTACCCGGGAGACGCAGGTGCTGATTCTTACCATGCTCCGCCCGTCTTATATGGCAGGACTGACATTGCTGGGCGGTGATCCGGGAGAGCCTGCCAACCAGCAGGCGCTGCTGCCGCTGCTCAGACAAGTGAGAGAAGAGATGCCTGCGAAGGACGTCTGGGTTTATAGTGGCTATCTCTATGAGGACTTTCTGCCCGGGGGACGGGCGTGTTGCCAGGGTACGCCGGAGTTTCTCTCTCTTTGTGATGTATTGGTGGATGGTCCGTTTATTGAGGATAAAAAAAATCTGCTGCTCAGTTTCCGCGGATCGGAAAATCAGAGGATTATTGATTTGAAAAAGACGCAGGAGACGGGAGTAGTGACAGAGCTTTCCTGTGATCGGAAGTGACGGGGCAAGGTGATATGAAGCAGTCGGAAATAGAAATACAAATGCATGCCTGCAGACTCTGTCCGCGGGGATGCGGTGTGGACAGGCTGGCAGGAGAGAGGGGGATATGCGGACAGGGCAGTGAAATCAGGGCGGCGAGAGCTGCCCTGCATAAGTGGGAAGAACCCTGTATTTCCGGCAGATATGGTTCGGGTGCGGTCTTTTTTTCCGGCTGCGGACTTGGGTGTGTATACTGTCAGAACCGAAGCATTGCCGTGCAGGGCCGGGGACATGTTATCTCCATGGAGCATCTGGCGGAAATTTTCCTCAGACTGCAGGAGGAGGGTGCCAATAATATCAATCTCGTGACGGCCTGCCAGTTTGTGCCGCAGGTAATTGCCTCCATAGAGCGGGCCAGAGATGGCGGACTGCGCCTGCCCATCGTATATAACAGCAGCGGCTATGAATCTCTTTCTACGATACAGATGCTGGAAGGGTATGTGGATATCTATCTGCCGGATCTGAAATATATGGACAGAGAAATGAGCCGCCGCTATTCCCATGCTGCAGATTATTTTGAGAAGGCTTCCAAAGCTATTCATGAGATGGTGCGACAGACGAAAGAGCTGCTCTTTACCGATGAGGAGACAAGGAGTGAAAAGCTTGGGATCGACGCATATCAGGAGAGAAGCGGGAAGGGAGAAAGCCTGCTGATGACAAAAGGGGTGATCGTGCGTCACCTGCTGCTGCCGGGCTGCCTTGAAGATGCCAGGAGGATTGTGAGTTGGCTGTTGTCTTCGTTTGGCGAGCGTATTTTCATCAGCCTGATGAATCAGTACACCCCCATGCCCTGCGGCAGTACCTGCCTCGAACTGGACAGGAAAGTTGACAGGGAGGAGTATGAGGCGCTGGTCGATTATGCCATTTCTCTGGGGATTGAAAACGGATTTATACAGGAAGGGGAAACGGCGCGGGAGAGTTTTATCCCCGAGTTTGACGGGACGGGGATTTTGTAACAGATGCGCTGACAAAAAACGGTATCGCCTTGATGGCCATACCGTTTTGCGTTATAAAAGCTGTCTGCCCGGCGGCAGAAATATAAATATTCAGTTAAATAAAGAAATCCCATATTTACACTTTCTGTAAATCTTATATCCCAGTGTGGCAAACAGGGAGACCACTACATACAGGCTGGAAGAAATGCCCACAAATCCTCCTACAATGATTACGATCCAAAGTCCTAAACTGATTTCCATTCTTGATTATCCTCTCCTGATATTCTGTGATTAACGTAGCAGCTTTGACCGGCCACACAGATATCCTGTAAAAGAGGGCAGAAGACATACAGGTATGTAAGATGTTCTGCGTTTATGTGCAGTAAAACAAAGCATCGCCGTGCAGGATGCCTTACCTGTGATAAGCCCTGATGAAAATTTTTTTACGGTCAGGATATTCCGGCTCCGGTCAGAAGGAGAGGATTCGTTTCCGACCATCCGTATCCTGCATAAAGGAGATAGTGAAAGATTTTTCGGACAGATAACGGGCGCCCTGCAGAATCAGGCGCTGTCTGTTGCAGACGGAATAAACCGACAGAAGTGTCAGGACATAAAAAAGGAATAAAAGCAGCGGCCCGCGGCAGGAAACAGTGCGGGCATTTCTGAAAGCGCTGCTGAGAGTGACTTCGCTCCGGCTTTCAGCGGTTTGTTTTGACCAGAAATCAACCGGTTCGGACAGGCGGGATGCCGCGGCGCAGAGCGTGGTCTCTTCCCGGGGCAGTGTATGATGACCATAGCCGGAAACAGGCGCCGCACTGCATCCTGCCAGAGTCATTACAAGCAGGAGCAGCCAGAGTATGAAGTTTTGCAGACTCGTTTTTATCCGCATAATGACCCTCACAACTAACAGTCCGGATCAGCCGGCTGACCGGAACCGTCAGCATCCCGTTACAATTTATAAAGTAACAAGAGTATAGCAGAAGGCAGAGGCGTTTGCAACTGTTTTATTTGGGGCCGGTTTTCTCTGTCTGCGGCTGGGACTCTGATTTTTTTCCGGGCCAAAGGAGCAGCTCGTGGGCCAGAAGAGGCACAGCGGCGAGGACGGCGAGAAACCCCCATTCTGCCGGAAGCAGATGCACGGTGCCGAAGGCCCGGATGAGGAAGGGGATTTCGGTTACGGCAAACTGCAGGAGAAAACCCGTCACAAAGGCTGCCAGCATCAGTTTGTTGCGCAGATGGCGCATGCGAAAGACGGAGGTGTGGACATTGCGCATACCGACGGCATGGAAGAGCTGTGACATACCCAGTACTGTGAATGTGTAGGTTTGGGCGCGCATGAGAATGTCTTCCCGTCGCAGCAGTGTGGCAATGTTTGTCAGAGAGACCGGCAGTTCCTGTCTTTGCAGCAGGAAATAAGGAAAAGCAAAAAATGCGGTCAGACTGATGGCGGCGATAAGGATACCATAGAAACAGGTACAGGCCAGTCCGCCGTTGGCGAAAAGACTTTCCGTGCTTTTGCGGGGCGGCCTGTGCATCAGGGCTTTTCCGTCGTTTTCATCAATGCCCAGTGCGAGAGCCGGAAGGGAATCCGTGATCAGGTTGATCCAGAGGATATGGCTCGATTTCAGCGGGGAAGCCAGTCCGCCGATAACAGCCAGAAACATGGTCATGATTTCGCCGAGGTTGGAGGAGAGGAGGAAAATGACGGATTTTTTGATATTTTCATAGATGCCTCTGCCTTCTTCAATTGCTTTTTCAATGGTGGCAAAATTGTCGTCAGTCAGTATGACATCGGCGGCTCCCTTGGCCACATCCGTGCCGTTTAGTCCCATGGCAATGCCGATATCGGCTGCTTTCAGAGAGGGGGCGTCGTTAACGCCGTCGCCTGTCATGGCCACGATATGGCTGCCGGCCTGGAATCCTTTGACGATTTTTACTTTTTGCTGGGGTGAGATCCGGGCAAATACCCTTACATCTTCCAGCTTCCCGGCAAATGCTTCCTCGGAAAGCCGGGCGATCTCGCTGCCTGATAAGCATTGCTCGCGGCGCTGTACGATATCGAGCTGCCTGGCAATGGCAAAGGCCGTATCCAGGTGATCTCCGGTGATCATCACGGTCGTGACGCCTGCCTCCCGGCATGTGCGCACGGCCGCTGCCGCTTCGGGCCTGACAGGGTCCTGCATGCCGACCAGGCCGACAAATACCAGATCGTGTTCCATAGGGCCGCGGCCGTCTTTTTTCATGGCCAGGGCCAGGGTGCGCAGGGCCTGGGATGACATCTGTTTCAGGTACTGTCTGATCTCAGAAAGCATCCGGGGTGTCATGGGGGTCAGTGAACCGCGGATCAGGATCCGGTTGCAGAGTTTCAGTATTTCATCCGGTGCTCCCTTGGTATAGCTGACACTTCCGCTGCCCCGGCGGTGAAAGGTGGTCATCATTTTGCGGTTGGAATCGAAGGGCAGCTCGCGAAGGCGAGGCATGGTCTTTTCCAGCTGCGGGCGGCTGATATCATAGGAGGCGGCCAGCTCCAGCAGCGCCAGTTCCGTGGGATCGCCCAGATTTTTTCCCTGTTCTAATACAGCGTCATTACACAGGGTCAGGCCGGTCAAGAGTTCCTCATGCTCTTTTTTGCTGAGGGAATCCGCAGATACCAGGCGCTGGTTGCAGAAACAGCTCACCACACGCATTCGGTTCTGGGTCAGCGTACCGGTCTTGTCGGAACAGATGACACTGACTGCACCCAGCGTTTCCACGGAAGGCAGGCGACGTATAATGGTATGTACCTTTACCATGCGGGTCACACTGAGCGCGAGGCAGATGGTGACGATAGCGGGCAGTCCTTCCGGCACCGCGGCTACGGCAAGGGAAATGGCGGTAATCAACATTTTAAAAAGGTTGCGGTGCTGTAACACACCGATGATAAAAAGCAGCGCACAGAGGAGCAGAGAGAGGATACTGAGGACAGCTCCGAGTTCACCCAGGCGTTTCTGCAGAGGTGTCGCCTCTTCTTTGGTGTCCCGTATCATGGAGGCGATTTTTCCGATTTCGGAGTGCAGGCCGGTGGCGGTGACAATGCCCCGGCCTCTGCCATAGGTGACAATGGTGGACATATAGGCCATGTTGATCCGGTCTCCGAGGGGGATTTCTCCACCGGTATGAGCGGCAGTGAAGAAGGCATTTTTTTCCACCGGAACGGATTCCCCTGTCAGCGGTGATTCTTCGATTTTCAGGCTTTCGCTTTCCAGCAGGCGCAGATCGGCAGGCACCTGAGCACCGGCTTCCAGACAGACGATATCTCCGGTTACCAGAGTGGCGGCCGCGATCTCCTTTTGCCTGCCGTCCCGGATGACAATGGCATGCGGGCTGGCCAGTTTTTTCAGGGAGTCCAGTGCTTTTCGGGCTTTTCCCTCCTGAATGAGTCCGATGATGCCATTCATGACGACGACGAAGAGAATGATCAGGGCATCACTGACTTCATCGAGCAGCAATGAGATAGCGGCCGCGGCGAGCAGCACATAGATCAGAGGATCCTGGAGCTGTTCCAGAAACAGAAGGACAGGGTTTTTTCGTGCGGCCTGCGGCAGTTCGTTGCGTCCGTCCATGCGTAGCCTGCGTCCTGCTTCCATTTCCGTCAGACCTTTGTGCGGATCGCTTTTCAGTTCCATGCAGGTTTCTTTTGGGGTTTTTTGTTCAAACATAGATTCACTCCTCCTGTCCAAACTTATGCGGACAGGTCATAAAATATGTTGTGTGATATTAAGAAAGAGAGGGAACTGCCGATATAAATAACAGATCCGGAATCGAGAAAGAACGGGTGCGGAAATCACAGAGACAGTCAGCTATGGAGAGCGCGGCATTTTGTCAGGAAGACGAATGGTAAGGCTCTTTTTTTGATCTCCGCGGGCAGCGGACAGGAATAGGAAAACGAAAGGGAGAGGGAAAGATATGGTGACAGGAAGCAGTGTACGGCAGGGCGGGTGGACAGAGGAGTTTCATAAATACCAGGCTGAGATTATGACAAAGATAAAAAAAGGGGAGACGGAGGAAGCCATTCCCCTTGGCAGGGACTCCTATACGGCCACCGAATGGAAAAAGATCATGAAAAGTGTCGATCAGCAGATCGAAGATATCAGAGAGGAGCAGGCCCGGCGTCTGCAAAAGAGAGAGGACCGTATGGAGGCCCGGCGGGTTTTTGAGGCGGCCGCCTCGATGAGCGGCAGCCCGGCGCAGCATCTGCGGGAGGCAGCCAAAGTGCCCTACAGTCATATGGCCAGAGATGGGGAGATTTCCTACAATGGCGTTACCTTTGTGTGTGATGCCCAGACAAACAGTATCTGTCTGGGAGATGTGGGAGATCGGGAAAATACATTGGTCATTCCTCTGTCAGAAGGCGGATGTCTGAAAGTGAACCGGGACAATCTGGGTGATCTGAGCAGAGCCATTGGTATGTTTTCGCCGGAAGATGTCAACCGTATTATGCGTGCCATTGCCAAAGATAATAAGGCAAAACAGATGGAAGCAGAGCTGGAGGATGAAAAGTCAGATGTGACAAATCTGGCGGCGGATCATACAGAGCCAAAAGAGAAGCAGTTATGAGTAAGATATGGGGCAGACTGGAAAGAGATATCAGAGAGTACCGGTATGCCATTGCCGGACTGTCTGTCTATTTTGTGATCACCCGTCTTTTGTTTGGCGCTTTCTGCCCGGTGGTGGTGCTTACCGGGCTGCCCTGTCCGGGCTGCGGACTGAACCGGTCGGTGTGGTTTTTGCTGAGCGGTCAGTTTGCCAGATCTTTTTCCCTGCATCCCATGGGTATCTGCTGGTTTCTTCTGCTTTTATGGTTTGCCGGTAATCGTTATGTGGCAGGCAGAAAAATGTCCGGGGGTATGGTGGTTTTGCTGATCGGCGTGTGTATTGCCACGCTGTGCCTGTATGGGTATCGGATGGCAGTGGTATTTCCGGACAGACCGCCCATGTCTTATACCGGGCGCAATCTGCTTGAGCGGCTGATACCGGGCTACAGAGAGTGGATTTTACCATAAAAGTTTCAACCTTTAATAACAACAGTTCTTTTATTTTTCGGTTGTATGGATGAAAAACGTGTGCTATACTGGATAAAACGGTTTTATGTTGTAATATGAGCGGAGGAGAGGAAGAACAGATGGATAATAACAATATGTACAATCAGAATAACGCACAGGGCGGGCAGCAGTATTCGTCATATTATGAGACGCCCGGGCAGCCGCAGATCCAGACACCGGTCGGAAAGGACTGGGAAGAACCGGTCAGCATGGGAGAATGGCTGGTGAGCATGCTTCTGATGATGATTCCCTGCGTGAACATCGTCTTGATGTTTGTATGGGCGTTCAGCAGCTCGGTGCCCAAGAGTAAGTCCAATTATTTCAAGGCGGCGCTGATTATGGGCGCTATCAGTATTGTGCTCAGTATCATTATGGTAATTATGATGACTGCCGGCATGGTAAGCGGCCTTGAGGGTATGTAAACAATAGTCTGGAAATCAAAAAGCCTGTCAGAATGAAACCTCAGATTCTGGCAGGCTTTCTTTATGTGCAGGCCCGCATAAGGAAATTTGCTGTCAAGGCAGCATGCGGGCCGCGCGGCGGGCAGGGAGACAATCTTCCCTGCCCGATTATGCACACGGGCGTCCAGAGGAAGATGTCAGCAAGTGCTGACGGGCGCCCGTCAGGGGCTTTTATTTGCTCCACCTGGCCGATGCGCCGCAGGGGAGGGGGAGACGGCTGGAAGTGACCGGCAGACCGATTTCATCCGCTTCCACCCGGCCGCCGAATTTTTTTACGATTACCGTGTTGATCATGTATGAGAGGACTGCGGGCTGCAGTCCGGTCGTATAGGAGTTGAGCAGATAAAAAACAGGTGCTTTGGAGAGTACCTGTGCGGTAAGGCAGAGAAAAGGATAGATGGATTCTTCTATCTTCCATACCTCTCCTTTAGGGCCTCTGCCATAAGATGGCGGATCCAGAATGATACCGTCATAGCGGCTGCCGCGGCGGATTTCTCTTTCCACAAATTTTACACAGTCGTCCACAAGCCAGCGGATGGGGGCGCCGGCCAGTCCTGAGGCGGCTGCGTTTTCTTTTGCCCAGCTGACCATTCCTTTGGAGGCGTCCACATGGGTTACGGCCGCGCCTGCTTTTGCAGCGGCAAGCGTGGCGCCGCCGGTATAGGCGAACAGGTTCAGGACACGCAGTGGTCTGCGCGCCTGCCGTATTTTTTCACTGATCCATTCCCAGTTGACAGCCTGTTCCGGGAAGAGACCGGTATGTTTGAATTTAAAAGGTTTTAAGTGGAATTGCAGTTCCCGGTAATGAATGGTCCATTCATCTGGCAGATGAGAGAATTCCCAGTCACCGCCGCCTTTGGAACTGCGGTGATAGTGACCATTGGGCTTTTTCCAGCCGGGGAGTTTCCTTTCCGTATGCCATATGACCTGAGGATCAGGTCTGATCAGGACATAGTCACCCCAGCGCTCCAGTTTTTCTCCCCGGGAGGTATCCAGTACTTCGTATTCTTTCCAGCTTTCTGCAATCCACATGAAGGGCTCCTTCTCTTTGTCTGTCGGGTTATCACAAAACTGCGGACCCGGTTTGCCGGATACGATGCGATCCGTGCCGGGGCCAACATATTATTCATACCATATTATGGGGTCTGATACAAGCTGAATATGAGAATTTGCGTGACAAACGCATGGGTGAATCAATTGTGACCATAACATGTAGGAAGGACAGAAACTGAAAAAGTTCAGACAGGATCATGGCTTTTGGCCCAGGTATGCCATCCCGGCTGCTCACCGGGTTGCAGGCATAAGCGGTTCTAAGCACTGCGGCAGCGGATACGGGCAGGCATGCAAACGGCCTCCATGCGCCGTCCGGGCGCAGGTCGGCCTTTTCCGGACATCCGTGTCCGGAAATTGCAGGAAGAGGCGCAGCGGCAAGAACCGCTAATACCTTACGCAAGGTGAGCCGCCGGGATGGCATACCTCTGCCCAAAGATATCGTATCAGAGACTTTTTCAGCTTCTGTCCTGCTGAATGAACGAAATAGTCACAGTTTATTCACGCATGCGTTTGTCGTGGAGAGTTTGCGTGAGGAGTTAAGGGTACATCAATACAGTAAAGTGCTAATACGGAAAGTGTTGACGGCAGACTCTTCCCTATATTATAATGATAGCCTGTGAGGATGAAAGCTGTAAACTTTATGCAGGCAGCATATGGGATATCGGTGCCGCAGGAAGATATGCGGCGGATATGTGCCTGCGGCTGAAGGTTTGCAGAGGATTACAGAGTATGAAAAAATGAGGAGTGAGGATATGCAGGGATCAATTATGTGGATTCTGGCGGCCTTTGCCATCTATCTGATACTAATGGTAGTTATCGGCGTGGTCTGTGCCAGAAAAAATGAAAATGCGGAAGACTATTTTCTGGGCGGAAGGAAGTTAAGCGGTGCGGTGGCGGCTCTGTCGGCGCAGGCATCGGATATGAGCGGATGGCTTTTGATGGGGCTGCCGGGTTCGGTTTATGCGCTTGGAACCGGGCAGGCATGGATTGCCATCGGTCTGTTTATCGGGACGGTGTGTAACTGGCTTTTTATTTCCAGGCGTCTGCGTCGGTATACGATCCGCGCAGGTAATGCGCTGACACTGCCGACTTATTTTGAAAACAGATTCCATGACAGGAAGCGGGTTTTGCTTTTTCTCTCTTCCGTGACCATCGTCGTATTCTTTCTGGTGTATACGGCGTCTGCGCTGGCAGCCGGCGGCAAGTTGTTTAATTCGGTATTTGGTATTGAGTATAAGATAGCATTGACGATTGGTGCGGCGGTTATTCTGATCTATACGTTCATGGGTGGTTTTCTGGCCGTGTGTACCACGGATTTCGTACAGGGGACACTGATGCTGGTGGGACTTTTGGTCGTTCCGCTGATGGCATATGGGATGATAAACGGTAATGTGTCCGATGTGCTGGATGCCAGTGCAGTAGCGGGCGGCTCTGCGGCTTACCTGAGTCTGATGAGCAATGGCGGGCAGCCTTATGGCATGATGGAGATCATCTCGCAGGTTGCCTGGGGTCTGGGATATTGTGGTATGCCCCATATCCTTGTGCGTTTTATGGCTGTCCGGGATGAAAAGGAGCTGAATAAGTCCAAAGGGATTGCCATTGTATGGGTTGCCCTGTCACTGGCCTTTGCCTGCATCATCGGTGTGCTTGGCCGTGCCTATCTCTATCCCGGACTTCTGACGGACGGTGCGGAGGAGAAAGTATTTATCGAAATGATTATCAAGATGTTTACCGTGGATTATCCTGTTCCGATCATCGGCGGTCTGTTCCTCTGCGGGATTCTGGCGGCGATCATGTCCACGGCGGATTCTCAGCTTCTGGTGAGTGCCTCCAGTGTGGCAGAGGATATTTTCCGGGGAATCGTCAAAAAGGATGCGGACGATAAGACGGTGCTTCGCATGAGCCGTATTACGGTACTGGTGATCGCTGTGCTGGCCTATCTCATCGCTCTGAATCCCAACAGTTCCATTATGGGGCTGGTATCCAACGCCTGGGCGGGGCTGGGAGCGGCCTTTGGACCGACGGTGCTTTTGTCTCTGTTCTGGAAGCGGACCAACTTCCAGGGAGCGGTAGCAGGGATTGTCACCGGTGCGCTGACGGTGATTGTCTGGGATTACATACCGCTTGCAGGCGGTCAGACGCTGGGGAGCGCGACCGGGCTGTATTCCCTGGCCATCGGTTTTGCACTGAGCCTGCTGGCAATCGTGGCTGTGAGTCTGGCGACGCCCGCGCCTTCGGCGGAAATGCTGGAAGAGTTTGAGGATGTGGTGAATAACAGGAATATCGGTGCATGATAAGATTGAAAGAAAATCTTTCAACTTTGACTTGAGAGTCAAAAACGGAGGAAAACTATAGTCAGGAAGGCAAAGGAAGTCATAGCGTATGGTATTTTTGGTTTTTTCTTAATTATTATGATTTTGCTTATCATATTTGCCGTGAGGCAGCGGGCGGTATGTCTCAGTGACGGTAATCTGTATGCCGCGGGAAACTGTCTGAAGCTTGGAATTTTTTCCACTGTTTTTGCGTTTGTACTTGTTGTAGCCATGATCTGGACGTGGAAAAGGAGCCGCCGGGCGGAAAAGCTGCTCAAGGAAGCAAAGCCCAAATGGGCTTCGCCGATATTTGAGGCCTGGTATGTACAGGAAATGAAAGAATTGGAAAGAATGTTTGGCAAGGGCAGGGTCATTGGCCTTGTAGCGATTGTACTGATAATTTTCCATATGTGGCCCGTCGTTTACCTGTTGCTGGATGATGGTATGAATGCTATGACTCTTTTCAGTATGTCGGTTGCCATATGCATAATTTTTCTTGTGTATTACATAACAGACTATGTACGAAAGTATATCCGGCCGCTGGATGCATCTATTCTTAGGGTTTTGTCAGATATTTCTTCTCAGGAAAATTTTGCCGGACAGATATCCGGGGCGGACAGACTTACCTGTATGACAGGAAGCGCATGGATTTCACCGGATTTTTGCTATGTCCGTCAGCCTGGTAAAAGCTGTATTATAAAAATGGCACAAATAGAGAAAGTGATTCTGAAACGGACGATGTATGCAGTAGGCGGACTGCGGCATGTCCATTTCCGCACATGCTACGTGATGGAGTTTTTTCGGGACAGCCATAAGAGAAAACCTTTCTGGGCAATGTATTTTGCGAAGAAAGAAGAACTGGATCATGCCGTTTCCATGTTTCAGATAACAAATCTTCCCCAGTCGAAAATTCAGGATGAAATTCGCCATTAAGCTTTATAAAAATTTATATAGGGCTTGACAAACGAATTTCTTTATGTTAGCTTAGACAACAGTTATCGGAGGACTTATAAGCGTAAGTATAAGACCGGATAAGATAGCGGACACACGGTTTGTCGGAGGGTTACTCTTGCGTATGAGAGTGCCGGATAAGAAAACCGTTCCTGTTCGTTTTTCTTATCCGGTTTTTTATTTGCCAAAAAAGAGGAAAAGACGATGAATTTGCTAAGTGGAAACATCAAACCAATCTATTTCAAGTATTTGTCTGCTGCCTTTGGAAGTGCAATGATTACTTTGGTATATTCACTTGTAGATATGGCAATGGTAGGACAATATCAAGGCCCGGACGGAACTGCGGCATTAGTTGTGATCGCCCCTGTATGGAATATTATTTACAGTCCGGAGCTTCTTATGGGAATTGGCGGTTCTGTCATTTTTGCTTTCGTGTCATGGGCGGCAATTCTGTTTTTTGACAAATCAATCCTGTTGTTTTTCGGTGCGGGGCTTGCCACGGCTGCTGGTGCCGGGATTTCCCTTGTGGTTATGCTTTCCCATTTTTTGTCTAAGAAAAATACGCTTTCTTTCCGAAAACCGACTAAAATTGCGGAAAAACTATGGGAAATATCGGTGACTGGCTTCCCGACATTTTTTATTGATATTGCAATGGGAATTCTGACAGTGCTTCAGATTATGAAGTATTTAGGCAGTAATGCACTTGCTGTCTATGGCCCGGTTATCAATGTAAGTACGGTTGTCCAGTGCTGCGCTTATAGTGTGGGGCAGGCTGCGCAGCCGATTATTTCCATCAATTTCATTCCTTAAAAGGCCATGACAGTAACGGTTATAGTCTTTTTTCATGCGGTAATTACCATAAGCCTCGAAGGACAGAAACTTTTTCAGCCTCTGTCCTGCTGACATGAACGAAATGCTCACAGTTTATTCGTTCCTGCGATTGTCGTGTGCGGAAAAAATTAGTAGTTGACAAACTCGGATAATGTGATATGATAAATACATCGAAACTGTTACATAAAAGTTTTATTTTTTTACCCGGGAAGGGGAACGTTCCCCTACTTAAAAATCGGAAACGGAGGGAAGGCGCAGCAGTTGCCATAGGTATCATATTGTGCTAAAATAAAGAAGGAGGAAGATACTTCCTTATAATTTTTCACTGAATAGGGGAACGTTACCCGTCAAAATATGTGAAAAATAAGGATACAATCGAAATTAATTGGAATAATTGCACAATAAAAGAAAAAGGAGAGGACAGTATGGCAACAATTATTGATGTGGCAAAGATGGCGAGGGTTTCCAAAACTTCTGTATCCAGATATCTGAACAGTCAGGAACAGGGGCATATGTCGGAGGATACCAAACAGCGGATCCAGGATGCGATAGATAAGCTGGATTATAAACCGAGCAACATTGCCAGGAGCCTGAAGGGAAAATCAACCAATGTAATCGGTGTGGTTGTCAATGATATGGGAAATCCGTTCTTCGTGCAGATGATACGTGGCATCGAGATGGAAATCAAAGATTATGAGTATAACATTCTCATTTGTGACAGCTATATGAGCGTACAAAAAGAAATTGAGTCTCTGCAAATGCTCAGGCAGCGGCAGATTGACGGGATATTGCTGATTGGCATGAATATGCCGGTGGATCATCTGGAAAAAATGAGTTTACAGGCTCCTGTCGTACTTCTGGAAAGGGATGCCGGAGGCACCTCGTTCCCATCAGTAAAAATTGATAACCGTATGGGAGGATATGAGGCAGTAAAACATCTGATCCAACAGGGACATAAACGGATCGCACATGTCACGGGAAATATGCAGTCCAGCATTGCGCGGGAGCGACTGCAGGCATACAGGGACTGTATGCGTGAACAGGGACTGGAAGTCAGAGAGGCCTATCAGGTCGAAGGCCGCTATGACATTGCCAGCGGTTATGCTGGCTTAAAGCAGCTAATGGAGCTGGAAGAGCCGCCGACGGCAGTCTTTTGCGCCAATGATATGATGGCGATCGGTGCGATCCGCTATCTGCTGGAATACGGTTACAGAATACCGGAGGATGTGGCAATCGTAGGGTATGACGATATCGAAGTAGCGTCTATGGTGACACCGTCTCTGACTACGGTGAGGCAGCCGATTCTGGAGCTTGCCAAACTGGCTACCAGGATCCTGTTGCATAAGATGCAAAAGGTTTCCATTGATGGAGAATTGGCACGACTTTCCGAAATGAAGGCGGAACTGATTGTGCGGAAATCGTCTTCCATTCCGAGAAATGAGCCGTAGACTGTGAAGCAGACGGAAGAACAGTTTCCTTTGGTTTTTGCCGGGATCGCAGTGATCTGTTTCTGCTCCACTGCCTTGGGGATTGAAAGGAAAAGAGAGATGTATGATGAAACGTATGAGGAAATGAAGGAGAACTGGAAGCGGATTCTTGACTTCGGACCAAAACCATTTGGTTCTCCGGCGCTTTCGGCGAGCAGCCTTTATCTGGAAAAAGTGTTGCGGGCGATTACAGGCAATGCCTGTCGGGATATCTATAAGAGAAAAGCCTGGGGCGCCGGAACATGGAGGCTGGAGACAGTCGGGGAGGACAAACGTATTTTGGAGAGCTATCTGTTTCTGGGAAGCGGCGCTTCTGCAGGTTTTGAAGGAACACTCCGATATGCAGGGCACAACAGGGTATGGGATATGTATGTCTGGGACCGGTACAGTGTTGTGGACACAGAGGAAAAAATACTGGCTTACATAACTGTCCGCGGCAACGGGGAAGCGATCCCCCAGATGCTGTTTACTGGCTACAGCGAGCTTCCACATTTTATCGTGGGAGCGGAAGAAACGGAATTTTTTGCAAAGGCATGTGAGGAAGGGCTGCGGTTCAGAGGATTTGCCGAAGCGAAATGGCAGGAAGATGCAGACTGTATTGACGTGGTCGGGACGATTGGCAGCGGCAGCAGGAAGATTATTATATGCGGACATTATGATACGGTGTATTCCACACCGGGTGCCTATGATAATGCCGCCGGGACGGCAGTTGTACTGGAGCTGGCGAGACGGCTGAAAAAAGTATGAAAGTGAGTTTGCGATACAGATATTGTTAACGGATGGGGAAGAATTTGGCTTGCAGGGGGCAAAGGCGAGATGCGAATCGGGCAAAGACGACGATGCCGTATTTGTGCTGAATATAGACGGCGTAGGCAGGGACAGTGTGCTGGAGGTATGGAGCGGCCCCGAACCTGTAGAGAGAACGATCAGACAATGCCTGTCAAAAAGCCCGGAATCATTTCAGGCCATTTATAAGTGTCCGCCCCCGCCGGGCAGCGATCATGCCCCCTATTTTGACAAAGGGATTCCGGTCTGTATGCTTACGTTTAACGATCAGGGTATCCTGCATTCACCGAAGGATATCTATGAGGAGAGTAAGCTGGATAATATGGCCGTTATGGTAAGACTTTCGCTGGATTTATTGGAACAGATGGAGATCATTCGAAAGAAAGGGTAACAAAAAAACAGCAGCAGCACGGAAAGTGCATGGAACGAGGCAGGGGCGCGAAAGCGTACATGAGTCGTTCCGGGAGAAGATGTACTTGGAGGGCGGCTGCGGAACTTAAAAACAGCAGCAGCACGGAAAGTGCATGGAACGAGGCAGGGACGCGAAGCGTACATGAGTCGTTCCGGGAGAAGATGTACTTGGAGGGCGGCTGCGGAACTTAAAATAGGAGGAAACAAAATGAAAAAGAAAGTAATGCTTGCACTGACACTGGCAATCGCCCTTATATTGGGCGGCTGCGGCCCGGCGGGCTCTGCCGGCGACGGCGGGGGAACTGCCGGAGAAACGACGGAGAATTCAGGAAATGAGGATGCGGCCTCCCAGGAGACATCCGGCGGGGACAAAAAGGTTATTGGAGTATCCCTGATGACATTGCAGTATGAATTTTTCCAGGATGTAAAAGCCGGGATTGAAGAAGCGGCGGGAGACGAATATGAAATTGTGTTCAACGACCCTGCCCTGGACATGCAGAAACAGATTGATGCGGTTGAAAACTTCTGTTCTCAGGGCGTAGATGCCATCATTTTAAATGCAGTGGATGGCAGCGGCATTGTTCCGGCTCTGGAGACAGCCGGGGAAAAGGGGATTCCGGTGGTCACGGTGGATATGAAACCGGAGAGCGGCACTTTTGAAACCTATATTGGCTCTGACAACTTCCTTGGCGGGGAACTTGCTGCCAAATGGGCTCTGAAAAACCTGTTACAGGACAAAGAGAATGCAAAAGTTGTATTTTTAACAAACCCGCTTTCTTCTGCCGCGATTGAAAGAATCGACGGTTTCAAGGCAGTGCTGGCAGAGAGCGCGCCGAATGTGGAAGTAGTTGCTGAGCAGGGCGCGGATACAAGAGAGACTTTTATGAGTACCATGGAAGATATTCTGATGGCGAATCCGGAGATAGACCTGGTATTTTCCTACAGTGCCCAGGGCGGACTCGGCGCATATGATGCAATCCAGGCAGCAGGCAGAGAAGGAGAAATCAGTGTAATCGGATTTGACGCCAGCGCCGAAGAGCAGGATGTCATTGCCGAAGATGGATGTTATAAGGGCAGTATTATGCAGTTTCCCAAGGAACTGGGAAAAGCATGCGTGGAAAGCGTTACAAAAGTGCTGAACGGTGAAACGCTGGATGCGGAAATCGGCGTGGAGGTGGGCATTTATACAAAAGACGGCATTATTTATGCGGCAGACCTGCAGTAATTTCCATGCACATTGAAAACTTCCCATAACAGATAACGGGGACACAACAGGGGCTGCCGCAGCAAATGGCAGCTCTTTCAAAACAACAATATGTATGCGGAACTGGAATAGGAGAAAACCCATGAAAAAAATCGGATTATTACATGGAGAGTTATCAAAGACGCTGGCGGAGCTGGCCCATGAGGACAGGATACTGATCGGAGATGCGGGGATGCCGGTGCCAAAAGGCGTAAAGATGATTGATCTGGCAGTGGTACAGGGAGTTCCCGCTTTCCTTGATGTACTGAAGGCAGTGATGGGGGAAATGCTGATTGCGAAGGGCATCATTGATCTGGAGCAGGAAACGGTGAGTCCGCAGATGCGGCAGAAGGTTGTGGAAACGGTGGGAGATGCGTTTCCCCTGGAGATTCTGCCCCATGCGCAGGTCAAAGAGCTTTCCCGCAGTGTAAAGGCAGTGATTCGTACAGGCGAGTTCACACCATATGCCAATATTATTTTGGAAGCCGACTGCCTGTTCTGATAAAAAGGATGAGATTATGAATAGTACGAATATGTTGGAATTTAAAGGCATCAGTAAGTCTTTTACAGGGGTCAGGGCGCTGCAGGATATCAGCTTTGGCATTCCCAAAGGGCATGTGCATGCCCTGCTGGGAGAAAACGGCGCGGGCAAATCCACACTGATGAAAATACTTTCCGGAGCCTACACAAAGGATTCCGGAGAAATCCTGATCGACGGCCGGACGACGGATATCAGAAATACGACAGATTCTGAAAAACTGGGTGTGGCAATTATCTATCAGGAATTGAATCTGATTCCGGAACTGACGATTGCGGAAAACATCTTTCTGGACAGACAGCCGATAAACAGAGGACTGATCGACTGGAAGCGTATGCGGGCGGATGCGCAGGAAGCGCTTCAACAGATTGACATTGAACTGGATGTGAAAATGAAGGTTGGTTCCCTCAGTGTTGCCCAGCAGCAGATGGTAGAGATTGCGAAAGCGATTTCTCTGAAGTCCAGGATTCTGATACTGGACGAACCTACCTCGGCCCTGACAGAAAGTGAAACGGAAAAACTGTTTTCCGTTATCCGCAGACTGCGCAGTCAGGGGATTACGATGATTTATATCAGTCACCGCATGGAGGAAATATTTGAGATTTGTGACTCATATACAGTCATGCGGGACGGCACATATGTGACCGGTGGTGCCATCAGCGAAGTGACAGCCAATAAGATCATTGAATATATGGCAGGACGTTCCCTTTCCCAAGTATACCCTGAGACAGAGCATGAGACGGGGGAAGAGGTGCTGCGGGCTGAGCACATGGACAACGGCAAAGAAGTAAAAGATGTGAGCTTTACCCTGAAAAAGGGGGAAATACTGGGCTTTGCGGGACTGGTGGGAGCCGGCCGTACCGAGACACTGAAGGCGGTGTTTGGAGCGGACAAAAAGGCAGGCGGAAAAGTATATATCAATGGAAAAGAGTGCAGAATCCGCTCTCCGCGGGAAGCGATCCGTCATGGCATCGGCTTCCTGCCGGAAAACCGCAAGGAAGAGGGACTGGTAACGGATCTGTCCGTGATGGACAATATTGTCATGGCAAAGATGGAGAATGCCTTTGAAAACGGCAGATTTTCGGTGAAAAAAGCGAGTAAGCTGTGTGCCTCTTATATCAAAAGCCTGTTGATCAAAACGCCGTCTGAGAAGCAGAAGGTCAAATTTCTCAGCGGTGGAAACCAGCAGAAGGTGGTGCTGGCAAAATGGCTGAACTGCGATCCGGATATTATCGTGCTGGACGAACCGACCAGAGGGATCGACGTCAATGCCAAATTTGAAATCTACCAGATTATTGTCAGTCTGGCGGCGCAAGGAAAATCCATTATTTTTACGGATGTTTTCCGGACAGCCCAGCGCAGGGGACGGACTGGAGCTAAACGCCATTGCGGCCTGCGTAATCGGCGGCACCAGCACCACCGGAGGAAAAGGAAGGATATGGGGCACATTTTTAGGTGCTCTGATTATGGGCATTATTACAAACGGAATGAATCTGCCCATCCGGTGATATTATCATAGAATCCGTTGTGGATGAGGAAGGTGGCGGAAACGGCACGCTGGCCTGTGTGGAAAGAGGATACCGGGCAGACGGGGCTATCATAGCGGAAGGCTCCAATTTGGAGGTGTTCGCGGCCAACAGAGGCGCGTGGCTGGTATCAGCGGAAATTACCGGACGCCCCATTCATGCCAGCCTGCGGGGATTTGGGGAAAATGCGATTGAAAAAATGATGAAGGTGATCCAGTCTGTCCGGGAGCTGGAAACAAAATGGATGACAACCAGACGGCATCCGCTCCTGGCGCCGCCCACCATGAACATCGGTTACATAGAAGGGGGCGTGGCGGCTTCCACTGTGGCGGAAAAATGCATCATGAAATTTGATGTGGAATATTTCCCGTCGGAAATCGACAAGTATGGAAACCGCCATGCGGTGGACAAGGACGAAATTGTAAGGGAAGTGGAGGATCACATTAACCTGATGGCCGCCGGGGATGCCTGGCTGAGGGAACATCCCATTGCCTTCTCCTGGTATCAGGACTGTCCGCCCTTTGAAACGGATCTGAGTGATCCTCTTGTACAGACACTGGCGGACGCGGCGGGGAAGGTGACGGGAAAACGCGTGATTTCGGGTATGACGGCAGGATGCGATGCAAGGCATCTGACAAACATTGCAAAAGTGCCAACCGTGGTATATGGCCCGGGCACCTGCCACAATGCGCATGTCGTCAATGAATATCTGCCTGCGGAGCAGTATTTCCAGGCAATAGAAACCTATATGGAAATGATCAGAGAATGGACAAAATAAGTAACGGGGCAGCCTGCCCGGACTGTTGTCCAAAACAAATCGGAGGATAAAGGCATGGAAAAAGTAAAGGTATTATTTGCAGGGGAATCCTGGTTTTTTACAACCATAGAGACAAAAGGCTTTGACCAGTTTACGATCGGCGGGTATCAGACGGAAATTGAACGGGTGAGGGCATTTACGAAAGATGTGGCTGACATCACACATATCCCGGCCCATGAAGTGCTGGAGCATTTTCCGGAAAGTGTGGAGGAACTTCGCGCGTATGATGTGATCATTCTCAGCGATGTGGGTGCCAATACATTCCTTCTGCATCCGGATACCTTCTTCAGAAGCGAAACTACGCCCAACAGGCTGCAGGTGATTGCCGATTATGTGAAAGAGGGAGGCGCTTTTGGCATGATGGGCGGCTATCTGTCCTTTACCGGATTTGAGGCAAAAGCGAAATACAGAAGAACACCCGTCGAAGAGATTCTTCCTGTGACGATGATGGCGGAAGATGACAGAGAAGAGCATCCGGAAGGGCTGACTTTGCAGACCGCTGGTTCCCGCCATCCTCTTCTGCATGGCTGTGAGGATGTTTGGACACCGCTGCTTGGATACAACAGACTTTGCGCAAAGCCTGGGGCGGATGTTATTATTTCCTGGCAGGGTGATCCGATCCTCACCGTGGGAACCTATGGAAAGGGACGCACCTTTGCCTGGGCCAGTGACTGTGCGCCGCACTGGATGCCGGTGGCATTCTGCGAGTCGGCAAATAACAGAGCGATGTGGGATAACGTGCTGCGCTGGGCGGCAGGGAAATAAGTGACTCCCGGCAGGCAGAAACTATCCCTTTCATGGGGCTGTCGCTTTCACGATGGATGAATTGTGAAGCGACAGCCCCAATGCAATGAAAAATTCCCCAAAAAGTACTTGCAATTTATGGGAAAAGCGCTTATAATCATTAATGCTGTGACATTGATAGCGATGAAACGTGAGGTTGCTGCCTGATATGGCAGGTTTTTCCGCGGAGCGAATGTCAAGTTAGGAAACTGACGACAAGTCACTGTACAGGTAACAGATGTCTGAATAAGAGACAGAGACAACGTGTGGAGTTTCAGATAAGGACACACACGGGAGAGTGTACAGTCACCGCTTGTCGTACTTCAAGTGAAAAGTGCGAAAAGGAGGCGACTTTTTTTATGGCAAGCCAGGTAATGAGAATTACATTGAAGGCATATGAGCATCAGTTGGTGGATGCCTGTGCAAAAAAAATCATCGAAACAGTCAAGAAAAACGGATCTCAGGTGAGTGGACCGGTTCCCCTTCCCACCAAGAAGGAAGTAGTGACGATCCTCAGGGCGGTTCACAAATATAAGGATTCCAGAGAGCAGTTCGAGCAGAGGACACATAAGAGACTGATCGACATCATCTCCCCCACACCCAAGACTGTGGATGTATTACAGAGACTGGAAATGCCGGCAGGCGTTTACATTGATATTAAAATGAAAAACAAATAACCCCTACTAGTATGAACGGCAGGCCCGTTCCGCTGTAGAACAAACAGGAGGTAAAGGTAATGAAAAAAGCGATTTTAGCTACTAAAGTCGGCATGACGCAGATTTTCAATGAAGACGGTTCGCTGATCCCGGTAACCGTTCTTCAGGCAGGCCCCTGCGTGGTGACACAGGTCAAGACAATGGAAAATGACGGTTACAGTGCCGTGCAGGTCGGCTTTGTTGATAAGAAGGATAAAATCGTCAACAGAGACAAAGGCGGAAAGAAAGAAGTAATCCATATGCATGGTGCCAACAAGCCGATGCAGGGACATTTCAAAAAGGCGGGCGTTTCTTCCAAACGTTATGTAAGAGAGCTGAAACTGGAAAACGCCGAAGAATATGCACTTGGCAATGAGATCAAAGCTGATATTTTTGAAGCGGGAGACAGAGTGGATGCGACTGCCATTTCCAAAGGCAAGGGCTTCCAGGGCGCCATCAAGAGACACGGACAGCACAGAGGTCCCATGACGCATGGTTCCAAATTCCATCGCCATCAGGGTTCCAACGGTGCGTGTTCCTCACCCAGCAAGGTATTTAAGGGAAAGAAGATGCCCGGACATATGGGCTGCGTAAAGGTTACGGTCCAGAATCTGAGCGTTGTCAGAGTGGATGCGGAAAAGAATCTGATTCTGGTAAAAGGCGCAGTGCCGGGCCCCAGAAAAGGACTGGTAACAATCAAAGAGACTACGAGAGTAGAAGCATAAATTTCGGACGAAAGGAGGATCACACAGATGGCAAACGTATCTGTTTATAATATGGAAGGCAAAGAAGTCGATAAGATCGACTTAAATGATGCCATATTTGGCGTAGAAGTGAATGAACATCTGGTACACATGGCAGTTGTGCAGCAGCTTGCAAACAAACGTCAGGGGACACAGAAGGCGAAGACGCGCTCCGAAGTTTCCGGCGGCGGAAGAAAACCCTGGAGGCAGAAGGGAACCGGACATGCAAGGCAGGGTTCCACAAGAGCACCTCAGTGGACAGGAGGCGGCATGGTATTCGCGCCGGTTCCGAGAGATTATTCTTTTAAGATGAATAAAAAAGAAAAGAGACTGGCACTGAAATCCGCACTGACGAGCAGAGTACAGGAAAATAAACTGATTGTTGTGGACGAACTGAAATTTGATGAGATCAGGACAAAGAACTTCAAAAAGGTCATGGACAATCTGCAGGTGACAAAAGGACTTGTGGTTCTGGCTGATAACGATGAAAAGGTCGTGATGTCCGCGAGAAATTTAAAAGGTATCAAAACAACACTTACAAATACGATCAATGTCTATGACATCTTAAAGAGCGGCACACTCGTGCTGACAAAGGATGCAGTCAGAAAGATTGAGGAGGTGTACGCATAATGGCAGTATTACAGTATTATGATGTAATCCTCAAACCGGTCATCACCGAGAAGAGCATGGCCGGTATGGGCGAAAAGAAATATACATTCCTTGTTCATACGGAAGCAAACAAGGCACAGATCAAGGAAGCCGTGGAGAAAATGTTCGAGGGCACCAAAGTAAAGAAAGTCAACACCATGAACATTCCCGGTAAGAAAAAGAGACGCGGTGCCATCGTCGGGAGAACCGCCAAAACCAAAAAGGCCATTGTTCAGTTAACCGAGGACAGCAAAGAGATCGAAATCTTCACTGGCCTATAAGCACTTAACGAGGTATTGTCGAGTTTAGTGCGAGGCCGTTCTGAGAGCTTAGTGAGGTACTTACGAACTTAGCGAACAGAACCTACCCGGGAAGCACTTAACGAGGTATTGTCGAGTTTAGTGCGAGGCCGTTCTGAGAGCTTAGTGAGGTACTTACGAACTTAGCGAACAGAACCTGCCCGGGAAGCACTTAACGAGGTATTGTCGAGTTTAGTGCGAGGCTGTTCTGAGAGCTTAGTGAGGTACTTACGAACTTAGCGAACAGAACCTGCCCGGGAAGCACTTAACGAGGTATTGTCGAGTTTGGTGCGGGGCCGTTTCTCATTACAGCTAAGCACAGAAAAGTGCGAGAATAAATCATGGATCGAAAGGAGAAATCACAATGGGAATTAAGACATACAACCCATATACACCTTCCAGAAGGCATATGACCGGTTCTGATTTCGCAGAGATTACAAAGAAAACTCCCGAGAAGAGTCTTCTTGTCTCCCTGCAGAAGCAGTCCGGACGTAACAATCAGGGCAAGATCACAGTGAGACACCGCGGAGGCGGAAACAGAAGAAAATACAGAATCATTGATTTCAAGAGAAATAAAGATAATATCCCGGCAACGGTAATCGGCATTGAATATGATCCCAACAGGACAGCCAACATTGCGCTGATCTGCTATGCGGACGGCGAGAAGGCTTATATCCTTGCGCCGCAGGGGCTGAAAGACGGCATGAAGATCATGAACGGGCCGGAAGCGGAAGTAAGGATCGGCAACTGCCTTCCCTTATCCGAGATTCCTGTCGGTACACAGGTACACAATATCGAGCTGCATCCCGGCAAAGGCGGCCAGATGGTGCGCAGCGCGGGTAACAGCGCGCAGCTGATGGCAAAAGAAGGCAAGTATGCGACGCTGCGTCTTCCTTCGGGTGAGATGAGAATGGTTCCCATCGCATGTCGTGCAACCATCGGCGTGGTAGGCAACGCAGATCACAATCTGATTAATATCGGTAAAGCAGGACGGAAGCGCCATATGGGCATCAGACCTACGGTCCGCGGTTCTGTGATGAACCCCAATGACCATCCGCACGGCGGCGGCGAGGGCAAGACCGGAATCGGACGTCCCGGCCCGTGTACGCCCTGGGGCAAACCGGCGCTTGGCTTAAAGACCAGGAAGAAAAAGAAACAGTCCAACAAGCTGATCGTAAGAAGACGCGACGGCAGAGCGATGAAGTAAGCGATATTAACAGGAGGAATCTAAGATGGCTAGATCATTAAAAAAAGGACCATTTGCAGATAAGAGCGTGCTCAAAAAAGTAGACGCCCTCAATGCATCAGGACAGAAACAGGTGATCAAGACCTGGTCACGTCGTTCTACAATCTTCCCTTCTTTTGTGGGGCACACATTTGCGGTACATGACGGCAGAAGACATGTGCCTGTCTATGTGACGGAAGATATGGTTGGACATAAACTCGGTGAGTTCGTCTCCACGAGAACGTACAGAGGACATGGAAAAGACGAAAAGAAATCCAAAGTAAGATAATTTTGAAAGGAGGTTTCCATTCATGGCGAAAGGACACAGAAGTCAGATTAAAAGAGAAAGAAATGCGAATAAGGATACCAGACCGTCTGCAAAATTATCTTACGCAAGGGTATCCGTCCAGAAAGCATGCTTTGTACTGGATGCCATCAGAGGCAAAGACGTACAGGCTGCACTGGGTATTCTGGAATACAATCCCAGATATGCGTCGGGGCTGATCAAGAAGCTGCTGGAATCAGCAATCGCAAATGCCGAGAACAACAACGGCATGAACAGGGACAATCTTTACATTGCAGAGTGCTATGCGAACAAGGGGCCTACAATGAAGAGAGTCAGACCGAGGGCACAGGGCAGGGCTTACAGGATCGAGAAGAGAATGAGCCATATTACGATTGTGTTGGATGAGAGATAGGAGGAAAGATAATGGGACAGAAAGTTAATCCTCACGGCCTGAGAGTCGGCATTATAAAGGGATGGGATTCCAGATGGTATGCTTCTGACGCTGAATTTTCCGATTTTCTGGTTGAAGATTACAATATCAGAAAGTTTTTAAAGAAGAAATTATATGATGCAGGTATTTCCAAGATTGAGATAGAGAGAGCGTCCGACCGTGTAAAGGTGATTATCTATACGGCTAAGCCGGGTGTGGTGATCGGCAAGGGCGGCGAGAAAATTGAAGTGACAAAGAAAGAGCTGACCAGACTGACAGATAAAAAGGTACTGGTAGATATCAAGGAGATCAAGAAACCTGACAAGGATGCACAGCTTGTGGCAGAGAATATTGCACAGCAGCTTGAAAACCGTGTATCTTTCCGCCGCGCCATGAAATCCTGCATGGGTCGGACCATGAAGATGGGCGCACTGGGTATCAAGACTTCCGTTTCGGGACGTCTGGGCGGCGCCGATATGGCACGTACCGAATTTTACAGCGACGGTACTATCCCGCTGCAGACACTCCGTGCCGATATTGAGTATGGCTTTGCGGAAGCGAACACCACATATGGCAAAGTAGGTGTCAAAGTATGGATCTACAAAGGTGAGGTACTTCCAACGAAAGGAAACAAGGAAGGGAGCGATAAATAATGTTAATGCCGAAAAGAGTAAAACGTCGTAAACAGTTCCGTGGTTCCATGGCAGGCAAAGCTATGAGAGGCAATAAGATCACTTATGGTGAGTATGGTATCGTTGCAACGGAGCCGTGCTGGATCAAATCCAATCAGATCGAAGCAGCCCGTATCGCAATGACACGTTATATCAAACGTGGCGGCCAGGTCTGGATCAAAATCTTCCCGGATAAGCCCGTAACGGCGAAACCGGCGGAGACACGTATGGGTTCCGGAAAAGGTACACTTGAATACTGGGTAGCAGTGGTGAAACCAGGACGTGTGATGTTTGAGATCTCCGGCGTATCGGAAGAGATCGCAAAAGAAGCATTGCGTCTTGCTACACATAAGCTTCCATGCAAATGTAAAATTGTTTCTAAAGCAGACTTGGAAGGCGGTGCATCAAATGAAAACTAATAAGTATGTAGAAGATTTAAAAACAAAATCAGCTGCAGAATTAGCGCAGGAATTAGTGGCTGCTAAAAAAGAACTTTTCAATTTGAGATTCCAGAACGCAACGAACCAGCTGGATAACACGGCAAGGATCCGCGAAGTAAGAAAGAACATTGCCAGAATCCAGACAGTCATTACTGAGAAGAGTAAGGCGGAGGCGTAAGGCTTATAGAGAGAGTAAGCGCAGAAAGGAGAATCATAAGTGGAAAGAAATTTAAGAAAGACCCGTACCGGTAAAGTTACCAGTAATAAAATGGATAAAACAATTGTTGTAGCAGTTGAGGATCATGTTAAGCATGCACTTTACAATAAGATCGTGAAGAGAACTTATAAGCTGAAGGCGCACGATGAAAATAACGAATGCAGTATCGGCGATACTGTAAAAGTCATGGAAACAAGACCGCTCTCCAAGGATAAGAGATGGAGACTTGTGGAGATCGTGGAAAAGGTGAAATAGTTTTCAAGACAGAAAAGAAATAGAAGGAGAATTGGCATGATACAACAGGAAAGCAGACTGAAGGTCGCTGATAATACCGGTGCGAAAGAACTGTTATGCATCAGGGTTATGGGCGGATCTACAAGAAGATATGCGAATATTGGTGATGTAATCGTTGCTACTGTTAAAGATGCAACACCCGGCGGTGTTGTCAAAAAAGGCGATGTGGTAAAAGCTGTAGTTGTACGTACTGTAAAAGGCGCCCGCCGCAAAGACGGTTCCTATATCAGATTTGACGAGAATGCTGCTGTTATCATCAAGGAGGATAAGACTCCCAGAGGAACCCGTATTTTTGGACCGGTAGCCAGAGAGCTTCGTGAGAAACAGTTTATGAAAATTGTTTCCCTGGCCCCGGAAGTATTATAAGGAGGTGCCGGAATGTCTACAGTTAAGATCAAAAAAGGCGATAATGTGAAAGTAATCGCCGGTAAAGATAATGGGAAAGAGGGAAAAGTGCTCTCCGTTGACCGCAAGGCAGGCAGAGTGTTGGTAGAAGGCGTGAATATCATCAAAAAGCACACCAAACCTTCCGCAGCAAATCAAAACGGTGGCATCGTTGAGAAAGAAGCCCCCATTGATATTTCCAATGTTATGTATGTTCATAAGGGAAAGGCAACGAGGATCGGCTTTAAGTTCGAGAATGGCAAAAAGGTCCGTTTTGCAAAATCGACAGGCGATGTTATCGACTGATTACAGGAAAGGAGGTCTGGACAGTGAGTAGACTGAAAGATATGTATAAAAACGAGATCATGGACGCCATGATCAAAAAGTTTGGATATAAGAACCGCATGGAAGTACCGAAGCTGGAAAAGATCGTGCTCAATATGGGTGTCGGCGAAGCAAAGGACAATGCAAAAGTACTGGAATCCGCAATGGCAGATATGGAGAAGATCACCGGTCAGAAGCCCATTGTGACAAAAGCGAAGAACTCCATCGCAAACTTCAAGATTCGTGAAGGCATGGCCATCGGATGCAAAGTCACACTTCGCGGCGAGAAGATGTATGAATTTGCAGACCGTCTGATCAACCTTGCACTGCCCCGTGTACGTGACTTCAGAGGCGTAAACCCCAACGCATTTGACGGAAGAGGGAACTATGCACTCGGTATCAAAGAACAGCTTATCTTCCCCGAGATTGATTATGATAAGATCGACAAAGTAAGAGGGATGGAAGTTGTCTTCGTTACAACCGCAAAAACAGATGAAGAGGCCCGTGAATTATTAAGATTGTTCAACATGCCGTTTGCGAAATAGAAGGAGGTAAATTCATGGCTAAGACAGCAATGAAGATCAAACAGCAGCGTAAACCGAAATTCTCCACCAGAGCATACAGCCGCTGCAAAATCTGTGGTCGTCCACATGCATATTTACGGAAATACGGAATCTGCAGAATCTGCTTCCGTGAATTGGCATACAAAGGCCAGATCCCCGGCGTAAAAAAAGCAAGCTGGTGACCGGAAGCACTTGACGAGGTATTTTCGAGTCTAGTGCGAGGTCGTTCTCCACGCTTAGCGAGGTATTTTCGAGCTTAGCGGAGAGAACATCCCGATACACTTGACGAGGTATTTTCGAGTCTGGTGCGATGCATGGAACACCTGACGAGGTACTTCCGAGTCTGGTGTGAAAGCAGTTCTCCACGCTTAGTGAGGTTTTTTCGAACTCAGCGAAAAGAACATCCCTGATCGAACACAGATAACATTAAGGAGGTAAATCTAAATGACAATGAGCGATCCTATTGCAGATATGCTTACAAGAATCCGTAATGCAAATACTGCAAAACATGATAC
>CAJULA010000006.1:0-64771 GCA_910587155.1 uncultured Lachnospiraceae bacterium
CACAGAAGTATGAGAATGTGCAGAAAGGAATAGGTGGAATGATGAGCGGAGCGTTGCTTGAGACAGAAGCAAGGACGATTTTGAACAGAGGAAAAGATGAAGGCAGGAACCAAACTAAAAAGGAAACTGCTCTTAGAATGTTGCAGGATGGAGAGTTACCGATTGATAAGATTGCAAAATATTCTGGGCTTGATATTGCAGAGGTAGAGCTGCTTGCAGAGTTTCAGACAGTGTAAAAAGTGTAGATATTATCATTAAGATTAAAACCGGGGAAATGGCAAGGTGGGCTGTTTCCCTAATTTATTTGAGAATATAATATTTAGTAATATTGCACTTAACAAGGAAGAATGGGGAATGCCTTTTTTATAGGTGATGACGGAAGGAGGAATTTGTAGTAAAATCTTAACACATGTACATATTTAATCAAAATACAGAATGATATACAGAAGAAGGAGATATGCTGGTATGAAGGAAAATTCGTTTACGATAAATCCGGAGGTAAATAGTGCTCAAGAATTTATAGAAATATCCCAGGATTTTTCTAATTCATTGGATCTGGTAAGAGAAGCTATTAGCAATGCATTTGATGCACAGGCAAAAAACGTTGTTATTGATTTTAGCGTTGTTTTAGAATGTGGAGAGAGAACTTTAAAGATTGAGATAGCTGATGATGGAAAAGGAATGGATAAGGAAGGGTTGAAATCTTTTTTTGATTTGGGGAACTCGTTAAATCGGTATGATGCTGATGCAATTGGTGAAAAAGGGCACGGAACAAAAGTATATTTTAACAGCAGAAAAATAGAGGTAATCACTATAAAAAATGAAATAAGATATCATGCAGTTATGAAAGAACCCAAACGGGAATTATTTAATCAGCATATACCACAGGTAGATGTTGGGGTTGAGCAAGTGGAAGGTGCAAGATCAGGAACAAAAATTTGCATATATGGATATAATAATGATCGCAGAGATAAATTTACTCATGAGCAATTAAAAGATTACATCCTTTGGTTCACGAAAATGGGATCAGTTGAAGCTGCATTTGGTATTGAGAAAAACAAGGATGTAAAATTAAAATTTAAGGGTGTGGATCAAGATGATTTTGAGGAATTGAGCTATGGACATGTTTTTCCTAATGAAAGTAAAAAGGTTGCCGAATTATTTGATGAACATATGGTAGATGCACCTAAATGGTATTGCAAGAAGATTGTAAAAACAGGGAGTTTGAAGAATCTTCCTGAAATAAAATATCAGGCGGTTTTTTATGTTGAGGGAACGAAAGTAAAATATGAATATAATCCTATGATTCGGCGTAGTGGATATACTGCGCCCGAAGGGTCATACACAATACAAGACAGATATGGAATTTGGGTTTGTAAAGATTTTATGCCGATAAAACGTGTAAATGAGTGGATTGCTTCAAAGGGATCAGAATACACAAAATTACATGCATTTATAAATTGTCAGGGACTGCGATTGACTGCTAACAGAGGTTCATTTGAAAACACACCATCAGAGATACAACAAGATTTACGAGAAGCTGTAAGAGAAATATATGACGGCATTATTCAAAGTGATGATTGGGGAGAACTAGAGTGGCTGGAATCAGAAGCAGGGGCTTATAATACCGTTGAAAAAGAAAAAAGGGATTTTAAACGTAGAATGGATAAAGTAAACCGTGCAAAAGTGGCTCAGTTTAATGGAATTAATTTAGTGGAGCCGCAACAAGAAAACGGAGTGTTTTCAATTTTTATGCAATTAAGCAGCTACGATGAATCCCTTTTCCCTTTTACTATTATTGATTATGATACGCATACGGGAATAGATGTCATTGTCAAAGGGCAGGATAATATGCCTGTAAAAACCTCCAAAATGTATTATGTAGAATTTAAGAATTACTTGAATAAAAATTTTAATCATTCTTTTGAAAATATACATAGTATAGTTTGTTGGGACATCAATTTGAATGAATTACGGAGCAATGAAGGGGTTAAAGATATTGCAAATCAGAGGAGAATCTTAAAAGTTATTCCCCCTGAAAACGAAAATGACTATACGCGTTATTATTTAGATTCGTTAAGGAGTGAACGTAAAATAGAGGTGTTTGTATTAAAATACTATTTGAAAGAAAAATTGAACATAGAGTTTGCTCCAAGAACGGAGATAGCTATTTTTTAAATAAAAGAATAACCAACGGATTTAGGGAGAATTGGCTTGAGTAAACAACGTAAAACATTAAAAATACATGTGAGACATGAAAAAACGGCAGAGCATGTGGTGGATAAATGAATGTAGAAGCATATAATCTGGATTCTCTTCGGAGGTTGGTTCGGAGCCTTCAGAACGAAAACAAAAAATTGAAAGCGCAGTTGGACAAGGCGAACATTGCTTATAAGTCGGAGCATGTATTTGAAGAGAAAATTGAGACTGCCGAGGAATATGATCCTGATCAGGGTGGACGCATTATATCTGAATATATTACAGAAGATATGGTAAATAAATATTTCGCAATGTTTTGGGGAAGAACGGATGTTTATGCCAAAAGAGGAAGCAAAGGCGGATATTTTCCGCAGTGCAATAATAGATGGAACAACCGGATATGCCCGAAACAGCGTGGTGAAAAAATCAACTGTGAAGCCTGTGAGCACACGGAATGGACAAAGCTTGAACCGAAAAAAATCATGGATCATCTTCTCGGGTACAGGGAGGACGGTGCGGATGTATTAGGCATATACCCTCTGCTTGCAGATGGCACATGCCGTTTTCTTGTATTTGATTTTGATAACCATGAAAAAGGTGCTGAAAGTACCGATTTTGCCAATACAGATGATGAATGGCATGATGAAGTGGATGCTTTAAGGCTTATTTGTGAGCGCAATGGGATAACACCACTGGTGGAAAGGTCAAGGTCTGGCAGGGGAGCGCATGTATGGATTTTTTTCAGGAAACCAATAGCAGCGTCGTTAGCAGGGAATTTTGGCTTTCTTTTGCTTGATAAAGGCTCGTCTTCCATCAATCTGAAATCTTTTCATTATTATGACCGCATGTATCCGTCCCAGGATGTTGCAAGCAGCATAGGAAATTTGATTGCACTGCCATTACAGGGCCAGGCATTGAAAAATGGGAACAGCGCTTTTGTAGATAAAAATTGGAATGCATATCCGGACCAGTGGGATATCCTCTTGAGACGCACGAAAAAACTTTCGATAGAAGAAATAGAAAAATGTATGGCAAAATGGCAGGCAGAGCTTGCCAAAAAGGCTGGGACGCCGGTTTCTTTGTCTGACAGGAACCGTCCAAAGCCATGGAAGAAAAAGGATGGCTTCGTAAAATCGGACATTGTTGGGAAATTGCATATAGTTCTTGGGGATGGGATTTATGTAGATACACTAAATCTAATGCCACGTTTACAGAATCAGGTCAGAAGTATGGCAGCCTTTGATAATCCGGTGTTTTATAAGAACAAAAGGCTTGGATATTCAAACTATTATAATTTCAGCGCTGTGTATATGGGAAAGGATACGGAAGGCTATATTTGCCTCCCCAGAGGTCTCTATGATAATTTGATTGCATTCTGTAAAGAAGCTGATATTGAATATGATGTGACAGACCATAGGGAAAAGGGAAGGCCGATCAGAGTTTCTTTTAAGGGCGGTTTGAAGACACAGCAGGATTTGGCGGCGCAGCGTTTGCTGGCATTTGACAACGGTATTCTCAGTGCGGCCACTGCATTTGGAAAAACAGCAGTATGCAGTTATCTTATTGCGCAGAGAAAAGTCAATACGCTCATTTTACTTCATAGCAAAGATTTGTTAGAGCAATGGGTTGAGGAATTAAATAAATTTTTGAACATAAACGAGGAGCCACCGATTTATAAAACCAAGAGCGGCAGGGAAAAACGCAGGAACAGTGCCATCGGTATTCTGCATGGCAGCAGGAATACCCTGACAGGTCTTATTGATGTGGCTATGGTGGGCTCCGTTTATAGTAAAGGGAAATTCAATGAGTTGATCAATTCCTATGGAATGGTTCTGATGGATGAGTGTCATCATTGTGGTTCCAATACGTCTGTTGAAGTCATGAAGAAGGTGAATGCCCGGTATGTTTATGGGGTGTCGGCAACCCCGAAAAGAGGGGATGAACTGGAGAAGATTATTTATATGCTCATTGGGCCGGTCAGACACAGGTACACTGCAAAAGAACGGGCAGCAGAACAGGGGATTGGACATTATGTATATCCACGGTATACAAGGGTGGTGGATACAGAGGAAAGTAAAGGCGACATCAATGGAGCATATTCTTTAATCAGTTTCAATGTTGCAAGGAATGATATGATTCTTGATGATACGAGAAAATGTGTGAAAGAAGGAAGAACGCCTGTCATTCTGACCAAATATAAGGAGCAGGCAAAATACCTGTATGATCATTTACAGAAAGACGCAGATCATGTGTTTCTCTTATATGGTGATAACAGTGATAAAGAAAATTTGGATGTGAGAAGAAGTTTAAAAGAAGTTCCCCAAAATAAAAGCCTGATTCTGGTAGCAACAGGGCAGAAGATAGGAGAAGGGTTTGATTATCCGAGGCTGGATACATTGATGCTGGCGGCGCCCGTGTCCTTTTCAGGGAGGCTTGAGCAGTACATAGGAAGGTTAAATCGTGATTATGTGGGAAAAGAAGACGTTATCGTGTATGATTATATAGATTCTCATATCGGTATTTTAGAAAATATGTATGCAAAGAGACTGCGTACTTATAAGCGAACAGGGTTTCAGGTGATAACAAACAATATTCTTACGAAACAGTCAGTCAATTCAATCTATGACTCCGGAAATTATATGGATATATTTGAGAGGGATGTTGTGGAGGCAGAGAAGAAAATCATCGTATCCAGTCCAGAACTTACGCAGGATAAGGTGGTGCGTTTTATCTATCTTGTAAAACCAAGGCAGGAAGCCGGGGTGTCGGTAACAGTTATTACGACAGAGCCACAGAATATATCTTATGGAAGCCCGGAGTTTCATCAGGGGTTGCTCAAAGAAATGCGGGAAAACGGCATTTATGTGATTGTAAGAGATGAAGTGGCAGAACATTTTGCCGTTATAGACGATGAACTTGTATGGCATGGCGGAATGAACCTGCTTGGCAGGGAAGATGCGTGGGATAATCTGATGCGGATCAGATCTTTTCAGGTTGCAGCGGAACTGCTGGAAATCTCATTGGTAAAAGGGCAAAAAAATAAAGATACTTAACAATAATTTACCACACGCCCCACAAAGTTATGCGGGTTTCAGCGATTTTTGCATGGGAAAAAGAATAAAGTTTGTAGCACTAAATATTATACAAGTTTTGATACCACTTAAAGCCATAGTAATTGTTTTTGATTTTACAATGAGATTGATAAATACAAAGATGAGAAGAGGGGAGTTTGACGTGGATACACCTTTAAACTTTCGGTTATCAAATGAGCAGCAGCTATTGATAGAAAAAGCATTGCAGGGAAAGAATATTCTTGTAGATGCCTGCATTGGCAGCGGTAAGACCACGGCTATTCAAAAACTATGTAATGAATTGCCAGGCAAGAAAAAAGTATTGTATCTGACATATAATAAGCTGTTGAAATTAGATGCAAAGGCAAAAATAAAGAAGAAAAATGTTACGGTAACGAATTATCATGGATATGCATATGCGATTTTACAGAGGAGTGGTATTTCCGTAGGAATCTCGGATCTTATACAAACAGTTATCCACAAGAAGCCAACTATGGAAAAATTCGATGTTTTGATTATTGATGAGTATCAGGATATTGAACAGGAACTGGCGGAGTTGTTGCGTTTGGTAAAAGACTGTAATCCCAATATGCAGATAATTGCAGTTGGTGATATGGAGCAGAAAATATACGATAAAACAACATTAAATGTTGAGTCGTTTATGAAGGGATTTTTGGAAGAACACCTCAGGTTAAAGTTTACACAATGTTTCCGATTGGCTAATGATTTGGCAGCATTACTTGGAAGAGTGTGGAAAAAAGAAATAAAGGGCGTAAATAAATGCTGCAAAGTCGAAGAAATGGAAAGAGAAGACATTGTACCGTTTTTGGCAGAGCAAATCCCGGCGGATATCCTGTGTTTAGGGGCAAGAACAGGGATGTTGTCTGACACATTAAATATTTTGGAAGAAAGGTATCCGAATAAGTTTAACAAGAACACAGTGTATGCAACAATATCAGATAATGATTCGATGGGAAAGGCGGTGCCAAGAGAAGATTCGGCAATATTTACAACTTATGACAGCAGTAAAGGTTTAGAAAGAAAAATCTGCGTTGTTTTTGATTTTACAGAAAGTTATTGGAGTACAAGGGTATCAAAGCCACAGCAGTCCTATATTATTTTGAGAAATATTTTTTGTGTAGCAGCCAGCAGAGGAAAAAATCATATCATTTTTGTGAAACCAAAGGAGGCTATGCTAACTGAAAATACGCTTTCAACTTTCCTGCCGGCCAAAGAGAAATTTGATGATTTCGATATTAGTGAAATGTTTGATTTCAAATATAAAGAGGATGTGGAAAGATGTTTTTCGTTGTTAAAAACAAACAAGATGGAGCAAACAGAACATACAATAATAAATATAAAGAGTACAGATGGTTTCATAGATTTATCGCCCTGTATTGGAATATATCAGGAGGCTGTTTTTTTTGACAATTATCAAATAGATGCAGCTATAAAACTGAAAGTTCTCTTAAATCCGGAGCTAAAACATTTGTATACGCAAGAGGTACAGGATAGCTCTTTAGATCAAAAAATTTTGTTTTTGGTTTCCCTTGAGACGAAACAAAAGAGATACAGGACACAGGTGATAACTCCGTTTGTGAATGAAGAACAAAGTAAGTTGATCATAGACAGGTTAAAAACATATTTGAATCAGGATGAGGATGCCCAGGTTGCGTGCCAGATTGATTTTTCAGATCAGGAAAATGGAGAAGTAAAGTTTTCCGTCAGGGGATTTGCCGATGTGATTAAGGACAATATAGTGTATGAATTAAAGTTTGTATCGGAATTAACGCATGAACATTTCCTACAGTGTGCGTGCTATATGATTGCAATGAATTTAAAAAGGGGAATTTTATGGAATACGAGGGACAATACATCTTATGAAATAGAAATACCAGAGAGAAAAGCTTTTTTGAATGCGGTAACAAAAGCGATTACAAAAGGAGTGATTCAAAACTATTATTCTCCGGTTGGAAAACAACTGGAATTGAAAGGCTGACGGTTTCGGGTGTGGAAGAGATACTCCGGAGACTGGGCAGGTGTACGGAGATTGAGAAGGTGCATTCACACCGATTCCATAGGACCCTGCCGGAAGAGGGAGGTCTTTTGTGGTTAAATATAACGCATAAGGGAATAATTTTTGCATATACTTGATTTGGCCGGGCATATGGGCAATGGCAGGGCTTAAAGCCATAGGCTAGTTACCGACTATTTATCGCTGTCTGGCCATTTGATGATGTAGTGGCAGGCTACACCAGCCGCGACAGCGACTAAAAAAGCTACGAAAGATTCCATACAGTACACCTCCTTCCCGTACCAGTCTGGAGGCGGTAACGCAAGAATCTTATCGTATCCTGGCAGAATATACAATAATATGCCAGGTGATAGAATAAATAGCAAATGAAACACCATGCAGAGAATACGGCCGGAAATGCCGCCTGTTACTGGCATTTCCGGCCGGTGTATTGTTTTTTCAGTGATTTATGAAAAATTATGAACTGGATTCTGCGATTTAATCCGTGAACAGCAATACCCAGTATTTATTGCTGTTGCCTACGCCTACATATTTGTAGCGCTTGTTTGTAAGCTCTGATCTGTCACCGCTGTCAGATTTCCATTCCTCCAACAGTTTGTTCATATCCGAGGTATTGCTTTTCAGATAGATCATTCCCTCATACTCGTAACCGCTGACACCATACTGAGAGAAAATAGTAGTATATGAGTTGCCATTGGGACGGGTATGAGAAGTTTTTTCGGCGTCGTCCATTTCCATTGCCAGCAGGGTTGCCGCTTCATCCAGCAGGTCGTCACGGTAGAGCTTTTTCTTATCCTTTTCATCCCGGTAGGCGTTGATCTTGTTTACAAGAGATTTTGCGTCGCCTTTGTTGCTGTCCACCCTCTGTATGACACGGTTGTACTGTTTCTCATCAAGTCCATACTTATAGGTGCCTGTTGCAGATGATGATGTGCCGGAAGAAGTATTCGTATTTGATGTATTGGCACTGGTCGGCGCGCAGCCTTTTCTTCCTTCATTCTTGCCGAATAAAGTATAATGCTGATATAACTTTTGAGGATCATTGCCAATTACCGCCACAACATCCTTGTTATTGTTGGCATAATATACCGGGTCGAAACCGTTCTCCATAATGTTTGACACCGTCTGCTGCGTAACAGGGGTCGGATACGCCGTAGGCGCTACCGGAAGCCTGCCTTCATTTTTTCCGAACATTTTGTAATGCGTGTACAGAGTCTGTTCATCCGTGCCAAAGATCGCTTTGACATCAGGATTGCTGCTTGCATAGTATGCCGCATCAAAAACCGTTCCGTCGCTCATCTGCTTGGGGGCTGCAAAAGCTGTCATAGACGTCTGCAGCATCACCGCTGTCAGAGCACCGATTACTATCCATTTTCTTTTCATTATGTACCACCCTCCTTTTCCTTTTGCAGACAAAAATGTCTGTCACTTCTATCATATACAATTTTCCCTTTCATATCAATAGTTATGAAAATGTTTAAAGAAAAATTAACATTTTTACAACATGTTTCGCCGGAAAATGCACAGGTTGCTATGGTATTCATGCAGTAACAGTTATGGAAGACAGATTTTTCCTTTGTGCATATAGTGATTATGGTAAATATGTTATCATGGAATAGCGGATTTTGAATAGGAAGAGACAGCAAGAAAGGAGTCGTATGCTGACAATAAGCCTTTGTATGATCGTCAGGAATGAAGAGATGCATATTGCGTGCTGCCTGGACAGTGTGGCGGAACTTGTAGATGAAATCATAATCGTAGATACCGGTTCTACAGACAGGACGATGGGAATAGTATCCGGTTATACGGCGAAGATCTATTCCTATCCATGGAAGGATGATTTTTCTGAGGCCAGAAATTATTCCTTTTCCCGGGCATCTATGGATTATTGTATGTGGATGGATGCCGATGATGTTCTGGAAGAAACAGAAAAAGACAAATTTTTGCAGTTAAAGGAGTCTCTTTCACCGGATACGGATATTGTAATGATGAAATACAATACTTCTTTTGATGAGGCCGGCAGGCCTTCTTTTTCCTATTTCAGGGAAAGATGGATCAGAAACAGCGCGGAATATCGCCGGATCGGAGCCGTGCACGAAGTGATTCCCCCAAGGGCAGGATCACATATTCTGACATAGCAGTCAGTCATAAAAAAATGTGTGCAGGGGATCCTGACCGGAATCTGAAAATCTACCAGAACATGCTCTCAGAAGGAAAACAATTGGAGCCAAGGCAGCAATATTATTATGGGCGGGAGTTATACTATCACGGGCAATATGAAGAGGCGGCATCCGTGTTGGAACAGTTTTTGCTTTCCGCGGAGGGGTGGATCGAGAATAAAATAGAGGCATGCTCTGTCTGTGCCGGCTGTTATTATGCAATGGGACAGGAACAGGTGGCACTGGCCATGCTATTGCGCAGCATGAGTTTCGACTTGCCAAGAGCGGAGTTATGTTGTGAGATCGGGAAGCATTTTCTGGAACATGGAAACTACAATACGGCGATCTACTGGTATAAAACCGCATTAGAGACACCTGAAAATGAACAGTCCGGCGGTTTTATTTTTCCGGATTGCCATGATTACGTCCCTCTTTTGCAATTATGTGTGTGCTATGACAGATTGGGGGACATATCAAAGGCAAAAGAATATAATGAGAAGGCCGGAATCTGTAAGCCGTATTCTCAGGCATATCTTTATAATAAACAGTATTTTGAAAGCCTTTGATATCTCAGAATGTTTTCTTTTTCGACAAAAAGTGACAGTCAGTGTAGAGTTGCATAAAATATTTGTAGAAAAAGGTCTGCTTTTGTTGGCTTTGGAAGCAGCGCACAGGGGCTTACGCTGGTGGGCTCCACTGTTACGGTAAGAGCGCAGATTTATGAGTCGGCAACGCCAAATAACGTATTTTCTCCGATAGCAGGAACACTGATCAGTCTGAGTCCGTCGCTTTCGGGAGTGATATCTGTTGGGACACTGCTCAACGGGGCACTTACAGGACTTACTATTCCGGTAACGGCACAAACACGGCTGATGCTCGTATTTTCCGCAACGGCAAGCGGGCTGTCTCTGCTCAACACTGTCGCAGGATATGCAAGTGCCGGTTTAAGTATCAATTAATCGTACAAGATAAAAAAATGAAAGACGGATCAGGCAATGAAAAATAATTTGTAAAAAATAAAAAGAAACACGGGAAGAGGATCTTCTGAGTTACCCCGGGGTTATTACTTTTCACATCCGCGTCATGCACTTGCCCCATGACGTCGGAGCCAGTGCCAAAATGCCTGTTGATTGGCATCTTGTGTGCATGGTAACCCGGGCCTGACTCAGAAGGCTCCCATGTTCACGACAAGCGCAGGCGTGCATAAACGGTAACCATTTCGTTCATTCAGCAGGACAGAAGCTGAAAAAGTCTCTGATACGATATTTTTTGGCAGAGGTATGCCATTCCGCCTGTAGCCCGGTGAGCGGCCGGGATGCCATCCCTCTGCCGAAAACCATGATCCTGTCTGAACTTTTTCAGTTTCTGTCCTTCCTACATGTTATGGTCACAATTGATTCACGCATGTGTTTGTCGGTCCTATGTTTTATAAATGTTGACAGTGCTGTAGTAATTACGTATTATGTAAAAAGCAGGTATCGACTTTTGTTCTGGCGGGCAGGAAGGGGCACAGGAGAAGTATTATCATGCAAAGAGAAAGGCACAAAAGATATGTTGAAAATTTAATGAGAATATTCCAGACAGCCAGGCAGACGAACATAATTTCCCGCTATTACCGTAACATACAGGAAGGATTTTACGGTCAGTTTTTATACATAATTACGCCGCTGCTTCTTTATTCCGTAAATCTTATCAATTTAATTGGCAAAGGCGTTTTATACAGAAACGGCAGGGAGTTTGTTTATGTTAATGATATTGGAAACAGTCTGGGCCTGACGGTTCTGTTTTTTCTGTCTTACTTTCTTTCCGGTTATTTTCCAAAAAAGTTTGACGAATTTATGATGCATGGCACCAGTCAGGAGGTGCAAAACTCATTTCAGGAATATAAAAACCCGGATCATTTCAGTCTTTTCCGGTGGATATACCAAATGGCGTTGTTTGGCATTGTATTTGCTGTTGTTATTCTGTTTTATAACGTAATTAAAAATAACGATGCTTATTGGATGAAAATGCTCGATAAATTTGGAATACTATATTATTGCTTTCTGTTAGGTGTCACATGGTACTGTTCTCTGACAGTATTGTGTATGACAGTCAGTGCCGGAATGCTTATTTTCTGCTTTTTACGGGATGGGCAGATGGTATATAGAGAAGATGACTATAATCGCAATATTAGTGTGATCAAGGCTTTGGATGTCCTGGTGTGTATCATTTCCCATGGTCTTGTCTACATTTCAGGATCAGTTATAGTCGTTCTCAATGACAGAATTGCGGTCGCCTATGGGATACACTATCTATTTTATAATGATATTTATGTGGCGGTTTTTGCCCTGTTCATTGTTTGCCTGACGGTACTGGAGTGTATTCCGTTAAAAGAACTGTTGGAATTTATGAGAACAAAAAAAGACGAAATGATCGTCAGATTAAACCGGCAGATTGAAGCGGAAGGTGAGGAAGTAATCAGAAAAAGCCTGATTGAAAAGCGGAATGGTTTTATTGCAGAGAAATTGGTGATGACAACTGCGGGCAATAAGGTGATGATTATTTTATCCGTGATGATTCCCCTGGCCGGGATTGTCCTGCAGGGCATGGAATTATATGCTGCCATAAAGTGAAAGATGTGCAGGAGATACGATTGACATACATAAGACCTGAGAAAGGGTCACAAAGGAGAATTTATGCAATATACATGGGATGACATCAGTCAGCACGTGATGGCCTGTACGGAATGTCCGTTGAGCCGGACCAGACATTTGCCTGTTATGGGGCGTGGAAACCGGCAGGCTGATATTATGCTGATTGCCGAAGCGCCGGGAGGATGTGAGGATGAACAGGGGATACCGTTTGTCGGGCGCTCCGGAGAGATATTGGACAGACTTTTGCGGGACTGCGGACTGGACAGAGGGGAAATCTATATGACCAACATAATAAAGTGCCATCCGCCCGGCAACCGCGATCCCGGAGAGGAGGAAAAAGAAGCGTGTTTTCCCCATCTGAAATACGAGACATTCCTTTTAAAACCCAGGATCATTGTCTGTCTTGGACGTGTGGCGGCGCAGCGTATTATATCGCCGGATTTCAGGATCACCAGGCAGCACGGCACATGGGTCTGCCGGAAAAACTGTGCGCTGACTGCGACATTTCATCCTTCTGCAATTTTGCGGGAACCTTCGCGCTATAAAAGCGTGGCGGCGGATTTTCGTGAAATAGTGAAAAAACGATCGCAATTGACACAGACGTAAGTCTGGGAATGAATTCAAATTTGCAATCTTTCTGTTGTATTGTCAGAAAAAGAGAGATACAATAAGAAAAGGGGAGAGATGTGTACGGAGGTTTGGTATGGAACAACAAAGAAATGGGACAAATAAACGAAAGAGAATTGCAGATGAAATTCTCCGTCAGATAGGAGGCAGTGTTATTTTTGTGCTTCTGCTGATAGCGGTTGTGGCGATCGGTATGGTAGGATGGCTGATCGTTACATCCAAGCAGACGGAACTGACACAGGAATCCAATGCGGCTGCCAATCAGCTGACCGGATTTCTGGAACAGTATACGAAGAGTGTGGAGCAGCTTGCCGCTAATCCGGAGATCAAATATGTGATGGCGCAGACAAAAGCCGGTGATGATATCCGACAGACGGAAAAAATGGATACTGTCATGGAAAATCTTGTCAGTATTGCCGCTACCGATACGGAAAATGTTATGGCGGTATGGATTTCCGACCTGGATGCCAGCGTACTGACACAGTCTGACGGCTATACAAGCGGAGAGGGCTGGGATATTACGGGGCGCGGCTGGTATGGGTGCATTGAGACAAAACAGCCCATTCTGACGGAACCCTATGTGGACTCTTCCACGGGTAAGATGATTTTGAGCGCGGCGGCTCCGGTTTTGGATGAGGATACAGGCACGGTGCTTGGCGCAGTGGGCATGGATATTGCGCTCGATCATATGACGCAGATCATGAGCGGCTATCGGATCGGGCGCAGGGGATATATGCTGCTGCTGTCCGAAAACGGCACTTTCCTTTATCACCCGCAGAGTGATATGATACAGAAAAATATCAAAGAAGTGGATATTTCGCAGAATGTGATCGACGCGGTGATGTCAAAAAGCGATGCATTTCTGAAATATAAGACGAGCGGCCAGATTAAATATGGTTCTCTGCAGCAGGCCGGAGATACAGGATATCTTGTACTCAGCAATCTGCCGCTGTCAGAATATTATGCGATGCTGATCGTGATGATCATTACGCTGGTCATTCTCTTTGGCATTGGTATCGTCCTGATTGCATTCAGTATCAAAAAAAGCGCCGCCAGACTGACAAAACCTATTTTGCAGCTCAATGACACGGCGCAGCAGCTTGCGGCAGGCAATCTTGATGTGGATCTTCATATTACAAGTGAAGACGAGATCGGGGAGCTGGGTGAATCTTTTGCCAGGACAGTGGATCGGCTGAAGGATTATATTGTATACATAGATGAGACCGCAGAGGTGCTTTCGCGGATTGCAGACGGCAAACTGAGCGTGGAACTGAAGCATGAATATGTCGGAGAGTTCCAGAAAATAAAGACGGCTCTGCTTAATATTTCGGATTCCATGAATGAGGTGATGATCGGAATCAATGAGAGTTCGGAGCGTGTGTCTGTTGGAGCTTCTGAGCTGGCCTCGGCTTCTCAGATTCTGGCAGAGGGGGCGGAAGAGCAGGCGGCATCCGTGGAACAGCTTATGGCGACGACGGCTACCGTTGCCGATCAGGTGGAAACCAGTCGCGGGGAAGCGGAGACTTCTGCCCGGGCAACCGCCAAAGCAGCTGCAATGATCGAACAGAATCAGGAGAAAATGAAGCTGATGATGGCTGCCATGAATGAAATTCACCAGACCTCGCAGAAGGTGGTGGGAATCATCCAGACGATTGAAGACATTGCGTCGCAGACAAATCTTCTCTCCCTCAATGCGTCCATAGAAGCTGCCAGGGCAGGGGAGGCAGGAAAGGGCTTCGCGGTTGTTGCCGACGAAATCGGGAAACTTGCACTCGAGAGCTCCAAAGCGGCAAACACGACGAGGGAGCTGATCGAAATCTCCATGGAAGAGATCAATAAAGGAAATACGATTGCCACAGGCGCTATGGATTCTCTGAAAGAATCGGTAAGTGTCGTGGATCAGGTAAATGAGATGATTCAGAAGACTGCTGAAAATGCGGCGGTACAGGCGGAAAATATGGAGCAGCTCCGGGCGGGGATTGAAGAGATCACCCACGGCATACAGGATAATTCCGCTGCCTCCCAGGAGACTTCCGCCACTTCGGAGGAGCTGGCCTCCCAGGCAGAAATTTTGAATAAAATGGTACAGAAATTTGAACTTTGCCAGTAAGCGGAGAGACAGGAATCTTACGGACAGGATAAAAGGACGCCGGCATGTGCAGAACATATCTGCCATGCCGGCGGTTGTATCATATGCAAATCTGATTGCATGGGCGTTTACTATAAAAGTCTCAGCCTTTACTCAGGACTGCGCACTTGCTGCGTTGTCCGTACACGCACCATGCAGTTTGCTGCATGTGTGCATAAGCTTTCTAAACGCCCGCTTTTATTTATGGTGGTGTAAATCTGATTGCATGGGCGTTTAGGGAAGGAAAGTTTGTGAGGTACATATGAAAGAGCAGATAGCAAAAAATATAAACATATTAGGAGATTTTTGCGGCAAGAGGGATATGGAAGCCCTTAGCGCCTGTAACTTACAGGATAAATACGGGTGGAAACAGGCAGATGTCATGGTCTTGTTTGGAGGCAGTATCTTAAGCGGCGGAGATGTTCTTGCAAATGCCATGAAAAACAGGGTTGCGGGGAAATATATAATTGTCGGCGGGGCAGGGCATACGACGGAAACACTGCGTAAAAAGGTGCATGAAAATTATCCGCAGATCATGACAGAGGGATTGCCGGAAGCAGAGATATTTAACAGATACTTAACCGTCGTGTATGGAGTAAGCGCGGACTATCTGGAAACCGAGTCAACAAATTGCGGGAATAACATCACCTGTCTGCTTGATCTGTTGGAGCAGCAGGGGATTGCGTTCAGGAGTATAATCTTATGCCAGGACGCAACCATGCAGCATAGAATGGAAGCCGGACTTCGCAAGTATCGTTCTGATGACGTCACAATTATCAATTTTGCCGCTTACAAAGCCGAAGTCATTACCTGTAACGGTCAGTTGACCTATTCTGAGGACATACATGGCATGTGGGATATAGACAGGTATGTAAATCTGCTCATGGGAGAAATCCCAAGGCTTACTGATGATGCAAACGGGTATGGTCCAAATGGAAAGAACTTCATTGCCCATGTGGATATTCCGGAGAAAGTGAAAATGGCATTCGAAGAATTAAAAAAGATATACGGCGAAGATACCCGAAAAGCCAATCCCTTGTATGCTTCTGATTAATACATTGCTGCGCAATTTTGGCATTGTGTGTCAAAAATAACACAGATTTTTCCGGCATGGCGGCAGAAAAAGAGGAAATAATAAATGCTGCAACACGAAAACTGCAAAAAGCCTGCTGTTGTGCAAATGCGGGCACGGGGTATATGCTTTGGAAAATAAGAGTAATGACAATGATATCGGCGCTGCACTCGCCAGAAATACGCTCGATGAAATACCACAGGCAAAGGCGGATGCCAAGGAGATCGTGGGTCTTGTGAAACACAGCGGAAAGGTTGACGGCTATCAGCTCTCAGACGGATCCGTGGTCGATCGGGAGGAAGGCGTCCGTATGGCAAAAGACGGCGAGATCAAAGGTGTGGGAGTCGCACATCGCCGCGATACGGAGTATCTGAAATCCATCCCGGATGGCAGAGAGAGTAATAATCTTTCCAACCTCCCCGCTATTTAGGAAGCTGCCTTCGCATTTTGTCCTTGTAAGAGAGTGTAAGGATTCGCGCAGTCTGTGGGAGTTTATTCCCGCTTACGGGATCGCTTTTATCAAAAACATTTCCATGGGCTGTGCGCATGCGGGAAGATCAATCAGCAGACAGCCGCAGTCCTTATAGCCTGCTTTGCGGTAAAAGTGCTGTGCGGTTTCATCAACCTGTGTCGATGTTAACAGCATTTGATACCCCTTCTGTTTCATTTCCTTTTCCCAGAAATCCAGCAGCAGTGTGCCATACCCTTTTCCCTGATATTCTTGATCCACATAGAGCAGTGTACAGAACGGCGTGTTGTCCCAAAAGAGATTATATCGGAGCAATCCCGCCGGTTTCCCGTCTGCCGACAGAATATAGCCGCTTTTTGCCGCTACCTTGTTCTCAAACTCTGATTCCGGCAGATGCCGGTCTAAACGATACCAGAATGATTTGTCGGAAATTTCCACATACCTGATTGTCACCATATGTCTTCCTCCTGTCTGTTTCAAACGTGCGGGGACGCCCCTTGCAGTTATTATATATTTATGTTAAGGTTATGGATACAAAAAGTTTGTGCGTATGCCACAGGATAGCAACGGAAAGATAAAGTGCCCGGCCGATTGGGTGCAGGGGATTGGGAGGAATGAAATGAAACTGCTGGAAGAGAGGATTCTCAGGGACGGATATGTGAAGGAAGGCAATGTGCTGAAAGTAGACAGCTTTCTGAATCATCAGATAGACATTGAACTGTACAATGAGATGGGAAGAGAATTCAGACGCCTGTTTCCCGGAGATACGATTACGAAAATACTGACAATTGAGGTATCCGGTATAGGCATTGCCTGTGTGGCGGCGCAATATTTTCATGTACCGGTAGTCTTTGCACGTAAATCGCATAGCATCAATCTGGATGATGATGTATACACGGCCAGAGTACAGTCCTATACACATAAAAGGGAATATGATATCATAGTATCAAGGCGATATCTGACCGGTGAAGACAATGTGCTGATTATTGACGATTTTCTGGCCAATGGATGTGCGGTGAACGGGCTGCTGGAACTGGTTCGTGGTGCGGGGGCCACGGTGGAAGGCGTAGGTATTGCCATTGAAAAGGGATTTCAGGAAGGCGGCCGCCTGCTGCGCGGCAGCGGTATCCGTGTGGAATCCCTGGCGGTGGTGGAATCCATGGATGCCGCCACAGGGGCTGTCACTTTCCGGAGGACATGATGCGCAGAAAGGAAAATGTGGAAAAAAGGCTGATCGAGAGTTTTAAAGAGCTGGCAAAGCGCATTCCCATCGAGAAAATCACCATACAGGAGATTGCGGAAGGCGCCGGTGTGATCCGCCCTACTTTTTATAACCATTTTCAGGACAAATATCAGCTTCTGGAATATATTTTCAAATCTGAAGTGATCCTTCCTGTCAGACCGCTGATTCGCAATGATATGCTGGACGATGCGGTCGTGCTGATCTTTGTGCGTATGCAGGAGGATAAAGAGTTTTACGGCCGTGTCTACCGCCTGCAGGGACAGAATTCCTTCGAGAGCATTGTCAAGGACAGTCTGTACGAGATACTGCTGGACTTTATCAGTGAATATTCCAGAGACAGGGTTTCCAGGTACAAACTGTTGTCCCATGAGACACTGGCAAGATATTATGCCGAGTTTCTCGGATTTATTTTTATGGTCTGGATACGGGACGGCATGGCGGTGTCTCCTCAGGAGATGAAAGACTTATTTAATTACATCAAAGACCATTCTCTGTATGAAATCATCAGAGAGATGGAATAAAATCAAAAAACGCAGCATAATAACAGCATTTGTAAGGAAGAATGGGAGGGTTTCCATGAATTTATTTGACAAACTGGAAAAGACAGTGGCTGAAACCGGTCAGGGCATCAGCAGAAAGGCGAAAGAGCTGGCGGAAGTGACCAGACTGAAAAACATGCTTCACACCTGTGAAGAGGTTATGGATCAGAAATACCGGGAGATTGGCCGGGCTTATTTTGAAAGCCACAAAAATGAAGAAGAAAACGAGTACAGAGAACAGTGCAGGGCGATACTGGATGCGCAGAGGGGCGCGGAGGCGCTCAGAGAACAGATTGAAAATATCGGGAAGGAGTAATGTTTCAGTGAGGCAGGTGAATGATTTACCTGCCTCACGTTTATGATATCATATTGTTTCTGCCTGGTCCGTGCTCACGTCCCCGTGGCAGGCGCGGGATCGGGGGTCTGCGGCGCTGCCGGATCCGGCGTCGGCGTCGCCGGTGTGTCCGTCCCGGGAAGCGGGATAGACAGTCCGGGGATGCCCGGAATGAGGCCGGAGTCAGGGGTGGTGGGAAGTCCCAGTGGGTTCGTGATGTTTTCGGGCAGGACGATACCGTTTTGTGCCGCGTTCAGAATCATTTCCTGACGCTGCTGCTCGATCACCAGTTCCACGCCGGGCTGCATCATAAACTCTGCATTGTGCGGACATTTTTCCACGTTGGGGCCAAGCTGAGGGGCTTCCCCGGTCTGCAGAGGGTCGGTGGCCGGATCGGCAGCGGGCGCCTGCTTTCTGGAGACGCCGCTTCCCTCCAGACGTTCCGGCAGCAGGGTCAGCGTGCCGGCCATACTGAACGGACATTCATCGGAGGCGGGCAGCATACTGTAGGCGCATACCATACCGGAATAATGGACATCGCAGCTTTCCGAGGGCACGGTTCCTTCCGCGAAGTATTCGCTGCGCAGAGACCCGTCGCACAAACCGGAAATGCCCAGCTTTCCGGATTTGCTGCACACTGTGGCGCTGACAATGCCGGAGGGGCGGTTAAAGGACTGATTTGGCAGTTCCTCATGGATTTTTGACATGACAGCCCGCCAGAGTACTTTGGCCAGATTTTTTTCCGCGCCGGAGAGCTTGGTATTGTTGTCATAACCGGCCCATGTGGTGGCCGTATAATAAGGGGTATAGCCTGCAAACCAGACATCATTGTAATCGGAAGTGGTTCCCGTCTTGCCGGCGATGGCCATATTGCCAAAGTTGACGGAACCGCCCGTACCGGAAGTGACCACATCTTCCATGGCGTCTGTCAGCAGGAAGGCGGTCGTTTCTTTGATCACACGGTGGCTGGCCGGTTTGGTGTTGTCGAGGATCACCTTGCCGTCATGATCCACTACCTTGGTATATAAGGTCGGCTTGTAATATGTGCCGCCATTGGCGATGGTGGCATACGCGGCATTCAGCTCTTTATTGGTGACACCCATGGTAATACCGCCCAGCGCAAGAGACTGCTGGATATCGGAATAGACCTTGCCGTTTACCTCATACCGGTCCTTGAGGGTGGTAAAGCCGAAATTGATCAGATAATCATAGCCAAGCTGCGGGGTGATCTGTGTCAGTGTCTTGACTGCCACGATATTCAGGGAATCCCGGATACCATCCCGCAGGGAACAGAGTCCCCGGTAACCGGAGCTGTACCAGTTGGAGACGGGACGTCCGTCCGCGTAGGCGTAAGGGGCGTCGTTCTGTACATCGGCCAGGGTCAGTCCGGCACTGTCGAGTGCAGGGGCATATGTGGAGACCACTTTGAAAGTAGAACCCGGCTGGCGGGTGGTGTCTGTGGCCCGGTTAAGCGTACGGCTGGCCTCTTTGGCGCCTCTGCCGCCGACCATGGCAACCACATAGCCGGTATTCTGATCCTCCACCGTAATGGAGACTTCCGGCTGCGGTGTGAGGAAGACGCGCTCGCCGATGATCTCATCCCCGGCTCCCATGACGGCGTCCTTGTAGATCTCAATGGCTTCATACGCCTCCTCCTGAGAGGCATAGAGCAGGTTAAACGAACTTTTTTCCTGCTTGAAATAAGCCTTGAACATTTCGGAACTGTGGTTTTCCACCTCGCCGTTGGCCTTCTTAACGGACAGTTCGTAATTTAAATACCATTTGGTATTTTCCGGGAAATTATCGGGATTGGCAAAGGCCTCGTCACAGATCGCCTGAATGGCGCTGTCCTGGGTGGTATAAATGCTCAGTCCGCCACTGTATAAGAGATTATACGCCTGGGTTTCATTATAGCCGGCCACATTGACCAGATCGTCCAGGATATCCTGTGTGAGTGCATCCACAAAGTATGTATACACGGAATTGTCTTCGGATTCCTCATTGACTGTCTGGATGCGGGAATAAACATCATCTTTGATAGCTTCATCGTATTCTTCCTGGGTGATATATCCCTGATCCAGCATATCGGATAAGACTTTTTTCTGACGCTTTACATTTTCCTCCGGATGAGAGATCGGGTTATAGCGGGAAGGATTCTGAGTAATGCCGGCGATCACGGCACATTCCGAGAGCTTCAGTTCATACACGGGCTTGCCGAAATAGCGCAGAGAAGCAGCCTGAACGCCCAGCGTATTCTGACCCAGGTTGATGGTATTCATATAATTCTCCAGAATCTTGTCTTTGTCCATGACCTTTTCCAGTTCCAGGGCAAGATATTGTTCCTGGATTTTACGCTTGATACTCTGCATGGTCGTCTCGTTCGTCCAGCCTTCAAACACATTGTTTTTCAGAAGCTGCTGGGTGATGGTGCTGGCGCCCTGTGAGAGATTGCGCTCCTTGATGGCGGTAAAACCCGCGCGGATGATACCTTTGATATCAATGCCGTTGTGCTCATAGAAACGTGCGTCCTCGATGGCCACAAAGGCATGGGCCAGATCTTCCGGGATCTGCTCCATCGTCACCGGAATACGGTTGGAATCCGCCGCCACCAGCTGGGTCAGCTCGTGCCCTTCGGAATCGTAGACAAAAGTAGTAAATCCGGAAGGGGACACATCAATATGGGAAATGTCGGGGGCGGAGCTCAGAATCCCACGGAACACGCCGATCCCGGCACTGATCCCGATGACAATTACCGCGATGATGCTTGCCAGAACAGCCTTTATGATCAAAAGAGTGAGTTTGCGCCCCAGCTTCGCAGAAGTGGAGCCTAGAGCCTTTTTCTTTTTTCGTATGCCTTTTTTTCCATAATTCATGAATTATGCCTCCTGAATATGAATGAAATGTTGATACGTGACCGTACCTGTATACTGCAGGCCTGACGTACATTATAACAAAGTATGCACAGTAAGTCAAAGATTCTGCGGCAAATCCGTGCGTATCTTCCATAGAGATTGTTGACCGTTTCCTTATACAAAATACCAAAACAAGACAGAGAATCCATAGACTTTGCTTTCCGCCTGTGATATGATCGTAATACAAATGCGATCTTCCATATGATCTGAGAGGGAGGCGGGCGGATGGAAAAGCAGGAAGCGTTAAAAGAGGCAGGAAGCTGCCGTATACTGACCGGGGAGGCCGTGGGTGAGATCGTGGAAAAAAAATCACGCTTTATTGCCACCGTCAGACCGGTGAGCTCCGAAGAGGAGGCGCTTGCTTTTATTCATGCAGTCCGCAGAAAATATTATGACGCCAGACATAACTGCTATGCCTACCTTTTGCGGGAGGATGGACTGGAGCGCAGCAGCGATGACGGTGAGCCCGGCGGGACGGCGGGGCGGCCTATGCTGGAAGTGCTGCGGGGCGAGGGACTGACCAATGTGGCAGCCGTTGTGACCCGCTATTTCGGCGGGACACTGTTGGGGACGGGCGGGCTCATCAGAGCCTATACCCAGGCGGTGCAGCAGGCGCTGGCGGGCAGTGAGATTGTGGATATGGGCCTTGGCGTGCGCTATGTGATCACGGCAGATTACGGCATGCTTGGCAAATTACAGCATCTCTTTGCCGCACGGGGGATGATTGTGGAAGATACGGTTTATACTGACAGAGTAGAGTTTCATATACTTATGCCGGCAGAGATACAGGCAGGGATTATCAGGGAGGTCATGGAGCTGACGGGTGCCAGAGCCGTGGCGCAAAAGAGGGAGAGTGCCTGGTATCCTGTCCGGCCATGACGGGCAAAAGCAAAGGCGGGTGGATTTCGTGGATGAACTGAAAGAGATCATGGAAGAATTAAGAGAACTGCTGGGGACGAAGCAGTATACCAGGCTCAGGCAGCATCTGACGGAAATCAACGATGCGGATATCGCGGCGTTTATCGAAAGCCTGGATGAGGAAGATCTGCTGAAAGTATTCAGGATTTTGCCAAAGTCCAGCGCTGCCGATGTGTTTTCCTATCTGGAAGTGGAAAATCAGCAGTTTATCATCACCGCGCTTTCCGATAAGGAAGCCGCGGGCATCATTGATAATCTGATGGCCGATGATGCCACCGACCTGCTCGAAGAGATGCCGGCCAATATCGTGAAGAAGCTGCTGGCCAATGCCAGCCCGGAGACAAGACGCGATATCAATCATCTGCTGCGTTACCCGGAGGACAGTGCGGGCAGCATCATGACAGTGGAATATGTGGATCTGAAAGAGAATATTACCGTGCAGGCGGCCATAGAAAGGATACGCAAGGTGGGCGTGGACAGCGAGACCATCAATATCTGCTATGTGCTGGACCGTAAGAGGACACTGGTGGGGACGGTGGCGCTGCGTTATCTGCTGCTGAGCCAGCCGGACGCGGTGATCGGGGATATCATGCATGAAAATGTGATCTCTCTTCATACCCTGATGGATCAGGAGGAAGTCGCCAGACAGTTTCAGAAATATGATTTTACTTCCATGCCGGTGACGGACAATGAGAACCGCCTCGTGGGCATCATTACCGTGGACGATGTGATGGATATTCTGCTGGAAGAGGCCACGGAAGACATGGAAAAGATGGCGGCTATTGTGCCGTCCGACAAGCCCTATATGAAAACGGGCATATTTGAGACATGGAAAAAGCGAATCCCCTGGCTGCTGCTTTTAATGATTTCCGCCACGTTTACCGGCAGAATCATCACATCCTTTGAAGATGCACTGAGCAACTGTGTGGTGCTGACCGCGTTTATCCCCATGCTGATGGATACGGGCGGAAATGCGGGCGGGCAGGCCAGTGTCACAATTATCCGCGGCCTGTCGCTGAAAGAGATCGAATTTCGGGATATGGGCCAGGTGATCTGGAAAGAGTGCCGGGTGTCCCTGCTGTGCGGTCTGACACTGGCGGCGGCCAACTTTATCAAGCTGCTTTTTCTGGACAGAGTGGGGATGCAGGTGGCGCTTGTGGTCTGCCTGACGCTTGTGGTGACCGTCTTTATTGCCAAGCTGGTAGGCTGCAGTCTGCCCATGTTTGCAAAGAAGGCGGGATTTGACCCGGCTGTTATGGCCAGTCCCTTTATCACGACGATTGTGGACGCCATTTCCCTGATGGTATATTTCCAGATTGCAGCCAGTCTGCTGCATCTGTAACGGAGAGGATAAGAGATGAAACTGATTTCATGGAATGTAAACGGGCTGCGGGCCTGCGAAGGAAAAGGATTTTCGACATTTGTCAGAGAACAGGCACCGGATGTGATCTGTCTGCAGGAGACAAAACTGCAGGCGGGGCAGATATCCCTGGATTTGCCGGATTATGATATGTACTGGAATTATGCGGAGAAAAAAGGATATTCCGGTACGGCCATCTTTACGAAAAGAAAGCCCCTTGCCGTGCGAAACGGGCTCGGTATGCCGGAACACGACAGGGAGGGACGGCTGATTACAGCCGAATATGAGGATTTTTATCTGGTCACAGTCTATACCCCCAATTCCCAGCAGGAGCTTGCCAGACTTTCCTACCGGATGGACTGGGAAGATGCTTTCCGGTCGTATCTGCAGGACCTTGCGCAGAAGAAACCGGTGATCTGCTGTGGTGATATGAATGTGGCCCATAAAGAAATCGACCTGAAAAATCCCGGCACAAATCATAAAAACGCAGGCTTTACCGATGAAGAGAGGGAAAAATTCAGCCGCCTGCTGGAAAGTGGTTTTCTGGATACGTACCGCTTTTTTTATCCGGACAAGGAAGGCGTTTATTCCTGGTGGTCCTATCGTTTCCGGGCCAGGGAGAAAAATGCGGGGTGGCGGATTGACTATTTTCTGGCCTCCCGGGCCCTGCGGCAGCGCCTGGAGGATGCACTGATCTATACACAGGTGCAGGGCTCCGATCACTGTCCGGTGGGACTTATTCTGCGGGATGTGACAGGATAAATACCGATGGACTTATGCCATATGTTTGTGTATAATAGACGGGGCGAAAGCCCGTCAGAGGGCAACATACATTGAAATCGTTTGAGAGGAGTAAACGTAAGATGGTAAAAGCAGTTGTAGGAGCAAACTGGGGAGATGAAGGAAAAGGCAAGATAACCGATATGCTTGCCAGGGAGTCGGACATTATCATCCGCTTTCAGGGAGGCGCCAACGCAGGGCATACCATTGTGAACAATTATGGAAAGTTTGCGCTGCATACATTGCCGTCAGGGGTATTTTATGGTCATACGACCAATATCATCGGAAATGGTGTGGCATTGAACATACCGATTCTGATCGAAGAGATCCGTTCCATCACGGACAGGGGGGTGCCGGCTCCCCGGATTCTTGTATCTGACCGGGCGCAGATCGTAATGCCATATCATATCCTGCTGGATCAGTACGAGGAAGAACGGCTGGGAGGCAGATCATTCGGTTCCACCAAATCCGGGATTGCTCCTTTTTATTCCGATAAATATGCCAAAATCGGTTTCCAGGTGAGCGAGCTGTTCGATGAGGAGCTGCTCGGCAAAAAAGTCGTCGGCGTATGCGAAATTAAGAATGTGCTTTTTACGCATCTGTATCACAAACCGGCCATAGATCCTGAGGAACTGCTGACCGTGCTGCACGAATATAAGGAAATGATCGCCCCTTATGTGTGCGACGTATCCTCCTATCTGGATCAGGCGGTCAGGGATGGAAAGAACATTCTGCTGGAAGGACAGCTGGGGACATTGAAAGATCCGGATCACGGCATTTATCCCATGGTGACTTCCTCCTCCACACTGGCGGCCTATGGCGCCATCGGCGCAGGGATTGCACCCTATGAGATCCGACAGGTGATCACGGTGTGCAAGGCATATTCCTCAGCGGTGGGGGCAGGTGCCTTTGTGTCCGAGATATTCGGAGAGCAGGCAGACGAACTGCGTCGGCGCGGCGGAGACGGCGGGGAGTTCGGTGCGACCACGGGACGGCCGAGACGGATGGGATGGTTTGACTGTGTGGCTTCCAGATACGGATGCCGCCTGCAGGGCACGACGGATGTGGCATTTACCGTATTGGATGTACTGGGGTATCTGGACGAAATCCCGGTGTGCATCGGCTATGAGATCGACGGGGAAGTGACGACGGATTTCCCGGTGACACCGATGTTGGAGCGGGCCAGACCGGTACTGAAAACCCTGCCCGGCTGGAAGGAGGATATCCGCGGTATCAGGAAATATGAAGAGCTGCCGGAAAACTGCCGCCGTTATGTGGAATTTATCGAGCAGCAGATCGGATACCCGATCACAATGGTCAGCAACGGGCCGGGGAGGGAAGATATCATCTACAGAGAGAGCATGCTTCATAAATAAAAGTCCCCGTGCAAAAGGGGCAGCAGCTGCCACAGATTCCGTATGGTATGGTCGATGCGGATATTGTCCGGCGCCGGCTGCCCTGACGGATTATACCAGCAGCAGGCAATGCCTGCTCTGTTGCCGCCTGACATATCGCTTGTGAGGGAGTCGCCCACGATGACGGCTTCCTCCTTTTTCAGATCAGGGATCTGCCGGAAACAACGCTCGAAAAATTGTGCGGAAGGCTTTTCACAGCCCAGCTCTTCCGAGATGAAAAGTCCGTCCATCACATCCATAAGTCCGCTCAGATTTAATTTGTTGCGCTGGGTGGAAGCGACACCGTTTGTCACAATATACTGGCGGCATGTGTTATGTATTTCCCGGCAGAGAGAAAGGGAATCATCCAGATAATAGCAGACATTGCCCAGAAGCTGCTGATAAGTATCTTTGAAACGGTTCACATCCACACCGGTGATTCCTGCCTCCTCAAAAAAGCTGACAAAACGCTGCCTGAGCAAGACATCCTTTGCGATTTCACCCCGCTCCAGCATCTTCCAGTAAGAAAGATTAATCCGCGAATAGAGGGAGAGAAGTTCGTCCGTGGATGTAAGCCCTGCGTCGGCCATACACGCATCAAAGGCATATTTTTCCGAAGCCGTAAAATCCAGCAGCGTATTGTCCAGATCCCATAATATGACAGAATACATATCCGATCCTCCCGTAATTTTTCAGGTATGATAAGTATATAGGTATCGTAGCATAACGATTGTGAATGGTCAATGATACGGCGTTTTATGTGCATGTATCATGATTCGGTGGGAATAAAATTTTGCAGTAAGAGGAAAAAAGAGCGGCAGTCGGGTCTGTCCGGGCTGTTGCGGAAAGGATGAAACAGATGATAAAAAATATTGTATTTGATATTGGCAATGTACTGACCTATTATACATGGGAGAAGCATATCAGAAGCTTTGGGTTTGGGGAAGAGATGTATGAGAGGGTGGTCAATGCCACGGTAAAGAGTCAGGCGTGGAATGAGTTTGACCGGGGCGTGATGAGTGATGAGGAGGTCATAGAACTGTTGATCGCCAATGACCCTGCCATGGAGCAGCCGATACGACGCATGATGCAGGATGTGAGTGGTCTGGTGAGCCGGGCCGATTATGCCATCCCCTGGATACGGGAATTGCAGGCCGGGGGCTATCACGTCTATTATCTGTCCAATTTTTCTTTTAAAGCAGGCAGAGAATGCAGACATGCGCTGGATTTTATTCCTGTGACAGACGGCGGCATCCTGTCATGTGAGGAAAAACTGATCAAGCCGCAGCCGGAAATCTATCTCCGCCTGCTGGAAAAATATAGCCTGAAGGCGGAGGAATGTGTGTTCCTGGATGATCTGGAGACCAATGTGGAAGCTGCCAGAGCGCAGGGCTTTTATGGCATCGTGTTTACGACAAAAGAGGACGCGGTTTCTCAGCTGGCAGCGCTGGGCGTTCATTCATAACATTTCCGGCGTTTTTCATGACATTTTGCGCTAACGATCTGTCCCATTAGCCGATATAAGTAAGAAAGAGATGTAACAGGCCAGCCTGTCTGCCTGTTACGGAGATAGGGACAGGGCAGAGCGGAATATGAGGTGAAACTTTGGTAATTGCAATCTGTGACGACGAAAAAGCGATCTGGGAGCAGATCAGAAGGCTGATAGAGAAACAGAGAGCGGATGCGGACATTATATGTTATCAGACCGGAGAAGAACTGTTGGCGGCGGGAAGACATTTTGACATTATCTTTCTGGAAATTAACATAGATGGGAAGAGCGGGATCGAGACAGCAAGGGTCCTGCAAAGACAGCAGGAAACCATCCTGATTTTTATCACGGAGCTGAAGGAGTATGTCTTTGACGCGTTTGATGTGGGCGCTTTTCATTATCTGCTGAAACCTCTCTCGGAGGAAAAATTCGCAGAAGTTTTTGAACGGGCGATGAGAAGGGTTCAGCGCTGTGGAAATCAGGAGTTGTTTCCGATCAGGAGCGGAAACCGCAATATCATGCTGCGGCGGGATCAGATTCTGTATGTGGAGAGCCGGATGAGAAAGGCGGAAATCCATACAGGACGGGAAAGCTATGAGATCTATGGGACGATGAATGAGCTGGAGAGATCGCTGGGAGAGGGGTTCTATCGCTGTCATCGGGGTTATCTGGTGAATCTTGCCTATGTGATGGAATATACCACAGACACCATATCCCTGACCGACGGCACGGTCATTTATCTGTCCAGAGAAAAATACAATGCATTTGTAAATGCCTATATGCGCTATCTGCAGGGCGGAGGCATTTCCCATGTATGAAACTGCCAGTGGTCATACAGCTGCCGGATATAGGATTTCAAAGCTGAACGGCAAATTTTTCTCTTGTACTTTTTCTCCTTTATTGGTAGAGTAAGAGTATATCATGTATTAGGAGGGAATTGCAATGCAAATTATCAGGACAACAGATTATGACCACATGAGTCGTATGGCGGCCAATATCATCTCTGCCCAGGTGATCATGAAGCCGGACTGCGTGCTGGGACTGGCGACCGGTTCCACACCGATCGGAACCTATGAGGAGCTGGTTCGCAGGTATGAGAACAAAGATCTGGACTTTTCCGGAGTGACAAGCATCAATCTGGATGAGTACAAGGGCCTGTCCCCGGAGAATGACCAGAGCTACCGCTATTTTATGAATGAGCATCTCTTCCGTCATGTCAATATCAGACCGGAATGTACCTATGTGCCCAATGGTCTGGAGCCGGACAGTGATAAGGCATGTGAGGCTTATAATGCGATTATTGCCGCGTCGGGCGGCATTGACCTGCAGCTTCTCGGCCTGGGACATAACGGGCATATCGGATTTAATGAGCCGTCGGATGTATTCGAAAAAGAGACACACTGTGTTGATCTGGCACAGAGCACCATTGATGCCAATTCCCGCTTCTTTGCTTCCATGGATGAGGTGCCCAGACAGGCGTATACCATGGGGATCGGCACAATCATGAAGGCGGCGAAAGTATTGGTAATTGTCAGCGGGGAGTCCAAGGCACAGATCGTAAAGGACGCCTTTTTCGGCCCCTGCACACCGCAGGTTCCGGCTTCTATTCTGCAGCTTCACAGCAATGTAGTGCTGGTAGGAGACGAAGCGGCACTGTCCCTGATCCCGGAAGCATAAGGAAATCTGCCGGACGCTGCTATATGGAAGCAGCGGTTCCCGCTAATCGAAAGACGACAGAAAAAAGAGAGTCCTGCAGGGCAGGATTCTCTTTTTTCTGCACACGGTTGCTGTTATTTTCTTCCGCAGCACTTTTTATACTTTTTGCCGCTGCCGCAGGGACAGGGATCATTGGGATAGATCTTCGGCTCCCTGACGATAGTAGTGGAAGACTTCTGCTCTTTATACAAAGCTTTCCTCGTCTCTTCATCAAAGATGTCATTCCACTCTTCCAGACCGTACAGCCAGTCTGCGTCCGCTGCCACCATATTCTTATAAAGAAGAGCCTTTTCAAAGCCGAGATTTACCCTTGTGTCTTCTTCCATCTCTTCAATGGGGTTTGCGTCCTTCAGACTGTCATTGATACCATCCAGGAACCCGGTCATTGTCATGATATCCACGTCATATTTTTCAGCCAGCTCCTTTACCGTACCTTCCACGACCACCTCGGGGTCTTTCAGAAGCTGCATGTAGATTTCTTTCTCCTTCTGAAAATAAGCCGCCCATAACCGCTGGAGGTCTCCTTTGTTTGCTTTTTCGTCGTATGCCCTGTCGCGCCATTGCTGTAATAATGCCATGTCTTTTTCCCCTTTATCTTATAATCTGTTCTGAAACAGTGCGGATTCCCGCAGCTGCCGTCAATGTTCCTCTCCATATGGCCACTGGCCGGTGACCGTGCGCTTCTTAAACGCCCATGCAATCAGATTTGCACCATCATAAATAAAAAAGGGCGTTTAGAAACCTTATGCACACATGCAGTAAGCTGCATGGCGCGTGTACGGACAGCGCAGCAAGTGCGCAGTCCTGCCGGAAAGATTCCATACTTTCAGAGTATTATATAACAAATTAATCTGCCTGTCCATATGAGATGAAAAAGCACGTTTATTTTTTTTCTTAAAAAATTTTAATTTTATTGTATAAGCTTCGGATGAGCGGGTCATACTATGATTAATCAAATGGACCCCCTCCTTTGATTAAACTTTTACAAAAGATGCGAAATACTTATCCTCCCCTATAAGAGCCTCCGGGATTGCACAAAGATGCGGTTCCGGGGGTTTTTCGTATTGCTCCTGAGAGGATTTTTCCGGGTGATAAAAGTATAATCTGCCCCGGAAAAAGAAATACTATAACGAACCATTAAAATCTGTTTGTAACAAGAAAGAAAAGGAGTAATGCTATGGCACAGTTAGACTGCGGTGTGGACAACTGCGTATACAACAAATGTAAAAGCTGCTGTAAAGGCGATATAACGGTGGGAGGAAAACATGCGGAGAGCAGAAGCGATACCTGCTGTGAGAGCTTTTCCGGGAAACGTGCGGGGGATTCCTATATCAGCGCCCTCGAGCATCCCTGCAGGACGATCAGCATTGACTGTGAGGCGTGTGACTGTATGTATAATAAGAACTACAAGTGCCATGCGGAATATGTAAACATTTCCGGCAACGGCGCCTCCGAAAGCGGACAGACTGTCTGCAATACCTTCAGAAAACAGTAAAACAGAAAAAACGCATCTCCTTCGTCCGGAACATGTATGGCTGAACGGTCATGCCAGGATACTTTCGGAAGGAGATGCGTTTTTTAAAAAAATATTTGACAGACCGCGACAGTTATGGTACAGTAACTGAGTATGATACAGAACAACCAAGCAGAGTATCCACTCTCACCCTGCGGCGATCGGGCTTCAGGTGTCAGATGTTCTTTACATGGTACCATAAGCGGTGCTTCGTGTACAGATTTTTTGGTGGATAGTTATGCTATCCACTTTTTTTTGCATAGGGGGTAACAGTTATTAGCGATTTAATGATTAACGAACAGATTAGAGACAGAGAAGTACGTGTCATTGGTGAGGACGGTGAGCAGCTTGGCATCATGTCTTCCAGGGAGGCTATGAGGATTGCCGAGGAGGCAGGACTGGATCTGGTGAAGATTGCGCCGACAGCGAAGCCGCCGGTATGCAAAATCGTGGATTATGGGAAGTTTCGGTATGAACAGACCAGAAAAGAGAAGGAAGCAAAGAAGAAACAGCGGATTATAGAGGTCAAGGAAATCCGTCTGTCTCCCAATATTGATAAAAATGACCTCAATACTAAGGTGAATGCTGCCAGAAAGTTTTTGTCCAAAGGAGACAAGGTCAAGATTACCCTCCGCTTCCGTGGACGCGAGATGGCGCATATGGCCAACAGCAAACATATTCTGGATGATATCGCCCAGGAGCTTTCGGATATTGCCACCGTGGAGAAGGCGCCTAAGGTGGAAGGCAGGAGTATGACGATGTTTTTAACTGAAAAGCGTTAATTCGTGCAGTTAAAATAGAGTTAACAACAGATTGATTGACAGGAGGAATGTAGCGATGCCAAAAATGAAGACAAGCAGAGCAGCAGCAAAACGTTTCAAAGTAACAGGATCGGGTAAATTAAAAAGAGCAAAAGCTTATAAGAGCCATATCTTAACAAAAAAATCTGCGAAAAGAAAGAGAAATCTGAGAAAATCAACGATCACTGATGCAACCAATGTTAAGAATATGAAGAAGATTTTACCGTATTTATAAAGAGCAGGAGGGTATAAGACATGGCAAGAGTCAAAGGCGGTTTAAACGCAAAAAAGAAACATAAAAGAATATTAAAGCTGGCAAAAGGCTACAGAGGAGCCAGATCAAAGCAGTACAGAGTGGCAAAACAGTCCGTGATGCGCGCCCTTACTTCTTCCTATGCGGGCAGAAAAGAGAGAAAACGTCAGTTCAGACAGCTGTGGATTGCGCGTATCAATGCGGCGGCAAGACTGAACGGTTTGTCTTACAGTAAATTTATGTATGGCCTGAAACTGGCAGAGATTGATATCAACAGAAAGATGTTGGCAGAAATGGCTGTCAATGATGCGGAAGGCTTTGCGAAACTGGCAGAGATCGCGAAAGGCAAAGTTGCCTGACAATGAGGCCTTGGATTTTCGGCTCTAAACAGAAAACTCTGTGCGATGGCAGAACGTCGCATAGAGTTTTTTTGATAAATTGATAAATTCCTGTATACAAGAAGAAGCGGTGTGATATCTGATCATCACACCGCTTCTTCCGCATGTATCTGTTATGACTGACCGGGAAGGATAGTAAACACTTTTTATGGTTGGTCAGGAGTACCCGTGGTGCCGCCGGAGCCAGAGCCGCCAGTCGTGCCCCCACCTGTCGTACCGCCGCCCGTGGTGCCACCGCCGGTAGCCGGGATTACTACTCTTGCTCCACGCTCTTCGCCGCAATTCTTACATCTTTCAACTTCATAACCATCTTCTGTGGTGGTAGGTTCTTTTCTGTAAATTTCATATTCATGATCCAGTTTCGTAATCGGAATGGTAATGAAATAGCCGCACGCGCAGTCAAACCTTTTGGAACCGGTCTTTTTACAGGTTGCCGGCCTGACTACAGTTCCCTCGTTTGGTACCCATTTATGCACATGCACATTCTGCAGTTTTGAAATTTTCTCCGTTAAAGCCACTTCGCCGCAGCGGGAGCAGTACTGGACGCGTTCGCCTTCTTCCTCTTCGGTAGCCGGTTTGGTGGTATTCCAGTTTCCGCTGGGCTTATGTCCCAGTGCCTCCGGCTCTTCTTTGGTATACGTATCGTCGCCTGCCGTACATGTGTAGGTGGTCACACCTGCCTCTTCACAGGTAGGCTGTTTGGTTACGACGGATGTGTAGGTATGCTTGTGATCTGCCCCCGGTTTCGTGGTGCCCGAGTTGGTACCGGAATTTGTTCCCGAATTGGTGCCGGAGTTCGTTCCCGAATTGGTGCCGGAATTCGTTCCCGAATTGGTGCCGGAATTTGTTCCGGAATTCGTGCCGGAGTTGCTGCCGCCGGACAGTTTGGCAATACTTCTTGTCTGCTGTTCGCCGCAGTCCCTGCAGGTTCTCGTCCGCACACCTGCCGCTGTAGTGGTAGGTTCGGTCGTGGTAGTCCAGGAACCCCAGTCATGCTCGTAGTGGAGTGTTTCTGAGGAGATGACTGCCTTACAGATATTGCAGACGGTTTCTATCTTGCCTTCATTCCCGCAGTCACCTTCCGTCCGTACGGTTCTTCTGCTGGGATGATTGGTGGCCGGTATAGTCGTTTTGAAGGTGCTGCCGCATATCGTGCAGGTATAGGTTTTTTCCCCTTTTTCCGTGCAGGAGGCCTCCGAGGTGATCTCGTAGGTATAGCTGTGGCGATGATTATCTTCGTCGTCTTTTTTATTCTTGCTGCTGCTGTTGCTGGTATTATTGTTGTCAGCGGGAGCCTGCAGCATGGGTATTGTCTCCTCTTCCAGTGTCCTGCCGCAGAGACTGCAGGATCTCTGGCGCAGTCCCGTCTGGGTGGTAGTGGCGGATCTCACCGTGATCCATTCGCCCTTTGTATGCTCAAGGGCAGGAATGGAATCCACATAAAAATCACCACAGTAACATTCATACTTTACTTCTCCCTGTTCCGTACAGGTGGCCGGGCGCAGTACCGTGCTCGTATACGTATGTTCGTGCCCGTTCTCGGGAGAGAACACGGTGGAAGCAGTGCCGTTATTTGAGAGGGGAATCGTCGTCGGATCGGTCACACCCGCCTGATCCGTGCCGCTTCCGTCCCCGGACTCTGTTTCCGCAGCCGTCTCTTCAGCGGCCTGTTCGGTGCCTTCTTCCGTGCCTGACTGCGTGTCTGCTGTGGCCACATCTTCCTCCGGCGGCTTCACAGTATTATAGTATACGATAACCCCTGTTCCGATGACTGCAATGATACCGAGTGCAATCAGGACGCTCTGAACGCCTTTCAATAATGTCCCCATATATATTTCATCTCCTTATAATACTATTACACAATATTTCGGCAAAAAATGCAATAATTTAATTAAAATTTAAGAGAAAAAGAATTGCAGGATAAAAAGAAACGGGATAAAATCAAATATTATGAAATACATAGGATTGTTTATCAAAAAATTGCTGCGTTATCTGCTCAAACCGCTGTCATTTCTGCCGGCGATTGCGGTGATGTATCTGATTTTCAGCTTTTCCTCCCAGGATGGGGTATCGTCGGCACAGCTGAGCCGTAAGGTGAGCCATAAGGTGGTGGTGATGGCTGAGAGGGTACTGGATAAAGGGTGGAGTGATGCGCAGGTGGAGAGCTATACGGAGCACATTCATTACTACGTGAGAAAGACGGCTCATGTGACGGAATATTTCGTGCTTGCGGTGACGGTGGCTTTCCCGCTGTATGTCTATGGCATCAGGGGGATTTGGCTGATTCTGCTTGCGGGTACGTTTTGCGTCGGGTTTGCCGGGCTGGATGAATATCATCAGTCATTCGTTGCGGGACGGGGGCCGTCTGCCCATGATGTGGCGATTGACAGTATCGGTATCCTGCCGGGGATTATTCTGGTGAGAATCGTGGGATTTATCGGCAGAAAGACCATATTCAGGCCATTGGCCCTGCAAAAAAAGCCGCGCAGGAGATGAGAGGAAGGACATGCAGAAAGAGGATATCCGTATCAGGCATGTGATCGTACATATACTGGACTCCACGGTGGGACTGCCGGTCCTGTCGGAGCGGGAGATTGAATTCGGTTCGGATTTTGCAGAGTTTCTGCGCGACCATATATACAGGATCATTGCCGGAGACGACAGCAAGCAATGTGAGTTTCATAAGGAGCAGTCAGAGATCCTGAGGATGCTGACAGGCTATGAGGATGGGGCATTTGTGGCGTTCAGCAGACAGGCGGCGGAGCTTCTTTATGAGATTATGAACAGCAATATCGAGATTCCCCCGGCCGATCTGTGTGTGGTGAGATTTCGGGCGGGAGAGGAGGAATATCTGGCGCTGCTGAAGATGAATTTCCGGGATTCCTATACGCACCGGACTGTGCCCTGCGAAGAAGGGAATCTCAATGAGATCATCCGTTACCGTGCCACACTTCCGGCACAGTCCCAGCGCCTGCAGGAAGCGGCAGTGATCAGTCTGCATGATTTTTCCGTGCGTGTGATCGAGAAAAAATATGAGATCAACGGGGAAAAGACAGATTATTTTTCCTGGCTGTTTCTCAAATGCAGCAGCCACCTGTCACATAAGGCAAAACTGGATATCGTTGCCAGGACGGTGGCGAATATTCAGAAGGAAAATTTCCAAGAATATGAACAATACGAAGAACATATGCGGGCAAAACATATTATTTCCGAAGAAATTGCGGAAAACGGCGGTTTTGTCGTAGAAGATCTCGCGGAAAAAATATTTGCCGGGAAGCCGGAACTGCAGGTTCGTTTCCAGGAGAAGATGGAACAATATGATATGGTAAAAGAAGAAGTCGCACCACAAAATGACACGACTGTCAGAAAATATCAGACGCAGCATCTTCTCACAGATACAGGGATCGAACTGAAGATTCCCATGGATCAGTATCGGGATCATGAACGGGTGGAATTTATCACCGAGGCGGATGGCAGCATTTCCGTGCTGCTGCGGAGGATCGGGCATATACAGGCAAAATTTTAAGGGATACTATGGGAAATATCATTGACTATATCAGGGAATATGGAGAATATTCCCTGTTGGAGCGTCCTTTTGGCGATGTGGACAGTCTGGCGCTTGCCCAGTTTGCGTATCTGAAGCTGGAAGGTGTCATACCGCCGCCGGCTGAGAGGCCGGGCGGTGTCACCATCGGAGAAATCGGACGCCTGGAACAGAAAGAGGAAATCTTTGCGGATCTGTTTTTTGCGCAGGAGCAGCATGCCTTATTTGAGGCCATGCGGATGAGCCGGCGTTTCCAGACCATGAGGATTGTACATTGTGTAAACCGGATTGACCTTCGGGAGCAGTCACAGTTTTCTGCCGTGACCCTTCTGCTGGAGGATAATTCGGTTTATATTGCGTTCCGGGGGACTGATGAGACGGTGGTGGGGTGGAAAGAAGATTTTCGCATGGCGTGCGAGGCGCCGGTGCCAAGCCAGGAACTGGCCAGAGCCTATCTCGATGAAGCCGGCGCCTGCTGCCCGGGCCCCCTGCTGGTGGGCGGTCATTCCAAAGGCGGCAATCTGGCAGTCTTTGCGGCAATGTTTTGCCGGGAGGAAGTGAGGAGACGAATCAGACGGATCTACAGTCTGGATGGCCCCGGTTTTCTGCCCCGGCTTCGCGATGAGGAGGCATACCGGGGGATTCGGGAACGGATCAGAAAGATCGTACCACATTCCTCTGTAGTCGGCATGCTGCTGGAAGACACAGGCGCTTATGAAACGGTAGAGAGCAGCAGCTTTGGACTGCTGCAGCACAATGCTTTTTCCTGGCTGATCCGGGAAGGAAAGTTCGTAAAGGTGAAAGATGTGTACCAGGGCACAAAGACGGTTCTGGAAGTACTCAATCGTTTTATTCTGTCAGTACCGAAAGCGGAGAGGGAAGTGCTGATTGATGATCTTTTCGGGATATTGGAAGCAGCGGGCAAAGAGAAGCTGACAGAGATTTCCGACCACCGGAAGATGGCCCTCAGATGTATGGGCGCGGCGTTTTGGGGGATGGAGCGGGAAAAACGAAGAGACATGTTGCGGGCCGCCCGGATGTTATTGACAGCCGGCAGGGAAACCATGGCTGAGCACAGACGCAGGAGGCGGGAATAAAAGACATCGGACGGATCAGGGCGCCAGGCAGGAATAGAAAGCGGCTCGGAGAAATAAACATAAGAAAAAGAAAAAATCGGAGAGTCGTTTGAGGATTTCACTGAAAAACTGGGAACTGGCATGCCGCCTGCAGGCGGAGACTCCGGTAGCGGATCTGCATATGGATTTGCCGGGAGAACTGTTATTTCGCCGCAGGCGGGGGCAGAGGCGGGTGATAGCCGGCCGATATCTGCCGGTCTGGAAAAAGGCCGGTATCAGTCTGGTCGGGGCGGCGGTATATGTGGAAGATGAGAATCTGCCGGAGGCAGCTCTGCGCAATACACTGCTGCAGACAGAGGCGCTGAAAGAAGAAATCAGAGAGGCGGAAGGCGCGGTACATCTCATCCGTTGTCAGGCTGATCTCGACAGAGCATATGAAAAAAGTTCTGTCGGCATTTTATTATATCTGGAAGGTCTGGACTGTATCGGTACGGATACCGGTCTGCTCTCCCTGCTCTCGGAGCTGGGGGTTATGGGCGCTTCGCTTGTCTGGAGCAGACAAAACCTCCTGGCCTGCGGCTGCTGCCGGGCCTCGGAAAAACGGGAGGTGAAGGGAAAACTGACGGAAGCGGGAATGGCCGCCATTCAAAAGATGAGAGAACAGCATATGTTTTTGGATATCAGCCATCTGAATGATGAAGGGACGGAAGAGGTGCTGACAGAGGCGGATATTCCGATGCTGGCTACCCATTCCAACGCCAGGGAGGTGTATTTTCATTATCGAAATCTGACCGGCGGACAGATTGACTTGCTGTCAGACCGGGGCGGTATTATCGGCCTTAACGCCTGCAGCCTCCTGACCGGTTCTGCCCGTGACGGCAGGCATCTGGAACTGCTGCAAAAGCACGGGAAATATCTCCTGGAACGGGCCGGGGCGGATCATGTGGCTCTGGGTCTGGATCTGTGCCGCAACTATGAACTGGCAAGACGTGAACTGCCGGCAAACCAGCTCCGTGGAAATGATGCCCTGCCCGATCAGGGGGAACTGGCGCTTCTGACAGCGGCTTTTCTGGAAATCGGCACAAGACCGGATGTCATCAGGAAGCTTCTGGGAGAAAATGCGTTTGCCTTTCTGCGCCGCGTACTGCCGCAGTAAGTGTCAGTGTAAATTCATCCTTGTCCGGGCTCCATTCCCGTGCTATGATTAAAATAAAAACGGTCAAAGAGACGACCGGTAAAACCGGCGCTGCTTCAGTGTTAGCAAAGCCAGGGGAAGGAGAGAGTAAGATGGAGCGGGAGGTTGTGGAATATGCCGACAGGCTTGCAAGACAATATTATGATCCCGAAACATTTGCCCATGCCCTCAGAGTGGCCGATTATGTGCGGGAACAGCCCCTGATTGACGATGCGATGCGGGATGACTGCATTGCCCTTGCCCTGATGCATGATCTCTGGGAAGACACGGACTGCCCGCGCGGCATCCTGGCAGACAGGGCGCATCTGCGGGCCTGCCTCCTGCTTCTGACCAGATCCGGCGGGATTCCATATATGACATATATCAGAAATATCCGCGCACATGCCGCTGATATGCCCGAAGCCTGCTGGGTCAAACTGGCGGATATGAAAGATCACCTGGCACTGACAGAGACACTGACAGACAGACTGAAAGAAAAATACTTACAGGCGCTGCCCTGCCTGCTTTAAAAAAGGAGGGGAAGGGCGAATGCGGAACTGGAAACAGCAGGAGCCCGAAAGCAGACAGGATTGATAAACGGACGGGAAAGCGGCCGGTTATCAATCGCTGGAAAGGTCTGGGGAAGGGCGAATGCGGAACTGGAAACAGGAGACTTCAAAAGATGAAAAAAGGTTGGCTTCGCAGAACAGCGCCGCTTTTGTGCGGCATATTCTTTCTGCTTCAGGCTCCCATGCTGCAGGCAGAGGAAATCACAGGAAGTTCCAGGGCGGTTGTGGCCTATTCGGAAGATCATACGATGGGAACCGTATATGCCCAGTGCAACGGTGTGACGTTTCAGAATGCTGTCTATGCGTCAGATTACGACAGTATCACGATATCGGCAAGTCCGAACAGCGGATATTCGTTTGCTTATTTTACGGATAATGATATGATTGTCACCAAAAGTGCCTGGTATACGTTCTGTCCGGGCTATTACGATCATACGATCGTGGCCCATTTTGTAAAGCGCGGCGACAATGATGACGATGATGTGCCCAAAGTAAACTGGTCCAACAGTGCCTGTGTATTTGCGCCGGGTTATAAGATAGATGCCGTCAGCATCACCACCGATCAGGTTGTGCAGGGCAGGCAGTGCAGAGAAGCATTTGACAGCGTCAGAGAAGACTATACATACGTTGGCATGTACAATATCTCTTTTGCGCATGCCGGGAAACCGATGGAAAAACTCGATCATCCCGTACAGCTGTTATTTGATATTCCTGCCCAGTATCAGAGAGACGGACGGAAATTCAGAATACTGCGTGTATACAAAGGCCAGCCGGTCATACTGGAAAATCTGGAGGAGCGGGGGAACAAGGTACAGTTTGAGACGGATTGTACGGCAGCCTATGCGCTGGTGTATCAGGACTGATTTATTTTTTTCGACAAATTAAAAAAAGCTGTTGACATTATACGGATATAGTGGTAGTATATGTCTTGCGGCACGACATGCGGGAGTGCTGGAATTGGCAGACAGGCAAGACTAAGGATCTTGTGCCCGTATAGGCGTGTGGGTTCAAGTCCCATCTCCCGCACGGTGGGCAGGAATGGCGGAATTGGCAGACGCGCACGGTTCAGGTCCGTGTGAGCATTGCGCTCATGAGGGTTCAAGTCCCTTTTCCTGCACGGAAAATACGAAGCAGACTATTTTGATAGTGGCTTCGTATTTTTTTATGCACACGGGCATCCGGAGGAAACTGTCGGCATGCGCTGACGGATGTCCGGTGCGAGGGCAGAGGAAGATACCTCTTCTCTGCCCGATTGCACATATCTGTTTATATGATGATAAAAGGAGAGGAATGATGAGAACGATCGGAATAGACATTGGAACGACAACAATCAGTGCCGTTGTGCTGGATAGAGAACAGGAAAGGGTGGTAACGGCGAGGACAGTCGCTAATGACAGTTTTATCAGGTCATCAAATGCCTGGGAACGCATCCAGGATGCGGAGATGATCTGGCGGAAGGCCAAGGCTGTGCTGGATGAGCTGTTAGACCGGTATCCCGATACGGAGTCTATCGGACTGACCGGTCAGATGCACGGCATTGTTTATACCAATCGGCACGGTATGGGAATCAGTCCTCTTTATACATGGCAGGACGGCAGCGGAAATCTCCCATATCAGGATGGGATGAGTCTGGCTGCGTACATATCGGACCGTTATGGGATCAGAATTTCTTCCGGCTATGGGCTTTTGACCCATCTGTATCACTGCCTGCACGGGGAAGTGCCCCGGGAGGGGGTGTGTTTGTGCACCATTGCGGATTATATGGGAATGAGACTGACCGACAGGAAAAAACCGCTCGTACATATGAGCAACGGGGCAGGCCTGGGATTTTTTGACGGCAGAAAAAGTATCTTTCGGGAAAAGATGATAGAAGAACTGGGAATGGATCCGGCATTTCTGCCGGAGATTACGACAAAGTTTTCCAGGCTGGGTGAGTATCGCGGGATACCGGTGACGGCGGCCCTGGGCGACAATCAGGCCAGCTTTCTGGGCAGTGTGGGAAGGGCGGAAAATACGGTTCTGTTAAATGTCGGGACAGGCGGCCAGATATCAGTGCTCTCAGATGCTTACTTTGAGTCGCCGGAGATTGAAGCACGTCCATTCGCGGATGGAAAATATCTGCTGGCAGGCTCCTCTTTGTGCGGCGGCAGAGCTTATGCCATCCTGGAGCGTTTTTTCCGCAGTTATGCGGCAGCAGCAGGAGCAGAGGATACGCCCCAGTATGAGATTATGGAAAAGCTGGCCAGGAAGGGGATGGCGGCGGATCTTGCCATATCCGGAGCAGATGACCTTACTTCGGCGGCATCGCCGGCTCCTGAACGGCTGGAAGTCTGCACGGCCTTTCACGGGACGCGTGCCGACCCGAAATGCCGCGGCAGTATTACCGGTATGACAGAGGACAATTTTACACCGGAAGGGATTACCTATGGTGTCCTGAAGGGAATGGCAAAGGAATTGTATGACATGTATGAGGTGATCCGCCGGGGCACCGGCATCTGCGCCGACACTCTGGTGGCGTCCGGCAATGGTGTGCGCAGAAACCCGGTTCTGCTGGCAATATTTGGTCAGATGTTTGGCATACGGCCGCTCCTTTCCGATGCAGAAGAAGAGGCTGCCCTGGGCGCGGCGCTCAGCAGCGCAGGGGATGCATAAAGAGCGGAACGGGAACGGGGAGGTATCGTGCAAAAGTACTAATTCATGACAAAGGGCTTGCAATTCTCACAAGATATTGTAGAATATAGAATATATGCTACATAGAAAATGGAACAGAATGTGCAGGAGGAGATACGCGGATTGGCGAAGAAAAGTTTGAAAAAGCTGGCTGCTGAGTATCATCTGGAAGCGTATGATGAGAAGATGCAGAAAGCCATCCTTCTTCAGCTGAAGCGACGGGCGCGGAGGAGGCGGCTGCTTACCCTGCTTTTTACAGTACTGGCCGTAGGCAGTCTGGGGTATTTTGCGGGATATTACTATCTGGCGGACAGATCAGGCAGTCAGTTTGAGGAGCTGGCAGAACTGAAAGACAGACCGCCCATCACCCCTTTTCAGATTCATAAGACGCAGGAAAAGGAGACGCCGGATATTCTGGATGAATACAAAAATTTATATAATAAGAACAAAAGCCTAATCGGATGGCTGAAAATTGACGATACAAATATAAACTATCCTGTGATGCAGTCAAAGGACTCGGAATATTATCTGACACATAATTTCAGTCAGGAGTATGACCGGAACGGTTCTATTTTTATGGATCCGGCGTGTGATGTGCTGCGCCCCAGTACGAATCTGATCCTGTATGGGCATCATATGCGTTCCGGCAATATGTTCGGAGATCTGGATCAGTATGAATCAAGGGAGTATATGGAGAAACATGCCACGATTCAGTTTGATACCCTGTATGAGAAGGGAACCTGGGAGGTCATGTATGTCTTTCGGGACCGGCTCCGACAGGATACCGAGATAACCTTTAAATATTATCAGTTCATTGAAGCGAACTCTGCGGAAGAGTTTGCCTCCAATATGAATGCCATGGCGCAGATGTCTCTGTATGATACGGGAGTCAAGGCTGCTTATGGCGACCAGTTGCTGACACTGTCCACCTGTGACAGCAGAGAAGAGGACGGCAGGTTCGTCGTAGTGGCGAAGCGTGTAAGGTAAAGCATGTTTCAGAGGGAGAGCAGATAAGATGGCTAAGACAGAAAAAAAGAAAAACAGGAAACTGCGCAGGCGTATCCGGCGTACGACTGCGATTATTTTAATGATAACCTCTATTATCGTGGCGGCAATCCCCGTACCGGAGAATGCGGCTGCGCCTACGGGGGGAGTGGCTCCTTTGAATGATGCTGACCGGACGCCGGATCATTATGACTACGATGTGGATGCCGCAGGGAGTGATTATGTAAATTTTAACGACAGCGGTCTGTCTCTGAGCAGTACGGCTGCAACGGAGCCTGCGTATACTGTCATTGAAAGCGGCGGCAACTATATTTATCAGTGGCAGTTTAAATATTATACGGCTGCGGCTGCTGTAACCGGAGGTGTAAAGTCTGCGATTGTCAAGGAATACAATCCGACCTACAGAGCGGACAACGTGGATATGTCGGATTCCCTGTATGTGGAATATGAGAAGATTTCGGAGCAGGAATTTAATAATTTTGTAAATAAAAGAATCAATGGAGATGGGGGTTATAACACGGTCGTTACACTGGTTACTCCTAACGAGGTTGATCCTTTGGCCAGGCTGCGCGGCTATAATCCGGCTGATGGATCAGACAGTGGGAATGTGCAGGCGGCTCCGGTGATTAAGAAATATTTCCCGACTGAGTATGCTGCCTACGAAGCACAATATAATGCATGGCAGGCGGCAGATAATGAGAATCCGGGCAGCGCGGGAGTAGCGCCTACCTGTAATTTTGACTTTAACAGCAGTGCGGTCAGGAACCGTGCGACCGAGTTTTACTGTGATGTTGCCTACTCAAAATTAAACAATCCTACCTATATGCTGACAGGGTTTGAACTGCAGCGTGTAACAGACCGCTCGGATGCAACAGCGGCCAATCCTGATGTTGCCACAAGAGTGTATATGCCAAAAGTGAAGACGGAGACGGAGATCAATACAAACATTGACAGGGATGCGTCCGGTTTTGTTGTTGGCGATATGTCTCCCAGTATTGTGGCGATTGCGGATAATGCGTTTAAGGAGGTCAGAAATGTTGAGAAACTGACGCTCCCCGAGAATGTAAAATATATCGGTGACAATGCATTTGAAGATTCCTTTATTACCAGCCTGACGGCAAGGGGCCTGATCGGTATCGGAAACGGCGCGTTTCGCGGGTGTAATTATCTGAAAGAAGTTGTGGTGCGGGGGAGCGGTACGAGTTCCACCCTGCTTCGGATCGGTGCGGAAGCGTTTCGCAGCAATCCGGAGCTGACGACGTTTGAAGTGCCCGGGTCGTTGCTGGAGATTGGGGCAGGCGCGTTTTCCAACTGCAGGGCGCTGTCGACGCTTACTTTTCAGCCGGGAGGGCATTCCGACTGTGATATCCGCAGTTTCGCCTTCCATGACTGTGGTGCGCTTACCAGTGTGGATTGGGGAGACGGCACAAATAATATCAAATCAATCGGCAAAGCGGCATTTGCCATGAGCTCCGGCATTGGAAATATGACAGAGTTTCATTTTCCACAGGGTGTGGCGAACGCCGGGACTTCTACGGGCAATCTGGGTGATCTGGCGCCCGGCGGCGGCTTCCTCGGCGATTATATTCTGGCGGGCAGAGGTACGCTGGAACGTGTTTACATGCCGTCTAATTCCTGGGGACGGTCTCAGAAAGTGACATTGCCGGAAGGTACGTTTATCAACTGTTATAACCTTGGCTACGTGGAATTTACGGATGACGGCAGATTTTCCTGCGGGTATGTGGAGTTTGCCGACCGTCTGTTTGCGGAAGTGGCCAATGAGAAGCTGTACGTCAGAGGGCCCATGCTGTGCGCGGAACGTAATACGGCTTATCCCAGAAAGAGTACATGGGCGACCACATCAGTGGCAAAGCCGGAAGGTGGGATTCCTTATGTCTATAAGGATGAAAATGGCAAGGACTGCTATGAAGTATGTACAGAGAAGTATCTGCTGGCAATTGGTGAAGATGGAGTGCTGCAGTCCTGTACCTTCCGCGATGCGCAGGGAAATCCGAGCTTTAAGCCTGAATTTGTGGATATTGTCATTCCCGACGAAGTAGGTACGATTAAGACGACAGGGATTGCCGGCGGCAGTTTTGACAAGGATGCGAATCAGGACGCAAATGCGATCAAAAAATGGATCCGGTCGATTGAAATTGAGGACGGTGGTGCTATCAAGTCAATCGGGGACAACACATTTCAGGGGTGTCCTTATCTGGAACGGGTTAAGATCGGAGATTCTGTCAACAGCATCGGTGCCAATGCTTTTGCGGACTGCGGTACGGAGATTCCTTCTACCAAGGCTCTGGAAGTGAAATTCAGTACGCCTACGGATGGGCATACAAATTTTAAGATGGGAGCAAATGCGTTTACGACGGGAGGTCTGCCTCTTGTTTTTGAAGGTGATATTGTCAAGGGATATGCACCGTTTGACCATGCGATGAATCCTGACACTTATGCGAAAAAAGATACCGGTCTCCGTATTTTGTATAAGTCCAGTCGCCCGACGAACCTGATTGTTATACAGGATAATGCAACAGGGCTTTCCACCCTGGTGGATTATCCCAAATATGAAGAGATTAATGAGAGAAACGAAGATTACTGCAGGGAGATGGAGGCTCTGTGGGAAAGTGTCTATGCGGGGAAGAGCGGAGCTCTGCAGAGACGCAACTATGCTGAGGCAACAACGGATGAGGAAAAAGCGCAGTGGTATGGCCCGTGGCTTAATGGAACCGATCCTGCTTTGGATGAATTGGGAAATGTGATCAAAACAGGGGAAGAACTGGGGCGGTACTATGATGATCCGGATAATAAATATGATATTGTAGATTTATACGAGAACACATATACCGAGCAATGGAAGCAGCTGGCTCCGGAAGGAAAAGCAATCGTGGAGGCGACCCTGAATGTGGTAGTTCCGTCAGGGGTGCAGTCCATTGATGCGGTGGCTTTCTATACGGATTACACGGACAATGGTGCAAATCATACGACCTACAGTGACCTGATCAAGGCAAAGCCGGGTTATACTGATGAAGGGCCTGAGACATCGGATGAGGATGTCGTGCCCGGTCTGTTCAGCGGCTGGTTTGACGAAGAAGGGGATAAATCGGCTCAGACCCCGGAAAACATAAGAGGTAATGACTACATTAAGAGCATCACCCTGACAGATGTAAAATTTCTGCCGGATTACGCTTTCGACAACTGTCAGAATCTGGAGTCCGTTGTGCTGGGGGAGGCGATGGAGGACATCGGTGTCGCGCCTTTCCGGGGATGCTATAATCTGACGAGTGTGGGCGGCAATGAGAAATTTATCGGTGAGAACGGTATCGTCTATTCCGTCAATAAAGATGGAAAATACATCATCGAAGAATGTCTGCCGGCAAGAGGTCTTTTGGTAGGAAACCCATCCGTCAATGCGGAAAATGATCCGCTTCTTGCGAAGGTCGGATATCTCAAAGAGGGTGCCTTTGAAGACTGTGATGAAATTTCCGAAGTGGATCTGACAGGTACGGACGGACTGGATACGATTACACAGAAATGCTTCAGAGATTGTGACAATCTGATGAGTGTCATATTGCCGGAGACCGTAAATTCGATTCAGGATGAAGCGTTCGGAAATATTAAACGTGCCACGGTAGAGATCAGAGGACGGGAGGTAGATATCGCAACCAATGCGTTCGAACATGTCAATACGATGACAATATACACGCATAAAGACAGTGCGGCTGCCAGGTATGCGGACTATCATCAGATTACTTTGAAACTGATGGAAGAAACCTATAAAGTTACTTTTGTAGATTATGACGGAACCGTTCTCGGTGTCGAATTTGTGGAAGACGGGAAAGATGCCGTGCCGCCGGACAGTCCGGAGCGGAATGGCTATAAGTTTACCGGATGGAGCGGAAGCTACCAGAATGTGCATGAGGACAGAACTGTGATTGCGCAGTATATTCCCAATACCGGCGATCCGTCAGACCCGAACAATCCCAATAATCCGAATAACCCGGATAATCCCAATAACCCCAATGATCCGGGAAACAACGGAAATAACGGGAACAATGGAAATAACGGGAATAACGGGAATAACGGAAATAATGGCAGCAACGGAAGTAACAGTGACGATGATGACGATGACGACGATGATGACGATGACGACGACGATGATATCCATACCGTAACGGTTGTCAACGGCATGGGAAGCGGACGCTATAAGAAAGGGCGTACCGTGACCATAACGGCGAATCCGGCGCCTGAGGGGCAGTCCTTCAGTTACTGGAGCACCACTTCCGAAAACGTGGTACTGGCCAATGCGCAGAATTCGACGACGACATTTACCATGCCGGATAATCGGGTTACCGTGACGGCTAATTACAAGGAAGGCACAAGCGGCAATGGCACGACGTACAGTACGACGGCGCCTGTAGTCAGCACAACCTCCAATGGCGGCGGCTCCGGTGACGGTACGGGAGGCAGCGGCACAGGCGATGATTCAGGGGACGGTGCGACGACCGTGACGGATACCACTACCACGCCGGATAGCAATACAAAAGTGGTGATTACCAAACCGGGAATTTCCAATACTGGTGTTGCCTCTGCGACAGTGGAAGGTTCTGATGATGATTTTGTGGTGATGATCACACAAAGCGATGTGGCAGAACAGGAAGTACAGAATGCACTGCTGAGAGAATACGGCAGTCTGGATAATATTGTATATACGGCAATGGACATTTCCCTGTATGATGCGACAGGAACCGTACCCATTTCCGATGTTTCAGGACTGCGGGTGAATATTACCATGCCTCTTCCTGATGCACAGATCAGTTATGGCGGCAATAATAAGGCAGCCGGTGTGGTAGACGGCAGTCTGGATAAGCTGAATGCCAGATTTAACAATATCAATGGTGTAGATTGTATCACGTTTACGGCGACACATTTCTCGCCTTACACGATTTATGTGGATACGGCAAACCTGACAGCTGCGACGGATATGTCTCCGCAGACAGGGGATCCGATTCATCCCAAATGGTTCCTGGCAATGGGCCTTGCCTGTCTTTCCGTACTGCTCTTTATGAAGCGGGATGCGAAGCCAAAAGTTAAGGCAAAGGCAGCTGTCTGAGGCCGGACAGGGCGGCAGCTTGATAAAACAGCATAACAAAAAACTCCTGGTGTGACAGCCGGGAGTTTTTTATGTGTTATAGTAAATGTTACCTTTCACACCCACGCCATGCACTTGCTGCATGGCGTCAGAGCCAGCGCCCAAATGCCTGTTTTTAGGCATTTTGTGTGCATCAATTGTAACACAAAGTTTAAGCGCCAGAGCTTTCTGTATAAAGAGCCGCTTGCAAAACAGGCGGCTCTTGTGTATAATCTAATCAGAAAGGTAATCGGAATTGATCTTCCGATGTGCCCTCAGTTTTGATACTGAAATAAAGAAATAAGCATCATACCTTGGGCGGTTGGGATGCTTATTTCTTTTTATGGTTGTCTATGTAAGACAGTGCTGAAAATATGAGTAACAACAATGTAAGAACTTCCATTGTGTTCATAAGCACCACCCTCTTTCGCAAGGACTAGAGGGCATCCGTCGGAAAATCGCATCCTGCTTTCTTTTCGATCGTACAAGTTGATTGTAGCATAGAAGAATGCAACGTTCAATCATAATATGTTTAGCGGATAAAGTGTATTTTAGACAGTTGTTAGGGAAGTGCTGATTTAATCAGCACTTCCTTAGACAGGGTGTTTTTCTCGTTGATTTTATTCGGTTTTCAGGGCACTTTTAGGTTCGAATCCCGTCTTGTGATCTGATTGAAGTTGCGGAAATGTTGAAGCTATCAGCATTTCCGTATTTTTTGTATTTGCAAACTTGAAGACAGCCGAAGACAGTGATTACAGTTGCTTACAATGCTGTTACTTTTCACATCATGCAGCAAGTGTATGGTGTGAAAAGTAATAAATCATGAACTCAAAATTTTTTCCCCAGAGTACTTTTCATTTTCAGTGTAATCTGTTATAATCTTTTTACTTCATATAAATCATGTTTATGAATTCAGTTGTCTAATCAGCCACAGTATGATATGGAGCCATAGAATATTGTGCCACGTCTTCCGAATCTGCAGAATCTGCCGCAAAATCAGCCCTTGATTGATAAGTAAGAATAGATGAGAATGAGAGCAGGATGTACTGAGTTTTGGACTGTTTTATGAGGAAAAGGATTTTTGTGACAGCATATTCAGGTCAAACATAGAAAAAGGAGTTTGGATTCATTTTAAATCTCTTCTATTTTGTATGTTTTGCTCAGGCTGCAATTATGGTTGCAGAGTTTTGCAATGACTTATTATCAACAGGGAAGGAAAGGAGAAATTTACAGTGAGAACAGAAATATCAGAGGATTTATATGAAAAAGCATGTACCCTGATGCCCGGAGGTGTGAACAGTCCGGTACGCGCGTTTCGCAGTGTAGGGCGGATACCGTTTTTTGTGAAAAGTGCAAAAGGCGACAGGCTTATGGATGAAGATGGTAATGAGTGGATTGATTATGTCTGTTCCTGGGGGCCGGGTATCTTGGGGCACGCATATCCTGAGGTAGTGCAAAAGGTGCGGGAAGCGGTTTTGGACGGACTGACCTTTGGCACTCCCACAAGGAAAGAAGTCGAACTGGCGGAAATGATCTGCGGATGTATGCCATCCATGGAAAAGATCAGACTGGTAAACTCCGGTACGGAGGCTGTGATGAGTGCTGTCCGGGCGGCCAGGGGATATACGGGGCGGAGCCGGATTGTGAAATTCAGAGGGTGTTATCACGGGCACAGTGACGGGCTGCTTGTAAAAGCCGGTAGTGGATTACTGACAGGAGGTGTGCCGGACAGTGACGGGATACCTGCCTCCTATACGGCGCATACTCTGGTAGCGCCTTATAATGACACACAGCGGGTAGCAGAGATTTTCAGGGAATACGGACAGGAAATCGCCTGTCTGATTGTGGAACCGGTAGCGGCCAATATGGGCGTGGTATTGCCGGAAAAAGGTTTTCTGGAATTTCTCAGGGAGATTACAGAGCGCTATGGGGCGGTTTTGATTTTTGATGAAGTGATCACGGGCTTCAGACTGGGGCTGGGCGGGGCACAGGAATATTATCATATCAGGCCGGATATGACCACCCTGGGCAAGATTGCCGGAGGCGGTATGCCGCTTGCTGCGTATGGAGGCCGACGTGAGATTATGGATTGTATTGCGCCTCTGGGCAATGTATATCAGGCGGGTACGCTGTCCGGTAATCCGATTGCCACGACGGCGGGGATTGCCACATTGTCTGTTTTGATGGATCAGCCGGAGATTTATACGCAGATTGAGGAAAAGGCAGAGAAGCTGGCTGATGCTTACCGTAGTCATGCAGGCTTATGGGTGAATCAAATCGGTTCTCTGCTCAGCGTATTTTTTACAGACAGAACGGTACGGGATTACAGCAGTGCGGTTTTCTCAAACGTGGATGCCTATGCTGCATATTTTGAGTATATGCTGGAAAACGGGATCTATGTGGCGCCTTCCCAGTTTGAAGCCATGTTCGTATCATCGGCACATACCAGGGAAGATATAGAACTGACGCTGCAATGTATTCGGGGACTGGATATGCAGAAAATCTACAAATGGTGAGAAGTCATATGGCCATAAATACGTGTAAAATCTGGCGTGGGTGTAAATTGTAATGTCGGTCTGATTGCGGCTGTGCGGTGGGAGTCGATCCGGAACAGCCGGGTATCATGAACATTGAAAGGAAAGGCAGCGGAGAGGTAACATGGAACACGGAAAAGCAGTAAGGGAAGGAAGCAGGCAGATTGCCGGGATGGGCAGTGAGATGAAAAGACGTATTATAATGACAGCAGCAGGCGTGCTTTTGAGTGGATTTGCGGTGGGCATGTTTAATGTGTCTGCGTTTGGTATGGATCCGTTTCAGGTCTTTGCCCATGGCATCTGGCTTCATACACCACTTTCATTTGGAACGTTTTATATGATATTGAATTTGCTGATGCTGATCGGTGTATTTTTTGTGGACAGGAGCAAAATTGGCCTGGGGACTTTCATCAATATTTTCCTTCTGGGTTATATGGTAGACTTTTCAACATGGATTTGGAACAGAGCTGTATTTACGGAATCTGTGATGATAAGGGGCTTTTTATTGTTTTCCGGGGTTCTCTTGCTGTGTATGGCTTCTTCGCTTTATTTTGTGGGGGATCTGGGGGTATCTACTTATGATTCCGTGGCACTTTGTATTTCACAGCACATGAAATGGAAATTTTTTCTTGTCAGAGTGGTATGTGATCTGATCGTTGCTCTGATCGGATTTGGACTTGGAGCCATATTGGGGATCGGGACGCTCGTATCTGCATTTGGCATGGGGCCGGCGATTTCTTTTTTCAATATACATATGTCAGAACCGCTTCGCTATGGAAAAAGAAATGGAGCCGGGACAATATCATAATCTTTTCTTTATAACACGGCTGCTATGCCGGGGTTATATCTTATTCACACATCTTTTTATGAAGGAGGTATCTTTTTATGACAGACAGTGAGAAATTGGATCTTATTTTATCGGAAATGGTGGGTATGAAATCGGACATGCAGGAGTTAAAAACAGATGTCCAGGAGCTAAAAATTGATGTTCGGGAGTTAAAAATTGATGTTCAGGAGTTAAAAACGGATGTAAAAGAACTGAGAACCGATGTGGATATTCTGAAGGCAGACATGGAAATCGTGAAGCAGGAAGTCCGGAAACTGAAAGAGGATGTAGATGTCCTAAAGGAGGATGTAGAGATCCTAAAGGAGAACGTAGCGGTTCTGAAGGTGGATGTCGCGGAACTGAAGGCGGACGTAGAGTTCTTGAAGGCAGAAGTAGCGGCCCTAAGAGCGGATGTAGAGTTCTTGAAGGCAGAAGTAGCGGCCCTAAGAGCGGATGTAGAGTTCTTGAAGGCAGAAGTAGCGGCCCTAAGAGCTGATGTAGAGGTCTTGAAGGCAGATGTCGCGGAATTGAAGACAGACGTAGCGGAATTGAAGACAGACGTAGCGGAATTGAAGACAGACGTAGCGGAATTGAAGTCAGACGTAGCGGAATTGAAGTCAGACGTAGCGGTTCTGAAGTCAGGTGTTGCGGAACTGAAGTCAGACATAGCAGGACTGAAAGCGGATGTAGCGGTTCTGAAAGTTGACGTAGCAGTTCTAAAAGCGGATGTAGCGCTTCTGAAGGAAGATGTGGAAATTGTAAAGGAAGACGTAGATTTTCTGAAAGAAGAGTCAGAGGAATTAAAAACAGATGTCAGAGAGTTACGGGCCGATGTGGATATTCTGAAAATAGAAACGGAAGAGATAAAATTAGATGTTTGTGTTCTGAAAGTTGCGGTACGGAAACTGGATGGGGATGTTACGAGAATAGGTCTGGTAATTGAAAATGAAATTCGCATTAACATCAAACGCGTAGCGGAAGGGCATCTTGATCTGTCAAGGAATCTTCAGAACGCTATGAAGCCGAATCAGGAAATCGAATTATTGGCAGTCAGGATCGGAATGGTGGAGACTGCGGTGGAAAAACTGAAAAGCGCAGGATCATAAAGCGGTCAGTCTGTCATCTGATAAAAACATTTCTTTTCATTTTCTGTGTTCCATTTCATTTGTTTAGGGAAACGCTGATGAAAGCGTTTCCCGCGCCGGATTTGCGCTGCGAAGCAGTATTTTCCTTTGCAAATCTGTGCGCATCTGCCGGAGGCTCTGGGGAAGCGCTGATTTAATCAGCACTTCCTTAGACGTCGGTAATCCGGTTGATTTCTTTTTGTTCTTCTTCAGAGAACACGCAATGAGTAAGGATACGGAGATTTTCCAGTATCTGCTCCGGCCTGGATGCGCCGATCAGGACGCTGGTAATCTGCTTATCTTTCAGCACCCAGCTCAGTGCCATTTGCGCCAGGGTCTGGCCGCGCTGTGAGGCCAGTGTGTTCAGGGCTCTGATCTTTGCCAGTGTCGGCTGGGAAAGGGCATCTTTGTGGAGGTATCGGCCGTCTCTGGCCATACGGCTGTTGTCCGGGATTCCATGGAGGTATTTGTCAGTAAGGAGGCCTTGTGCCAGGGGGCTGAAGGCAAGGATTCCTTTTCCGGCTTTATAGGCAGCCTGTTTCAGACCGTTAGTCTCTATGGTACGGTCCAGGATGGAATAGCGGTTCTGATTGATGATAAAAGGACAGTGGAGTTCCTTCAGGATGGCAGTGGCCTTTTCCATTGTAGCTCCGTCATAATTGGAGATACCGACATAAAGAGCTTTTCCGCTGCGGACAGCCTGATCTAGAGCTCCCATGGTCTCCTCCAGAGGAGTCTGCGGATCCATTCTGTGATGGTAGAAAATATCCACATAGTCCAGCCCCATCCGCTGCAGACTCTGATCCAGGCTGGCCAAAAGATATTTGCGGCTGCCGCCGTCACCATAAGGGCCCGCCCACATATCATAACCGGCTTTGGTGCTGATGATCAGTTCATCCCGGTAGGGTCTTAATTCTTCCCGGAAGATCTGACCGAAATTACGTTCGGCACGTCCGTATTCCGGGCCATAGTTATTGGCCAGGTCAAAATGGGTGATCCCATTGTCAAATGCGGTAAAGCAGAGCTGCTTCATGATTTCGTAATCGTTGTGTATGCCGAAGCTGTGCCAGAATCCCAGAGAAATGGCCGGCAGTTTCAGGCCGCTGTTTCCGGAGTATGTGTATTTCATTGTTCCATATCGGTTATTGTCTGCTGAATAAGACATGACGGTTTTCCTCCCTTTGTATGACCCCGCAGGCAGAAAGCCATGCGGGGAAGCTGCTCGTTATTTTTTCATGGCAGAGCGTTTCCGCATGGTAGGGTCAAGAATTTTTTTGCGGATACGCAAACTTTTGGGGGTGATTTCCAACAGTTCGTCGGTGTCGATGAATTCCAGTGCCTGTTCCAGACTGAGGATTCTGGGCGGTGTCAGGCGCAGCGCTTCGTCTGCGCTGGAAGAGCGGGTATTGGTCAGGTGTTTGGTTTTGCAGACGTTCAGTTCGATATCCTCTCCGCGCCCGTTTTGACCGATGACCATGCCTGCGTACACCTTTTCCCCGGGGCCGATAAAAAGGACTCCGCGTTCCTGTGCATTATAAAGTCCATAGGTGATGGCTTCTCCTGCTTCAAATGCAATCAGCGACCCCTGTTTTCGATATTGAATATCTCCTTTATAAGGGCCATAACCATCAAAAACGGAGTTCATAATACCATTCCCTTTTGTATCTGTCAGAAATTCCCCCCGGTATCCGATCAGTCCCCTGGCCGGAATAGAAAATTCAAGCCGCGTATAACCGCCATTGATAGGTTTCATGTTTAGTAATTCCCCTTTGCGGATACTCAGCTTTTCGATGACAGTGCCGGAGAATTCTTCCGGTACATCCACATAAACAAGCTCCATCGGTTCCTGTTTTTTGCCGTTTTCGTCTGTATGATACAATACTTCTGCCTTGCTGACCGCGAATTCATAGCCTTCCCGGCGCATGTTTTCGATCAGGACGGACAGATGGAGCTCACCGCGTCCGGATACTTTAAAACTTTCTGTTGTGTCAGTTTCTTCGACCCGCAGAGAGACATCCGTGTTCAGCTCCCGGAACAGTCGGTCCCGCAGATGACGGCTTGTCACATACTTGCCTTCCTGACCGGCAAGCGGAGAATCATTGACAATAAACTGCATGGCAATGGTCGGCTCGGATATTTTCTGAAACGGAATGGGTCTGGGCTGATCGGGAGAACAGAGCGTATCTCCGATATGAATATCGGCAATGCCGGAAATCGCCGTTATAGAGCCGAATCTTGCTTCTTTTACCTCTGTTTTGTTCAGTCCGTCAAATTCATACAGCTTGCTTACTTTTACTTTCTGCTGCTTGTCCGGTTCATGGTGGTTGACGATGACTACTTCCTGTCCCACACAGATAGAACCGTTGTCTACCTTTCCCACGCCAATCCGTCCCACATATTCATTATAGTCTATGGTGCTGATAAGCACCTGAGTTCCGGCATCAGGATCCCCCACCGGCGCCGGGATATAGTTCAGGATCGTCTCAAAGAGCGGACTCATGTTGGTATTTTCATTGTCCAGATCCAGAGTGGCGATACCTTCTTTGGCGGATGCAAATACGAACGGGCAGTCAAGCTGCTTTTCATTGGCATCCAAATCAATAAATAACTCCAGTACCTCGTCGATGATTTCCTCCGGACGGGCTTCCGGACGGTCTATCTTGTTAATACAGACGATCACGGGATGATTCAGTTCCAGGGCCTTTTTCAGTACGAATCTGGTCTGGGGCATGACACCCTCAAAGGCATCGACCACAAGGATGACGCCGTTTACCATTTTCAGTACCCGCTCTACCTCTCCGCCGAAGTCCGCATGACCCGGCGTGTCTATGATATTGATTTTTGTTCCTTTATACATAACGGCTGTATTTTTGGAAAGGATGGTGATGCCGCGTTCCCGCTCGATATCGCCGGAATCCATGACACGTTCTGCTATTTCCTGATTTTCACGGAATACACCGCTTTGCTTGAGCAGCTCGTCCACAAGGGTGGTTTTGCCGTGGTCTACATGGGCAATGATAGCCACATTTCTTACGTCATTTCTTGTCTGTTTCATAATCTCCTCCTGATACTCCGGACAGCCCACAGGTCTGTAGGAAGCATAAACTGAAAACAATAAGGCATACATTGTGGTAGCTGTATCAGCCATCAGTGTGCGCCGAGAGAATTATAGCATTACATAAGGAAAGATGCAAGATTTGCAATTGATATGCCGTGGCAGGCGTTTGCCATAATGAGATGCAAAATCAATCAGACAAAAAGTGACCCGATTCGCCAGCGGCCGTTCCGGCTCAGAATGCATGAGAGCAGATGTCGGGCGGGTGCATATGCGGGGCGTGCGGATACCGGTGCGCAAAGAGGCAGACAGGTGTCGAATACTGCGATATTTACGGGTTCTATCCCAATAACAGGCACATATAAATAATAGTACATTACTGGAAAAAATTCTTAAACGTAAGAAGGGAGAACAAAGATGACAGATAAGGTAATTGAAAACAACCAGGTGACGATCATGGGTGAAGTGATCAGTGAATTTACATTCAGTCATGAAATTTTTGGCGAAGGTTTCTATATGGTAGATGTGGAAGTAGCGCGCCTGAGTGAATCGTATGATGTGATTCCTGTTATGGTATCGGAACGTCTGATTGATGTCAGTGCCGATTTTAAAGGATGTAATCTGTGCATTACCGGACAGTTCCGATCCTATAACAGACACGAAGAGAAGAAAAACAAGCTGGTGCTTTCCGTATTTGCCAGGGAGATCGAATTTCTGGATACAATAGAAGAGAGCGCCAAAACCAATCAGATATTTCTGGACGGATATATCTGCAAAGAGCCGGTTTACCGGAAGACGCCTCTTGGAAGGGAAATTGCGGATTTGCTGCTGGCAGTCAACAGGCCTTACGGGAAGTCCGATTACATACCATGTATCTGCTGGGGCAGAAATGCCAGGTATGTCAGCAGTTTTACGGTGGGTTCCAGATGCCTTGTGTGGGGAAGAATCCAGAGCAGAGAATATGTAAAGAAAATATCGGAAGAGATCACCGAAAAAAGAGTGGCCTATGAGGTTTCGGTGAGCAAGCTGGAGCTGGCAGAGGACGAAGAGGAGGATTGACAGCGGGGCGGATGTCTGCTATGATAGACATGTCAGAAGTGAAAAATTCTGTGGAAAAAGCAGGAAACAGAATATTTGATAGAGGTTGCGTATTTCATCAGTAGCTTTTCCGATGTGTCAGGCACAGGAGAGGGGCAGTGAAAGGGAAATACGCCGAAAGATAAGGTTTCCGTGAGTATCTTATCTTGGGCATGCATTGAAGAAGTGTATGACTGTCATCTGATTTTGGATGGGGCGCTATCGGTAGAAGGAAACTTTAAGCTGACTCATCTGTATGCTGAGTCAGCTTTTTTAATGCGCAGGCCCGCATCAGGAAATCTGCTGCCAGGGCAGCATGCGGGCCGCGCGGCGGGCGGGGAGAAAATCTCCCCTGTTCGATTGCGCAGGGGAGAAGGTCATTCCCCTGTCTGATTTGCAGGAGGAAAGGAATATGGCATTGTTTAAAGGCGCAGGCGTAGCAATTGTGACACCCTTTCAGAAGGATGGTTCGGTAGATTATAAGCGGTTTGATCAATTGCTGGACTATCAGATTGAGAATGGAACAGATGCGATCATTGTGTGTGGGACGACAGGAGAATCTTCCACGCTCAGTCACGAGGAGCATCTGGATGTGATCCGTCATTGTGTCAGACAGGTGAACGGACGGGTTCCGGTTATCGGAGGCACAGGCTCCAACTGTACGGAGACGGCGGTCTATCTGTCCGGGGAGGCTGAGAAAGCCGGTGTGGACGGCCTGCTGGTAGTTTCTCCCTATTATAATAAGGCAACACAAAACGGCCTGTTTTATCATTACAAGACAATAGCGGATTCTGTTTCGATCCCCATGATACTTTACAATGTGCCCAGCCGTACAGGCACGAATATTGCGCCGGCCACGGTAGTAAGGCTGTGCAGGGAAGTGGAAAATATTGTAGGTGTCAAAGAGGCATCGGGCAATATTTCCCAGGTTGCCAGGCTGATGGCGATGGCGGACGGCTGTGTGGATCTGTACTCAGGCAATGACGATCAGGTGGTTCCGCTGCTGTCTATGGGCGGTTTGGGTGTGATTTCCGTACTGTCCAATATAGCGCCCCGGGAGACGCATGACATGTGCGCGAAATATTTTGCAGGAGATTTGGAAGGCAGCCTGAAGATTCAGCTGGATGCGATTCCGCTGGTGGATGCACTGTTCTGCGAAGTAAATCCTATTCCGGTGAAGATGGCGCTGAAGCTGCAGGGAAGAGATGAGGGAGTACTGCGTATGCCTCTGTCCGAAATGGAGCCGGAACATGTGGAGATTTTGAAAAAAGCGATGGAAGCGTTCGGCGTATTGCATAAGTGATAGGGATACGCAGCAGAGCAGCCTGTTTTCACTGCTGTAAGCGATAGGCAAATGTTACGAATATCTTGACAAAAGTACTGATATTTTGTAATATAATTAAAGTTTGAGAAATCTATATGAGGAAAAGGAGAGAGTGTATTATGGCTAAGGGTAATTCTTGGACGATCTCGGACAGTAACGGGATGAACCACAGCATCAGCTGTAAAGTAAAAACATTTGGCGGACCGGAGATTTCGGTGGACACCAATACTTACAGAGTGAAATCCAGCAACTGGTTTGTGAATCTGGTAGATTATGCCGTGGACTTTCCGGGTGCTAACTGCCATGTTGTTATGATCGGCGGCAAGAGCAGACTGGCAGTAAACGGTACATATCAGGATGACGGCTCCAGGTATGAGCCGGTGACAAGTATTCCTGCGTGGGTATGGGTACTGGTGGCAATCAGTGTGATCGGCGGCTGGTTCTTCGGCGGACTGCTCTGCCTGGTGATTGGCGCTGCATTGAGTACGGTATACATTTCCGCGGCATTACAGAAGAATACGACGAAAGTGATCATCGCGTTTGTAGCTTTTCTTGTGATTGCAGCCGTGTTCTTTGGCCTGAACATGATGCTGGTTGGCATGGTATAATTTGCGGAGGATCTGTCCGCCTGCGGACATCATGTGACTTATGTGAGCAGAGGTAAGATATGAACGAAAATGAAAATTTGGGCCAGGGCGGCAGCAATAACGGATATAACAGCTATGCGCCCAACAATTATAACGGGCCGGTGGTCGTGTCCAACGCCATTCCGGAAAAGAGCGGCGGGAAGGCAGTAGGAAGTCTTGTATGCGGTATTATTTCAATTCTTGGCTTCTGGTCTTTTATTACCATTGTGGTGTCTGTTGTCGGCATTATTCTGGGTATTATCAATATAGCACAGAAAAATCCTCAGAAGGGGATGGCGATTGCAGGGATTATAACATCCGTGCTGGGACTGCTGCTTAGTATCGGGTTTTTCTTTCTGTACATTGTAGCCGTTATGGCAGGCTTCTGACAATGTTAGGAAACGAACAGGAGTGCTCCGGACATGTTCCGGAGCACATTTTATATGCGCACGGGCACCCAGAGGAAAATTTACAGGAAAAGTAATGATTTGATTCAGGAAAGGAGCAGTTGGGTATGACCAGAATTATAATTCACGGCTGTAACGGCCGTATGGGACAGGTTATCAGCAGGATGGCGGCAGAAGATCCGGAGACGGAGGTGGCAGCGGGAGTGGACGTTTCTGATCATATCGTCAACCCATATCCGGTATTTGACAGTATCGGCAAATGTGATGTCCAGGCGGATGTTATCATTGATTTTGCGTCTGCCCAGGCAGTGGACGGCCTGCTCTCATTCTGTGAAGAGAAAAAGATGCCCTGTGTTTTGTGCACGACCGGACTGAGCGAAGCGCAGCTGCGGCGGGTGGAAGAGGTCTCCGGGAAGGTGGCCATATTGAGATCGGCCAATATGTCTGTCGGCATCAATCTGCTGTTGAAACTGCTGGCAGAGGCGGCGCCCGTTCTGGCGGCGGCAGGTTTTGATATGGAAATCGTGGAAAAGCATCATAACCGGAAGCTGGATGCACCCAGCGGTACGGCGTTGGCTCTTGCGGATGCATTAAACGGGGCACTGGATCAAAGCTATGAATACGTATATGACAGGAGCGGACGCAGGGAGAGCCGTCCGACCGGGGAAATCGGAATTTCCGCTGTCAGAGGCGGTACGATCGTGGGAGAGCATGATGTGATCTTTGCGGGCACGGATGAAGTCATAACCTTTTCCCACAGTGCCTATTCCAGAGAAGTATTTGCCAAAGGCGCCGTTCAGGCTGCCAAATATCTGGCAGGGAAACCGGCGGGATATTATCATATGAGCGATGTCATCGACGGCTGATCAGCCGGCTGTATGCCGGCTCATGGATTGGAGGAAAGACGATGGAAAATGAAAAGATCGGGGCAAACCTGACAGAGATGGAAATGATGTATTTGAAAACACTGGCAAAGCAGTATCCGACCATTGCGACGGCGTCCACCGAGATCATCAATCTGCAGGCCATTTTAAATCTTCCCAAAGGGACGGAACATTTTCTGACGGATATCCATGGAGAATATGAACAGTTTAATCATGTGCTGAAAAACGGTTCCGGATCGGTGAAATATAAAATTGACGAGGAATTTGGCAATACGCTCAGCAACAAGGACAAGAAAAGTCTTGCCACTCTGATCTATTATCCGCAGGAGAAGCTGGAACTCGTCCTGCAGCAGGAGGACAATATTGAGGACTGGTACAAGATTACACTGCACAGGCTGGTACAGATTACCAAACGTGTGGCATCCAAGTATACCCGTTCCAAAGTGCGCAAAGCGCTGCCCGGGGATTTTGCTTATATTATCGAAGAGCTGATTACGGAGAAGGCGGAAGTGCAGGACAAAGAGGCTTATTATAATGAGATTATCCGTACGATTATCCGTATCGGCAGCGCTCCCGGCTTTATTATTGCGCTCAGCGAACTTATTCAGCGCCTGGTCATTGATCATCTGCATATCGTGGGCGATATTTATGACAGGGGTCCGGGACCGCATATTATCATGGAAACCCTGCAGGACTATCATTCCGTGGATATTCAGTGGGGAAATCACGATATGGTATGGATGGGAGCGGCCAGCGGGCATCTGGCATGCATCGCCACCGTGATCAGAATGGCGGCCCGCTATGGCAATCTGGACACGTTGGAGGACGGATATGGCATTAATCTGATCCCTCTTGTAACCTTTGCCATGGAAACATACAAAGATACCAACTGCGATGTATTTGCCATTAACTACAATACGGATTATAATACGAAAGATCTGCGGATGGATATGAAGATGCATAAGGCCATCACCATCCTGCAGCTGAAGCTGGAAGGGCAGCTGATCAAACGCCATCCGGAATTTCATATGGAGGACCGTCTGCTTCTCGATAAAATTGACTATGAGAAGCGTACGGTCAGGATCGGGGGCAAAGAGTATGCAATGAAGGATGTGGACTTTCCTACGGTCAATCCGGAGCAGCCATATAAGCTGACAACGGAAGAGACACTGCTTATGGAGAGACTGCGGCAGGCGTTTGTCCATTGTGAGAAGCTTCAGCGGCACATCCGCTTCCTTTTTTCCAAAGGCGGGCTGTATAAAGTATACAATTCCAATCTCCTGTATCATGGATGTGTGCCCATGGATGAGATGGGCAATTTCCGCAGGATGGAAGTCGACGGCAGAGAATATGCAGGGAAAGAGCTGTATGATGTACTGGAGCATTATGCCAGAAAGGGCTTTTATAACCGGCACAATGTATCCGAAAAGCGCAAAGGGCAGGATATGATCTGGTATATCTGGGCGGGCCCCAATTCTCCCGTATTCGGCAAGGATAAAATGGCTACGTTTGAGCGGTATTTTGTGGAGGATAAAGAGACTCACAAAGAAGTGAAAAACAGCTACTATCGTCTGATGGACAGGGAAGAGATCGTCAATAAGATTCTGCGGGAATTCGGACTGGATGAGACAAAGAGTCATATTGTAAATGGCCATGTGCCGGTGGAACTGAAAAAGGGAGAGACACCGATCAAATGCGGCGGCAAGCTGCTCATCATAGACGGAGGATTTTCCAGGGCCTATCAGGAAAAGACCGGGATCGCCGGTTATACGCTGATTGCCAATTCCCATGGAATGCGTCTTGTGGCTCATGAGACATTTGAGTCCAAAGAGGACGCCATACAGAAAGAGTCGGATATCTTCTCGGATTCCATCGTCATAGAGACTGCGGCCAACCGCCTGCGGGTTGCGGATACCTATGCAGGGGCGGAAATTATGGAAAGCATACGCCATCTGGAACTGCTGTTACAGGCTTATCAGGACGGCAGTCTGGTGGAACGGGTAAAATAAAAGGGAAAAGGCCGTCTGGCACTGTACCGGAAAAACGGACAGTACTGACAGCCTTTTTTAAAGCAGTCTGTTACCGGTTGTCGGAACCAACGACATCATTGGTTACGTCTGATACGCCGTCTGCTGCATCTCCAACACCATCGGCCAGATCATCCACCACGTCACCTACGGCATTGCCGGCATCATCAATGACTGTCTCGTTGCCGCCGTTTGTGTTATCTGCCGGGGACGCTGTATCGGAGCCTGTCCCGGCAGTATTGTTCCTGTCGGAATCGGTAGCCGTATTGCCGGTGTTATCTGTTGTATTCGCGGAGTCACCGTTGCCCGTGCCGTTTCCGTTATCTGTCCCGGTGCCGGTGCCGTTATCCATACCTGTGCCGGTGTCTGCTGCGTTGTCAGTATTTCCGGCAGTATTGTCCTGATTGTCTGCTGTTGTGTCATTGCCAGTGGTACTTTCCGTACCTTCTGTTGTCCCGGTTTCATTGTTGTTCTTGCTGCCGCAGGCAGTGAGTGCTGCACAGAGCATAACAAGAATCAGAGAAAGGGACAGCATTCTTGCATACTTTTTCATAATCTCGCTCCTTTTCTTTTACATGATGCGCAGCCAGCGGTCAGATGATCAGCCGCAGTACGGCACCGCTTGCGCGCGGAGAGTCCGCAGAGAACTCTTTGCGCGTAGTATGTGTTATTTAGCGGGTTTTATTCAGATTCCCTGAAAAATTTATAAAGGAGGTATCTTTGAAACAATGAAATTTCGGCCATGTATAGATATTCATAACGGAAAAGTGAAACAGATTATCGGATCCAGTCTGCGGGATGCCGGGGACTATGCCAGAGAGAATTTTATCGCCGTGCAGGATGCCGCATGGTTTGCAGCGCTTTACCGGCAGATGGGACTTGGGGGCGGGCATGTGATTTTACTGAATGGGGAAGACAGCCCTTATTTTGAGGATACCCGCAGACAGGCGCTGGCTGCGCTGGCTGCCTGGCCGGGAGGACTGCAGGCAGGCGGCGGAATCCGTGCAGATAATGCGGCCCTGTATCTGGAAGCGGGTGCATCCCATGTGATCGTCACTTCTTATGTGTTTCAAAACGGACGGATCGCATATGAAAATCTGGACAAGCTGTGTTGTGAGACCGGAAAAGAACATCTGGTTCTCGATCTGAGCTGCCGGAAAAAAGAAGGACAATATTATATTGTAACCGACAGATGGCAGAATGATACGGATGTTGTAATAGACGAAAAGACGCTGGCATTTTTTGCCGATTATTGCAGTGAATTTCTGATTCATGCGGTGGATGTGGAAGGAAAGGCACAAGGAATTGAGACGGAACTGGTACGGCTTCTGGGCAATTACTGTCCGATTCCGGTGACTTATGCGGGCGGTGTCCACAAGGAAGAGGATTTGAAACTTTTAAAAAAAGAAGGACACGGCCGGGTGGATGTAACCATCGGCAGTGCCCTTGATCTGTTTGGCGGCAGCATGAAGCTGGAGCAGGTGCTGCGGGAAACACGGCAGGCGGCGGAGAGTGTGCCTACAGATTTGTAATGGATTTTTTAGGCGCTTCTTCTTCCGGCTGCGGCGGCATGGAAGCCGTGTAGGAAAGTGTGATGCTTCCAAGCGGATTGTCATCATCGTCGAAGAACGTGACGGTGAAAGGATCCTCGCCGATCTGATAGATCTTGATTTCCAGTTTGGCATCCTGTTTGAATTCTTTGTCGTTAAAACGGACTCTGTTTTCATCGTAATTTTCTATTTTGGCAAGGACTGCGGGCTGCCGTACGAGGATATCCGCAGACAGTACATCGCCTACCAGTACGTCGGAACCGTCCGGCAGAGCGGGTATAATCCCATAAGGTGCCACACCAAAGCTCCAGGAGGTCGAATCAATGATTGCTTTGGAGCGGATCGCACCGTCGCCGGAAGTGAAAGCCCCGTCTTCCAGATTCACATAGTAGGATTCTCCGCTGGCGGGAACTTCGGATAAGCGGATGGTCAGATGCGTCCCGTTCTCCCATCCCACCAGACTGAATGTGGAGTCCGGTTCGGCAATCTGACATTTCTCTGTGTCCTTCAGATTGATCTCTTCCACGACAGTATCATCGGACATGCGCCGGACTGTCATTTTCCCGTCACCGGGTATCACATGCAGCCGTTTGAAATACGCGTGGAGCACATTGCTGCCGTAGACCAGGGAATAGCCTCGCTCGTTGGGGGTGAAAACGACCGGACCGATCGAATCATCGGTGAGCTCTTCGCCTGCCGCTTCGGTTTCAGGCGCTGCATCGCCGCCGACTCCTTCCAGCGGGGTAGCCGGTGTCTGCGGCGTCTGCTGATCTGTTGTCGGGGCGCTGTCATCACCGGCCGGCGTATTGTCTGCGCCGGTCGGTGCATCCTGGGTAATTGTTGTATCTTCCGGCGGCGTTGTCTGTTCTTTCTGGCTGCCGCAGGCTGTCAGAGAGGTGCAGATGGCCGCGGCGATCATACATGCTATCAGTCTTTTTTTCATAATTCCTCCGATGATCCGCTGCGCACCCATGTTCCCGAAATCCATATCCGGGGGGGGTGCTGATTTATCACTGCTTTTATAAAAGAAGAACCAGCCGGTGAGACTGGTTCTTCTTATAATCGTTAAAACAAGATTGCGATTTTCTAAAATAAAATGAATTTGCCGGTCAATTTATATAAGAAAAGGCACACTGAAAAACCGATTATAGAGTGTGTTACAAGAATCCTCTTATAACTTGGTTACATTCACTGCCTGAGGGCCTTTTTCGCCGTTTACTACTTCGAACTCAACAGATGCACCTTCTTCAAGTGACTTGAAGCCGTCCATGTTTAATCCTGTGTAGTGTACGAATACGTCATTCCCCTGCTCATCAGAAATGAACCCGTAACCTTTTTGGTTGTTGAACCATTTTACCGTACCTCTGTTCATCTAGGATACCTCCAAAAAATAGATTATCGCGTTGCAACACAACTAGAATAGCATATCAGACTGAAAAAGTAAAGGACGATTTTTTCCTTACGGGATATAGCGGAAAATAGACAATCTGTCATAAAAATTTTACAAATCACAAAATGTATGTTAGAATCATGGGGACGGAGGTGAAAATGAGTGGAATCCGGAAAGCATAAGAAAAGAGTGAGTTATACGGTTATGATAGTTTCTGACTCGCCATACGGAGGTACACATCCTTTCTATCTGAAACAGGGACTGCTGACAGCGATTCTCTGCCTGATCGCCATAATCCTGACGGCTTCGGTGGGGGTGGCAGTGTATCACTGGTCGGCGCTTGATAAGGTTACTTCCCGGGAAGCCGAACTGGAGGCACAGATAGAAGAACTGACCCGGCAGAATCAGAAACTCACGACAGATAACACAGAATTGTCTGACAAAGTTGCTATTTTAAGTGATACGGTAACACAGAACGCAGAGATGCAGAAAGCACAGAAGGAAGAAGAGGATGCCAGAAAAATCCCCAATGATTTTCCGCTTGCAGGAGCTGCAGTGATATTAAAGAGCTCTGAGATGACGGCAGAGACAGGAGGAGAGGAGGATACGGAAGGGGAAGACGGCGGACTGGATGCACAGATTATGGCAGAGACAGATCCGATCGTTGTTTTTTCCGCATCGGCGGGGACAAAGGTGATTGCATCGGCAGAGGGTGTTGTGGCTTTGGTAG
>CAJULA010000006.1:64871-138262 GCA_910587155.1 uncultured Lachnospiraceae bacterium
GCATCGGCGGGGACAAAGGTGATTGCATCGGCAGAGGGTGTTGTGGCTTTGGTAGAGGATGATTCGCTCTATGGGCACAGGATTACGATAGACCATCAGAATGGTTATATGTCTATTTACAGATCGGCTTCCGAACCGGCGGTGACGCAGGGGCAGGAAGTGCAGTCCGGCACCACCCTGTATGAGATGCAGTCTCCGGATCAGAAGTTCGGTTATCAGATAACGCAGGAAGGTACGTTGATAGATCCGCTGGATCTGTTGGAAGTATACGGTTAGGAGGGGAACTATGTTAAAAAAGAAAGAAAACAATGACAATCAGTTTTCAAAAATCAAAAGTATTATCGGGCAGGATGCCGTATTTGAAGGTACGCTGCAGGCCAAGGAGACCACGAGAGTGGATGGGCTGATCAAAGGGGACGTAAAGATTGACACCGTGCTGGTACTGGGACTCACCGGAAAGATCGTGGGCAATGTCCAGGCGGCTACCATTATGATAGGCGGTACGGTGGAAGGCGATCTGGTTGCAACGGATAAGATTACGATTTCCGCTACCGGAAAAGTGACCGGTAACCTGCATACGAAAAAGCTGGTTGTGGATGAGAACGCGGTATTCTTCGGGCAGTGCTTTATGGGTGATCATGCACCTGCACGGCCCGAACCGGAAACGGCTCAGACCCCGGCTCCTGCTCCTTTAAAGGCTGCTGAACAGAGCAGCCAGGAGTACCGCAGGACACCGAGAGCAAAGGCGGCGGATCCCGGGGAATATCCCAAGGCGGTCAGAAGCAGAACCGCGGATGAGATAAAATCCGCAGATGACGGACGGGCTGCCGGAGAATAGATACATAGGAAACTGCAATGACGACATACAAAAAGAATCCTGCCAGGCAGGATTCTTTTTGACTTTTATGGGTTCAGGAATTCTCCTCATGTTGTCGGCCAAAGACCAGGTCGTAACCGCCGTTGCCATAATTCAGGGAACGATTGACCCGGCTGATGGTAGCGGTGGAAGCCCCTGTTTTTTCCGCGATATCCAGATAGGTTCTGTGTTCGCGCAGCATGGCGGCAACCTCAAAGCGCTGGGAGAGAGAGAGCAGCTCATTGACTGTACAGAGATCTTCAAAAAAGCTGTAACATTCTTCCTTTGAATGTAAGTGCAGGATACCGTCAAATAAATGATCCACCGCTTCTGTCTTGATTGTTCTGTTCATAGATTCCTCCTTATCAGATGCAAAGAGAATGGGCGATTCTTTATATTTTAACATATTAAAGTTTTGAAGTAAAGACCGGAAAAACCAAAAATCCCTTGTCATGTAGTTCCAAAAACTATATACTATGTCTGAGGAAACGCTGATTGCATCAGTGGTTCCGTGAGAAAGGGGTGCAGTCTATGACACTGGATACGAAAGATCTTTTGAACAGCATAATGGCCAGTTTTGACCGGATCGGGTTTATCAGGACGGAGGATATCCCGGATATTGATCTCTATATGGATCAGGTGACGACTTTTATGGATGAGAAGCTGAAAAATACGACCCGGGATCCGGAGCATGACAAGATACTGACCAAGACCATGATTAATAATTATGCCAAGAACAATCTGCTTCCCCCTCCCATAAAAAAGAAATATTCCAAGGAGCATATGCTGCTTCTCATTTTTATTTATTATTATAAGAATATTTTGTCCATCACGGACATTCAGACACTTCTGCGGCCCATCACACAGCAGTATTTTGGCGCCGGAGAAAAGGCGAAGGGCCGGGTGGACTTAGAGTCGATCTATCGGGAAGTGTTCAGTCTGCAGGAAGAGCAGGTGGAGCATCTGAAAAAGGATGTTTACAGGAAATATAAAAATGCCGAGGGTTCTTTTCAGGATGTGCCGGAGGGGCAGAGGGACTTTCTGCGGAAATTTGCTTTTATCTGTTATCTCAGCTTTGATGTCTACGTGAAGAAGCTGCTGATCGAAAAAGTGATCGACAGTATGGGAGAGGAGGCGGAAGAACGGGCCGCCGGTAAAACGAGAGAGAGGAAAAAGGATTAAGGGAAATATGATGGATGACAGCGGCGGAAAAAAGACAGGACAGGCGCCCGGCGGCCATGGCAGCAGGGCGGTTTTTATCGGCTGTCTCGGCTGTGTGGCTGCCATTTTACTGATTACTCTTGGAAGTATGGTGGTTTTCAGAGAGAATATGCTGCGCAATACGAGACTTTTGGAGGATACGGGGTATGAGCGTTATGAAGATTATTATGTAATGATCACATCGGATGATGATTCCGCGTTCTGGCAGTCTGTCTATGAGAGTGCCCGCAGAGAAGGGATGGAAAAGGGGGCCTGCGTGGAGATGATCGGCAGGAATCTGAGCACCGGTTACTCCAAAGAGGAGCTGCTGCATATTGCCATCGCATCGGGGGTGGATGGGATCATTCTGGAGGCCGATGAGTCTGAGGCTACGGCAGAGTGTCTGCGGGAGGCCTGGGAAAGGGAGATTCCCGTGGTGACTGTGCTGGAGGATGACAGTCAGGGAAACCGCAGAAGTTTTGTAGGCGTGAGTTATTACAACCTGGGCAGAGAATATGGCAGACAGGTACTTGCCATCCGTGACAGGAAAGTGGAGGACATTCTTGTACTGATGAGCGCAGAGGCGCGGGATACCAGCCAGAATATTATTTTTTCCGGTATTCAGGAGACGCTGGCGCAGGAGGGAGAGCACGGTATTTCGGTGCGGGCCGCTGCCGTGGAAAATCAGGGTGCCTTTGACGCGGAAGAATCCATCCGCGACATTTTTATGGAAGAAGCACTGCCGGATGTCATTATCTGCCTGGATGAGATATCGACATCCTGTGCCTATCAGGCGGTGGTGGATTATAATAAGGTAGGACTGATTGACATCATCGGATATTATGATTCGGAAACCATTCTGCGCGCCATTGAGCGCAATGTGGTGCGCGCCACCATTTCCATTGATACCCGGGAAATGGGCAGCAGCTGTGTGGCGGCCCTGGATGAATACCGAAAAAACGGATATGTCAGCGAATATTTCAGCGTGGGCACCAGTCTGATTACCACGGAGAATGTAGGAGCGTATCTGGGAGGCAGAGAAAGTGAAGAAAATCCGTAAACATTCCATCCGTAACAAAATGATGCTGGTATTTGTTACCACGACGATGATCCTGCTGCTCATCAACCTGTTTATGTATGCCAATGTCAATCATATGATCAATCGCCTGGATGAAGTCTATGTGAGCAATATCAGCCTCAACGAACTGGCGGACACGCTTCTTCGGGTACAGACCAGTATGACTGATTATCTGAACACGAGGACGAGCGATGCCATGGAAGATTATTACCGCAATGAACAGGATTATTCGCAGCTTGTATCCGGGCTGAACGATCAGATATACGGCAATGATCTGATGCTGATGGAAAGAAATATACGGCATATGTCAGAAGAATATCTGGAACTGACCGGGCAGACGATCGACGCCAAGCGGGGCGGCAATGTGGAAAAAGTTAAGGCCCGTTATGAAAAGGCCACGGAGATCTATGGATATATCAGTACTTATATTTACAGCCTGAATAATGAACAGTTCCGTATCAATTCCGGAAGTTATCAGGCACTGTCCATATCCATGCACTATCTGGAATGGATCAATGTGGCGGCGCTGCTGCTGGTGGGTGTCTGTAATCTGCTGCTGATCATTCTGCTGACAGGCACCATCACCAGTCCGCTGCAGCGGCTGGCAGGCACGGCGGATCAGGTGGCCAGAGGCAATCTGGATGTGGCGCTGCTGCCGGTGACGACAGAGGATGAGGTGGGCGTGGTGAGCAAGGCCTTTAACTCCATGGTCGTCAGTATCCGGGATTATATTGACAGGCTCAGAAAGAGCATGGAGACGGAAAATACCATGAAGGAAAAGGAACTGATGATGGAGACGCATCTGAAGGATGCGCAGATCAAATATCTGCAGGCGCAGATCAATCCCCATTTTCTGTTCAATACGCTAAATGCGGGCGCGCAGCTTGCCATGATGGAAGGTGCGGAGCGGACCTATCGTTATGTCCAGAACGTGGCGGATTTTTTCCGCTATAATGTCAAGAAGAATAATGAGACTGTGTCTCTGCGGCAGGAGATCGCGCTTGTGGATACCTATATCTATATTCTCAATGTACGGTTCTCCGGCGACATCCATTTCAGAAAGGAAGTGGATGAGAGCCTTTTGGATGTACAGGTCCCGAGCATGATTCTCCAGCCTATCGTGGAAAACAGCGTCAACTATGGGATCCGCAATATCGACTGGGAGGGTGAAATCTGCCTGTCGGTCTATCGGATGAATGATGCGGTTTGCATCAGTGTCAAAGATAACGGCATCGGTATCTCTGAGGACAAGATTGAAAAGATTTTAAACAGCCGTCTGAGGCCGGCAGAACTGTCCGCGGATTCCAATGGGATCGGCCTGGACAATGTGATCGGACGTCTGCGTCTGTTTTTAAATGAAACCGATGTGATTTCCATTCTCAGCGAGGGGGAGAACAAAGGGACAGAAGTGCTGATCTATATTCCTGTCAGGGAAGGGGAGTACGAAGATGTATAAAATCATGCTGGCGGATGACGAAGGGATCGTAATAGATTCTCTGAAATTTATTATAGAAAAGGAATTTGCCGCAGACTGCATTGTGGAATTTGCCAAGACCGGCAGGAGTGTCATCGAACTGGCGGAGAACTTCCGGCCGGATATCGCGGTGATGGACATTCAGATGCCGGGCATCAACGGTATTGACGCCATGCGTGAGATCAGAGAGGCCAATTCCCATACGGTTTTTATCATTATGTCGGCTTACGATAAATTTGATTACGCCAAGGAGGCCATCAATCTGGGTGTGCTGGAGTATTTAAACAAGCCTGTCGGAAGGGAAAAAATCGTGCAGGTACTGCGGCGGGCCATGGCCATGATCGACCGGGACAGAGAGAAGCGCAGTCAGGATCTGCTGATCCGGGAAAAGATGGAGACAGTTATCCCCATCATTGAAAACGGCCTGATCCAGAACCTGCTGTATCACGAATACTTTCAGGAGGACATCGAAAATTTCAAAAATTTGCTGGGCATCCGGGAGGATTATGCCTATATGGCGGCGCTTGTGTGTGGGGAGACACAGGAGGGCAATCATATGACGAACGCAGTGGGCGCCAGCATCCGTGTGCAGAATGCCTACAAGGAGATTCGGGAAGTGACGGATGAATACCTGCCGGGCATTATGGGGGCGGTGATGGCCAACAAGATTGCCGTACTGATCCCCTGCCGGGAAGCGAAGATGGAATATAATGAAAGAATCCTGCTGATCGAGAAAGCGCGGGAACTGGCGCGGAAGCTGAAGGCACGGACGGATGTGGCGTTTCGGGTGGGGATCGGGTCCGTCAAGCAGATGCACGAGGTGGCAGAGTCTTATAATGAAGCGCTCAATGCCCTTGTGCAGTCGACGAGCCGGGTGGCTCATGTGGACGATGCGCCGGTAGGTATCCTGTATGAAGAAAATTATCCCAGAGAAACGGAGAAAATGCTGTTTGAACTGACGGAAAAGGGCGATGTAAAAGGCGTGGTGGCAGAGGCCGGACGTTTCTTTGACTGGATGGAAGAAAGCTATGGCGCTTATATGATGGATATCAAACTGAAGAGTCTGGAATTTGTACTACGGGCGGAACGTATTTCTTATGAGAGCGGCGGCGGCTTTTACCATTTCCGGAGCCGGCAGGACTATCTGCCCACGCTGATGGAGCTGCAGAGTCTGGAAGAGGTGCGGGCCTGGTTTTCGGAAAAGATGGAAAATGCCTGTCGCAATGTGGCGGTCAAAAAGGAGTCTCCGTCCGGCAGCATCGTGGAAAAAGCCAGAGCCTATATTGACAGCCATTACCGCAACAAAGATCTTTCTCTGGATGAGGTTTCCCGCACCGTGGATATCAGTCCGTATTATTTCAGCAAAATATTCAAGGAAGAAACCGGACGCAATTTTGTCGAATATGTGACGGATATCCGTATTGGGAGGGCAAGAGAGCTGCTGCTTTCCAGCGATATGTCCATGAAGGAGATCTGCGGTGAGGTCGGCTACGGTGATCCCAATTATTTCAGCCGTATCTTTAAGAAACATGCGGGAGTGACACCGACCGAGTACAAGGAGAAGAAATAGAATGAAGCGATGGAAGATATATGCCTGCCTGCTCTTTGTCCTGCTGCTTCTGGGCGGCTGTGCCAAAAGCCAGGAGGGGACTGCGCAGGAAGAGGGAGAGGCGGAGGATAAGCTGCAGATCGGGATGAGCTTTGATTCTTTTGTGATCGAGCGCTGGCAGCGCGACCGGGACGTATTTGTCTCTACGGCCAAGGAGATGGGGGCGGAAGTCAATGTACAGAATGCCAATGGCAGCATTGAGGAACAGATTGCTCAGATCGAGTACTTTATTGACAAAGAGATGGATGTGATTGTTATTATCTGTATTGATTCCGATACCCTTGGCGATGTGGTGCGGCGGGCCAGGGACGCGGGAATCAAAATTATCGCTTATGACCGCCTGATTAAGAACAGTGATGTCGATCTGTATATTTCTTTCGATAATGAGGCGGTGGGAGAGATGATGGGCCGGGGAATTGTCAGCAGTGGTATGGATGTTGGGAGTGTGCTGATGCTTGGCGGGCCTTTAGCGGATAACAATGTGTCCCTGGTGGAACGGGGCTTTATAAAAGTAATGCGGGAAAATCACATCGAAGTCCTGGACAGGATGCATGCGGACGGCTGGAAAGCGGAGCTGGGGGCAGAATACATTTATGAGCATATGGACATGGTGGAGCGTGCGGATGCCATTATGTGCGGCAATGATGACATCGCCACGGCAGTCGTGCGTGCGCTGGCGGAAAAACGGCTGGCCGGCAAGATGGGGGTGGTGGGACAGGACGCGGATCTGGCGGCCTGTCAGCGTATCGTGCAGGGGACCCAGATTATGACGGTTTACAAGCCGGTGGAAAAGCTGGCCAGGGAGGCGGCTCAGTGTGCCATCGCCCTGGGAGAGGGAAGGGAAGTGGAAACACAGGAGACCATTGACGACGGCAGCTATCTGGTGCCTTATGTGGCGCTGGAGCCGGTGAGTGTCTACCGGTATAATATGGATGAGGTGATTATAGGCAGCGGTTTTCACCTCAAAGAGGATGTGTACCTGAACATGCCGGAGGGGCACGTGGAAAGTGAATAACAGGACTAATTTGCGGCGTCTGGCGCAGGCAACACAAAAAAATGCTAGCACGCCGCTTATTATGTAAAATCCGGGTTAAAAATATACAGAAAATCGCAAACATTTACTATTCTTTTTGTGATATATTTTAGATGTAGCCAAGAGTTACAAAATTTTACAGGGAGGAAACAGTAACATGAAAAGAAAAGTTTTAACGGCTCTTTTAAGCGTAGCGATGGTTGCTACCATGCTGGTAGGCTGCGGCGGCAATGACAGTGCCCAGACTCCGGGAGAGACACCCGCACCTGCGGAAAGCGAAGCTCCGGCAGAGGACGCGGCGCCTGCGGAAGGCGGAGAAGATGCGGAAGCAGCAGCTCCGGCAGCAGGCGGTGAAGGCGGGCTGATCGGTGTGGCAATGCCTACCAAGGATTTGCAGAGATGGAATCAGGATGGTTCCAACATGGAAGCACAGCTCAAAGAAGCCGGCTATGAAGTTGACTTACAGTATGCAAGCAATGATATCCAGACCCAGGTTTCTCAGATCGAGAATATGATCTCCAACGGCTGCAAGCTGCTGGTTGTCGCATCCATCGACGGTGATTCCCTTGGTACGGTTCTGGCGCAGGCAAAGGAAGCAGGCGTTCCGGTTATCGCTTATGACCGTCTGATTATGAACTCCGACGCGGTATCCTATTATGCAACGTTCGATAACTACATGGTAGGTACGGTTCAGGGCGAATATATCAGAGACGCGCTTGACCTCGAGAATGCAGAGGGACCTTTCAATATCGAGCTGATCACAGGTGACCCGGGCGACAACAACGCAAGATTCTTCTTCGGCGGCGCAATGGATGTTCTGCAGCCTTACATTGATTCCGGCAAACTGGTTGTAAAATCCGGCCAGACTTCCTTCGAAGAATGTGCAACGGCTAACTGGGCAACAGAAGCGGCACAGTCCAGATTTGACGCGATCATCGCATCCAACTACTCTGACGGCACAAACCTTGACGCTGTACTGGCATCCAATGACTCTACGGCACTCGGCGTGGCAAACTCTCTGGCAGCTAACTACACCGGCGAGTATCCCGTGCTGACAGGTCAGGACTGTGATATTGCCAGCGTGAAGAACATGATCGCAGGAAAGCAGTCCATGTCCGTATTCAAAGATACCCGTGATCTGGCAACTCAGGTTGTTAAGATGGTAGACGCTATCATGAAGGGCGGCGAGGCACCTGTTAATGATACCGAAAGCTATGACAATGGTACAGGCGTAATTCCTTCTTACCTTTGCGAGCCCGTATTCGCAGACGTGAACAACTACAAAGAGCTGCTCATCGACTCCGGATACTATACAGAGGCAGATTTACAGTAAGATCTTTGATTTGAAACAGAATATGGTATTGGCAGGCGGGAGAAAGGCTCCCGCCTGTTTAGTAAGAAGACCGGTATCTATGACCGGCGGCAAAAACTATATACATATGTGGGAGGGATACAGTTGGCGAAAATATTACTGGAAATGAAAAATATCACCAAGACATTCCCCGGCGTAAAAGCTCTTGATAATGTAAACCTGAAGGTTGAGGAGGGAGAGATCCACGCACTGGTAGGAGAAAACGGCGCGGGGAAATCCACGCTGATGAATGTACTGAGCGGTATCTATCCGTATGGTTCCTATGAGGGTGATATCATCTATGACGGGGAAGTCTGTAAATTTAATAAGATCAAGGACAGCGAGGAAAAAGGAATCGTTATCATCCATCAGGAGCTGGCTCTGATCCCTTATATGACGATTGGCGAAAATATGTTTCTGGGAAATGAGCGGGGACATAAATATGCACTGGACTGGAATGAAACATATGGCAAGGCGGACGAACTGCTCCGGACAGTGGGACTGAAAGAATCTTCCAGAACACTGATCAAAGATATCGGCGTAGGCAAACAGCAGCTGGTGGAGATCGCGAAGGCACTGGCAAAGCATGCCAGACTGCTGATCCTGGATGAGCCTACCGCTTCCCTGAATGAGTCGGATTCTCAGGCGCTCCTGGATCTGATGCTTCAGTTTAAAAAGGAAGGCATGACTTCGATCATAATATCTCATAAATTGAATGAGGTTTCTTATGTGGCAGATAAAATTACCGTAATCCGTGACGGCTCCACGATTGAGACGATGGATAAAAAGACCGATGAGATTACGGAAGACCGTATCATCAAGGGTATGGTGGGACGTGACCTGACAGACCGTTTCCCGAAACGGAAAGATCAGAAAATCGGCGACGTCCTGATGGAAGTGAAAAACTGGACCGTATATCATCCTCTTTACACAGAAAGAAAAGTGGTGGATGATGTCAGCATTAACGTCAGACGGGGCGAGGTTGTGGGGATCTCCGGTCTGATGGGCGCAGGCAGGACAGAGCTTGCCATGAGTATATTCGGCAAAAGCTATGGCACCAATATCAGCGGTCAGCTCTTTCTTGACGGCAGGGAGGTCCACCTGCATAATGTAAGGGATGCCATTAAAAACAAACTGGCATATGTGACGGAAGACCGGAAAGGCAATGGACTGATCCTGTCCAATCCCATCAAGATTAATACGACCATGGCTAATCTTGACGCGGTCAGCACCCATACGGTAATTGACAAAGACAAAGAGTACGGTGTTGCCGTGGATTATAAGGAGAAATTACATACGAAATGTCCTACGGTGGAACAGAACGTGGGAAATTTAAGCGGCGGCAATCAGCAGAAGGTGCTGCTGGCCAAGTGGATGTTTGCGGATCCGGATGTGCTCATACTGGATGAGCCTACCCGCGGTATTGACGTAGGCGCGAAATATGAGATTTATTGCATCATCAATCAGCTGGTGGCAGAGGGAAAATCGGTGATCGTGATTTCCTCCGAACTTCCGGAAGTATTGGGGATGTGTGACCGTATCTATGTGATGAATGAGGGCAGGATCGTGGGCGAGCTTGACAGAAGCGAAGCATCCCAGGAAGTGATCATGTCGTATATCTTAAAATCTAGCAATAAAGGAGCGTAAACGATGGATAAAACAAAAGTTTTGGAAGGCGTCAAAAAATATACTATGATCATAGCTTTGATATTGGTCACACTCTTTTTTACCTGGCGGACCGGCGGCAAGATACTCCTTCCCCAGAATGTGAGTAATCTGATCGCCCAGAATGCCTATGTGTTTGTACTTGCGACCGGCATGCTGTTATGCATTCTGACCGGTGGTAATATCGACCTTTCCGTGGGTTCCGTGGTCTGTTTCGTAGGCGCCGTAGGCGCGACGCTGATGGAAAACAAAGGCATGAATGTATGGCTGTCCATTCTGGTCATGGTACTTGTCGGTACGGCTATCGGCGCATGGCAGGCTTTCTGGATCGCCTATGTGCATGTACCTCCCTTTATCACCACACTTTCCGGTATGCTGGTGTTCCGTGGTCTGAGTAATGTGGTGCTGCAGGGTATGACAGTGTCCATTACCAATGAGTTTTTTGTCAAACTGTTCGGCGGCGGCGCTGACTGCTATATCCCTGATTTCTTTGGCGGCGGCGAGGGACTGAACATCACCTGCATGATTATGGGTGTGATTGCCTGTGCCATTTATGTGATCGTTATTCTGAAAGGCCGTATGGCCAGGGCGAAAAAAGGATACGAGATGGAATCCGCAGGCTCTGCCATTGGCAAACTGGTTGTTATCTGTCTGGTAATTCTTGCCCTTACTTATAAGCTGGCGCAGTATAAGGGGATCCCGACGGCGCTGATCTGGGTGATGGTAGTGGTATTTATCTATGGTTATATCACCTCCAAGACAACGACAGGACGTTATTTCTACGCAGTGGGCGGCAACGAAAAAGCCACCAAGCTGTCCGGTATCAATACTGAGCGCGTTTACTTTATTGCCTATACGAATATGGGCTTTCTGGCCGCACTGGCAGGTATGCTGACCATCGCGCGTATGACGAGCGCACAGCCTACTTATGGACAGAACTATGAGATGGATGCCATCGGTTCCTGCTTTATCGGCGGCGCTTCCGCATACGGCGGTGTGGGCACGGTTCCGGGCGTTATCGTAGGTGCGGTACTGATGGGTGTCATCAACCTGGGTATGAGTATCATGGGTGTGGATGCCAACTATCAGAGAGTCGTAAAAGGTCTGGTTCTTCTGGCAGCAGTTATCTTCGATGTGGTGTCCAAGAAGGGCGGAAAGAGCTGATTAAGGATGCTTTTATGTAGGGTACGGTGTAACTCTGTAAAAGGGGTTGCACCGTATCCTTGTTCCTAGTATAATGGTGCGTACAAAGCACAAAGAGATAAAAACAGATGGCAGAGCAGCAGGCAGAGGGATAAACATTATGATAGGGCGGAAATGACGCTTCTCAGAGGAATGCATTTTTTAGCCCAAAATACTCGGGATTATACTTCCGTAAGTATATGATAAAATCATAGGAAAAGGAGGTAGTGGCGCATATGGAAATCAGGTATGATAAAGCGGCGGTCAAGTATTTGCAGGGGCTTCCACAGAAACTAAGGGTTTCCATAAGGGACGCAATTAAAGGGCTGACCCAGAAGCCGCCCAAAGGTGATATAAGACCTATGCAGGGCTGTAAAGCCGGCAGATACCGTTTAAGGGTTGGGAAATACCGTGTGATTTATCGGTATACGCAGGACAGAGAAGTGGAAATACTGATTGTTATGGAGATCGGGAGCCGCGGAGATATATATAAATAGGATGGAGGTTGAGAGCATGACACAGGTTGTTCAGGAATCGGTTAGGATGTTGGAAATGCTGCCGGAGAGCGAACAGGAACTTGCAAGCCAGCTTATCAAGCGGCTGGTGCTTGCTTGGGACCCGGATTTCACAAAGCTGACGCCGGAAGAGCGGAATCAGCTGGAAGCGGCGGAGCAGAGGATAGATAGTGGGGAGTATGTAAAAGACAGTGAAATTAACTGGTAAAAAAGGCGGTTGCGGGCTGCAAAAGGCTGGCAACCGTCTTTTCTTTCGATGTGTCGGTTTCGGTCACATACTGTTACTAAACGCCCATGCAATCAGATTTCCATCACCATAAATTAAAGAGGGCGTTTAGAAACCTTATGCACACGTGCAGCAAACTGCATAAAACATACCAGGATTTTCCGGTGTTCTATGTAAAAAATAACATTTGTCATATCTTTTGCCTAAAAAAATGACAAATGTCATATAAAAGTTGTTACATAAGGCAGGTGCGTGAGGGGGGAGGCAGAGGTTATAATAAACATGTACTAAAACAAATCTTTTAAGGGAGGAAAAAAGAATGAAGAAAAAAGTACTGAGTGCATTTCTCTGTACTGCAATGGCAGTTTCCATGCTGGTAGGCTGCGGCGGACAGGGAGAACAGGCAGCAGCTCCGGCAGAGACACCGGCTGATGCGGCACCGGCGGATGCTGACGCAGCCGCAGAAGTAGCAGAGGATGCGGTAGCGGAAGCAGAGGCTGCGGCAGGTGAGAGACCGGAAGGCGGCTACAAATTTGGTTATACCTGTATGGACGGCTCCAATCCGTTTTTTGTAATTCTGGAGCAGACAATCCGTGAGGAAGTGGAAGCAAACGGCGATACGCTGATATCTTTTGATCCGGCAAATGATGTAACCCGTCAGATCAGCGGTATCGAAGATATGATTTCTCAGGATCTGGACGGAATTTTCTTAAATCCGGCGGAGGCGGAAGGCATTCTTCCCGCTCTGGATATGCTCAAAGAAGCAGGAGTACCGATCATCAACTTTGATACGGAAGTTGCAGATATGAGTTATGTAACTTCTTATGCAGGTTCCGATAACTACAATGCAGGTAAGGTATGCGGTGAAGACCTCGTTGCAAAATGTCCTGACGGCGGCCCGATCATCGTACTGGATTCTCCGACCATGAACTCCGTGGTAGACAGAACGAACGGCTTTTTGGATGCGATCGAAGGCAAAGGTTTTGAAATCGTTGCACAGCAGGATGCAAAAGGCAACCTGGAAGAGGCTATGGGCATTGCAGAAGACCTTCTTCAGGCACATGGCGATGTCGTTGCAATCTTCGGCGGCAATGATCCTACCGCTCTGGGCGCTCTGGCAGCAGCAAATGCAGCAGGCCTGACAGACTGCAAGATTTATGGCGTTGACGGTTCTCCTGACATCAAGGCAGAGCTGGCTTCCGGTGAATCTCTGATCGAAGGTACCGGCGCACAGTCTCCGATCAGCATCGCCAAGAAATCTGTAGAGATTATGTATGCATTCAAGAACGGCGAAGCAGTAGACGAGAGATATCCTGTTGAGACTTTCCTGATCACAGCAGACAATGTAGCAGATTACGGCACAGACGGATGGCAGTAAAGCGGATTTGCAGAGCAATTCTGCACCACCCGCGCGAAGCAATCGTTAATAAGCAAACCTGAAGTCAAAGACCCCGCAGCAAGCTGACGAAGCATCAGACTTGCGGCGCAGCAAGCTGCGGGGCTTTGACCTCCGCGGCGGTCATCAAATGTCTGCAGGCAGTCATTTGGCTCGCTGCCCGCGGGAATCAATAGGCCATATAAATGCAAGCATCTATGTGGCCTATTATTTTTCGGGAAGAAATAAGGTGATATCCGGTTTTTCAGGATCGTAACGAGGGTTACGGCAGTAAAATCCGGCGCCTGTGTGGCAGGTACACAGGCGGCAATGACAGATAAAGGAAGGTGATAGGGCTTGGCAGGAGAAATCTTACTGGAAATGAAAGGGATTCATAAGCGGTTTCCCGGTGTGCTTGCTTTGAATGATGTAAGCCTCACGGTAAAGGCAGGAGAAGTGCATGCGCTCCTTGGGGAGAATGGCGCGGGCAAGTCAACATTGATCAAGGTTCTTGGCGGTATTTATATTGCCGAAGAAGGAGAAATCTTCATTGAAGGAAAAAAGGTAACGATCGACAGTGTAAAAGCGGCGCATGAGAACGGTGTTGCAATCATTCATCAGGAGCTGGTGCTGGTTCCTTATATGACAGTAGCGGAAAATATTTTCCTTGGCAGAGAGCCGATGAAGGGCAGACTTGTGGATTCAAGAAAGATGACGGAAGATGCACAGGCTCTGCTGGATGCCAATGGCATGAATATTTCTGCGGACACTCTGGTGGGAAGCCTGACGATCGCACAGCAGCAGATGGTGGAGATCGTAAAGGCCATCTCCTTCGATTCCAAGATCCTGGTTATGGATGAGCCGACTTCTTCGATTTCTGACAAGGAAGTGGATTCTCTGTTTGAAACAATGAGAAGTCTGACTGCCAAAGGGGTGGGCATTATTTATATTTCCCATAAGATGAGTGAGCTGGAGCAGATCTGCGACAGAGTCACGGTTATGAGGGACGGGGAATATGTTGCTACCAGAGTAGTCAAAGAGACGAATAAAGATGAACTGATCGCTCTGATGGTTGGCCGTGAGCTGACCAATTATTATACAAGAGATTTTCTGAAGCCGGGTGAAGTTGTCCTGAAATGTGAACATATCTCGGACGGCAAAATGGCGAAAGATGCCAGCTTTGAGGTGAGAAAAGGCGAAATCGTGGGATTTGCCGGTCTGGTGGGAGCAGGCAGGAGTGAAGTGATGAAGTGTATCTTTGGCCTGACAAAGAATTACAAAGGTGAGATCGAGATTGACGGCAGCAAAGTGCAGATACATAATCCCATTGAAGCAATGAAATATGGAATCGCGCTGGTACCCGAAGACAGAAAACAGGAAGGTATCTATAAGATACAGAGTATAAAATATAATTCGACCATAGAGGTGCTGGGAGAGTTTATCAAAGGTATTTTTGTGAATGCGGATAAAGAGGAAGAAATTACACAAAAATACATTGATATGCTGTCTACCAAGACACCGTCCCAGGATCAGCTGATCGGAAATCTTTCCGGCGGTAATCAGCAGAAAGTAATCATCGGCAGGTGGCTGGCTACCAATCCAAAGATCCTGATATTGGATGAGCCGACAAGAGGTGTGGATGTCGGGGCGAAATCTGAGATTTATGCGATCATGAATGATCTTGTGAAACAGGGGATGGCCATTATCATGATTTCTTCGGAACTTCCGGAGATCATCAATATGAGCGACCGTACTTATGTCATGAGTGAAGGAGTCGTTACAGGCTGCCTGTCAAGAGACGAGGTATCACAGGAAGCTATCATGCAGCTTGCGGCAAACTAGGAGAGAGATAAAGGAGGATAACATCTATGGCTGAAGAAAAAGCGGTTGCAACACAGGGCGCTGCGGGATCGAGATTTTCGAAAGCGGCAAAAGTGTATTTTAAAGAGAATATGGGTATTATTGCGGCACTTCTGGTAATGTGCATCTTTCTGGCGGTAAACCCTCTGACCAGCAGTTCCTTTCTGACCCAGAAAAATGTATTTAATGTACTGCGGCAGATTTCCACGAATCTGTATCTGGCCTGTGGTATGACGATGGTCATCATACTGGGCGGCATCGACCTTTCGGTAGGTTCCGTGATTGCCATGTCCGGCTGTGTGGCTGCCGGCTGTGTATCGAGATACAATCTGCCGCTGGCGGTAGCGCTTTTATGCGGTGTGCTGGTCGGTCTGGTTGTGGGTATGTTTAACGGTTATGTGATTTCCAGCACGACCATCCCGCCCTTCATTGTGACACTGGCGACCATGAATATTGCCAAAGGTCTTGCTTATGTGTATACGGGCGGTTCTCCGGTGCGCGTAGTGACCAAGGAGTGGCAGTTTGTCGGCGCAGGCTACATCGGGCCGGTACCGACGCCGGTGGTAATCCTTGCAGTGGTATTGTTTGTGACAGCGCTGATTATGAATAAGACGAAACTGGGCCGTCATCTCTATGCGGTGGGCGGAAATGCGCAGGCGGCAGAATTTTCAGGAATCAGTGTGGCAAAGGTTAAATTCCTGGTACATACATATTCCGGGATCATGGCAGGTCTGGCAGGTATCGTGCTGGCTTCCCGTATGTATTCCGGACAGCCTACGGCAGGCGACGGCGCAGAGATGGATGCCATTGCGGCAGTTGTGGTAGGCGGTACGAGTATGGCCGGCGGTTCCGGCAAGATCGGCGGCACCATTATCGGTGGCCTGATCATCGGTGTGCTGAATAACGGACTGAACCTGATGAATGTCAATTCCTTCTGGCAGTATGTGGTAAAGGGATGTGTTATTCTGCTGGCGGTTTATGTAGACTATATCAGGAACAAAAAATCCAAATTATAAAAAGTAAACAAGAACAAGGTCAGCAGGAAGGGCTGCTGCGAATCGGACACCTGGCATCCTGCCTGTATGGATGCCGGGTGCTTTTCATACATGTGGGGAGAAGATGAGGATGAACTGGCATTGGAAGAGCAGAAAATCAGCATATCTGGTCTGTCTGGCAGGTTTTCTGCTGGCAGTGATTTTGTATGGCTGCGGCAGCGCGGAGGCGCCGGTGAGAAAGCAACAGAAATTTGGCGCCACATATATGACGATGAACAATCCTTATTTTCTGGATATGAATACGCAGATAGAAGAAATCGTGGAAGCCAATGGGGATATTCTGATTTATCGGGATCCGGCACAGGACCAGGAGAAGCAGAATGAACAGATACTGGATATGCTGGAGGAGGGCATTACGGGGCTGTTTTTGAATCCGGTCAACTGGGAGACGGTCAGACCGGCGCTGATTGCCTGTAAGGAGGCAGGGGTTCCGGTATTTGTCATTGACACCAATGTGTATGATGACGAGTATGCCGCCTTTTCCATTCTTTCCGACAATTATGACGCGGGTGTGCAGTGTGCGATGGATATGATGAAGAAGAAAGCATCTGCCAGAATCATCATAATCGACAGTCCGGGGACCAAATCTATCGACGACCGGGTCAAGGGCTTTCTGGATACTATCGCGGGACACGGAGAATATGAAGTGGTTGCATGGCTGCATGGCAAGGGTGAGTTGGAAATATCCATGGACGTGGTGGAGGGACTTTTGGACTCGGGCGAAGTCGGCAGGGAATTTGACGTGGTTCTGGGCGGCAATGACCCGACTGCCCTGGGGGCACTGGCGGCATTGCAGATGAACCAGATGCAGGATGGCATCCTGATCTATGGGATAGACGGTTCGCCGGACGGCAAGGTGATGATCAAGGAGGGATATATGGAGGGCAGCAGCGCGCAGCAGCCCAGGGTTATTGCCGAGCAGGCGATTGCCATGGCATATGATTTCCTGGACGGAAAAGAAGTGGAGAAGCTGGTGATCGTTCCGGTCACGATGATCACCAGAGATAATATCGATGAGTTTGACCTGGCCGGATGGCAGTGAGGAGCAGATTGTTTATGCAGCAGCCGAAATTGCGTGATATCAGAATATTTATGATCGCCGTGAACTTTATCGCCGTATTTTTTTCCACAGTCTTTATTGCTGTGACAACGGAACAGATCTGTATGAATTATGAAGCCAGAGAATTTCTGGATACTATCCGGGCCATCCCTTTGCAGCCATGGAAAAATGTGGCGGTGGTGACGGTTCTCTACATTTTGCTGGTGGCAGTCTATATCCTGCAGGAAAAGTTTTATGTGGATCAGACAAGAAATATCTATGTTTCGCTGGTAGTGGAATTTTCCATCAGTATGTTGATTGTCTTTGTTATCAATTTTAATTATAACGGACTTTTTCTTCTTGTATTTACCGGTGTCATCTATTATGTAAAAGGAAATAAGGGAAAATATCTGGTTATTTGTCTGGCCATTTTCAGCTTCCTGTTGACGGATTTCAAACTGCTTTCCTATAATTTCAGCCTGTATTCCATCAATGATTATTTTGCATGTTATGATACGTCAGTGCAGGGTTATCTGGTGGGCGGTTATAATCTGCTCAATTCCCTGAATATTATACTGTTTATTATTTATTGTATCCTGATGATACAACAGCAGCGGGGAACGATCGACGAGGTCAGCATGCTGTATGAGGAGATCCGCAAGACCAATGAAGATCTGGAAAATGCCAATGACCAGCTGAAGGAATATGCCAAAATCACGGAGCGGATGGGTGAGACAAAGGAGAGAAACCGTCTGGCCAGAGAGATCCATGATACGCTGGGGCATACACTGACAGGCATTTCGGTGGGCATTGATGCCTGTATCACGATGGTGGAGTCTTCACCCAAAGAGGCAAAAGCGCATCTGGAGCGGATTTCCGCCGTGGCGCGTAACGGTCTTCTGGATATCCGCCGTTCCGTCAATGAGCTGAAGCCGGATGCACTGGAACGGCTGGGACTGGAGTCTTCCATCACCAAAATGATTACAGACATGAAATCGGTGACGGATATGCAGATATTTTTTGACTGTCGTATGGGGCCGCTTAAATTTGACGAGGATGAGGAGAGCGCGATATACCGGGTGATCCAGGAAAGCCTGACCAATGCCATGCGGCACGGGAAGGCCAGCCGGGTACGGATTGTGATGGAGCGACAGGAGGATATGGCCGTATTGACTATCCGGGATAACGGTATCGGCTGCGGTGAGATGAAGAATGGTTTCGGTACGAAACATATTATGGAACGCATCGGTATGTTGAACGGTACGGTGGAATTTCAGAGCGGCGACGGTTTCAGTGTGATTGCCAGAATACCGATCAGATGGGGGGAAGAGTATGATTAAAGTATTGATTGCAGACGATCAGGAATTGATCCGTCAGAGTCTTAGGATCGTACTGGATACAAAAGAGGACATACAGGTGACGGATGTGGCGGCAGACGGGCAGGAAGTGATCCGTTGTATCCGCAAAGAGATGCCGGATGTGGTACTGATGGACATCCGTATGCCCAAGATGGACGGGGTGCAGTGTACAAAGATCATCAAGGAGAACCATCCGGAAGTTAAGATTATCATTCTGACTACGTTTGACGATGATGAATATGTATATAATGCCCTGAAGTTTGGCGCCAGCGGCTATCTGCTGAAAGGGGTTTCCATGGATGAACTGGCGGAAGCCATCCGTACCGTATACAGCGGACGTGCCATGATCAATCCCGATATTGCCACCAAAGTGGTAAAGCTTTTTTCACAGATGGCCAAAGCGGACTATACCATACAGGTGGACGAACAGCAGGAAAAGGAACTGACGAAAACCGAATGGAAGATTATCGAACAGGTGGAATATGGAGCTTCCAACAAAGAAGTGGCGGGAAATCTGAATCTGTCGGAGGGAACCGTCCGCAATTATTTAAGCGCGATACTGAATAAACTGGGACTGCGGGATCGAACACAGCTTGCCATATGGGCGGTGCAGACCGGGGTCAGCATGAGAAAGCCGGATCATATATGAGCAGAAAAAAGAAAATCGGACTGGCAGCAGGTATGTTCTGTATTCTGCTGCTGGCAGGGACAGCATTCTGGCGCAGCCGTCAGGTCACGGTGCTGGAGGTGGGTATCTTTGCAGGCAGTAACTGGGATGTGGCCAATGCCAACAGTTATGTGATTATCGACAAGGCCGTGGAAAAATTTGAAGCGGAACATAAAAATGTCAAAGTGCACTATTACAGCGGCATCCGCAAAGAGGATTATTCAGAGTGGTTTTCCATACAGCTTCTGCGCGGCAGAGAACCGGATGTCTTTATGGTGTTGGGAGAAGACTTCAATCAGTTTGCGGAGATTGGTGTCATGAAAGATCTGGAACCGCTGATAGCGGCAGATCCGGCATTTTCAAAGGAAAGCTATTATTCCACCGCTCTGCAGGCCGGGCAGTATGGTGGCAGGCAGTATGCGCTTCCCTACGAGACCGTGCCTACGCTGATGTTTGTCAATAAATCACTTTTAAACCGGGAAGGGCTGGAAGTGCCGGACAATGACTGGACCTGGGAGGATCTGTACCGGATCAGCAGCCAGGTGACAAAGGACCGGGACGGGGACGGTCTGATTGATCAGTTTGGCACTTACAATTATGGCTGGATGGAAGCGGCCTATTCCAACGGCGCCAGATTGTTTGACGAAAACGGGACAGAAAGCTATTTCAATGATGAGAAGGTGACGGAAGCCGTGCGCTTTGCCAAACAGATCACCGATTTAAACCAGATGCAGAAGGTGACAAGGGATGACTTCGACAGCGGCAATGTGGCGTTTATGCCCCTTCCCTTTACGGAATACAGAACCTACAAGACCTATCCGTATAAGATCAAGAAATATACAAAATTCCAGTGGGACTGCATCACCCTGCCGGCAGGGACGCAGGGCGGCAATACTTCTGTGATCAATACGCTGCTGATGGGGATCAGCAATCATACCCGACAGGAAAAGCTGGCATGGGAATTTCTCAAACTGCTCACCTATGACGAAGAGATCCAGATGGATCTGTTCCGTTATTCCCAGGGTGTTTCCGTGCTGCGTGAGGTCACGACCTCAAAGGAAACAGAAGAAATCCTGCAGGCCGATATGGAAAAAAATGAGAAATTTATTGACAATAACCTGGTGAGTGATGTCATTGAAAACGGTGTGGTCACGCCCAAGTTCCCCAAATATGCGGATGCCCTGGTGATGGCGGATAATGAGATCAGCAGGATGATTGAAGATGACGATAACATAGACAATTCCATGAGAATCCTGCAGAGACAGATCGGCAAGTATCTGCGGAGGTAGCGGGGACGGCTCACGGAGATTTGATTTGAATGCGTGGAAAGGTCAAAACCTGTCAGGTTTTCCTTTCATGAAAGTGCGTATGGTTCTGAAAGCATAAATATTCGTTTCAATCTCTTGTTTCCCGCTTTTACTTGTATTACAATAGAAAAAACGTTGCAGGCAAGACGGTCTGCTGCGGAACGAAAACCGCAGATGCAGGAAGGCGCGAGGGAGTGTATCTGCGGAACTTATCATAGGAGGACTGACGGATGGCAAAGAAATATGATGTTGTGGCACTGGGAGAGCTTTTGATTGATTTTACAGAAAATGCGGTAAGCAGCCAGGGGAATCCTCTGCTTGAGGCGAACCCGGGCGGAGCGCCCTGCAATGTGCTGGCGATGCTCAACAAACTGGGAAAAAAGACTGCCTTTATGGGCAAGGTGGGAAGGGATCAGTTTGGCGTGATGCTGAAAAAGGTACTGGATGAACTGGGGATCGGCACGGAAAGTCTTTATATGGATGAGGAAGTGCATACCACACTTGCTTTTGTACATACGGCAGAAGACGGGGACCGGGATTTTGCATTTTACAGAAACCCGGGTGCGGATATGATGCTGGATGTTTCCGAAGTAAATGAGGAAATGATCCGGGATACGGAAATTTTTCACTTTGGTACGCTTTCCATGACGCATGAAGGAGTACGGGAGGCGACGAAGAAGGGGCTGCGTATCGCAAAGGAACATGGGATTCTGGTATCGTTTGACCCCAATCTGCGCCCGCCGCTCTGGAAAAGCCTGGATGATGCCAAAGAGCAGATTTTATATGGTATGGGACAGTGTGACATTCTGAAGATTTCAGATGATGAAGTGCTGTTTGTATCGGGATGCGATATGGTGGAAGCGGGTGCGCAGTGGATCAGAGAGCATTATAGCAATATCAGACTGATGCTGACGACTCTTGGCAAGGAAGGCAGTGTGGCGTATTACGAAGACCTGAAGGTGGAGGCGAAGCCGTTTCTGAATCCGCAAACTATCGAGACAACCGGTGCGGGGGATACGTTCTGTGCCTGCATTCTGAACTATGTATTGGAGCATGGCCTTGCGGGTCTGACGCAGGAAGGCCTGAAAGAGATGCTGACCTTTGCCAACGGTGCCTCCAGTCTGATCACCACAAGGCGGGGCGCGCTGAAGGTGATGCCGGAGAAGGCGGAAGTGGAAGCATATATTGCCAGCCGGTGAGCGGCAGGGAATCCCGCGGGCGACGGGCCAAGTGGCTGCTTGCAGGCATTTGGCCCGCCGCCCCGAGGGGGCATACGCTGCTGCTCTGCAGGGTTGTTGATTTTAGGTAACGGCAGATATGCGTGGAGCCGGTGCGGCGAAGGCGCACCGGTTTTATCTGTAAACGGATAATCAACAGTTTCTCAGCTCCGGATAAAAGGTAATAGGAGACTGTATTCTTTCATGCTCTCCGATCAATTTCTCCATCCATATCATATGATACCAGCGGTCAAATTTATATCCACATTTATGAAATTCTCCTACCTTTACAAACCCCAAATGGGCGTGGAAGTCGGCACTGTTCGTTGTCAGGTACTCATCATCATGCTCCGGATAGCCAATACAAGCGTATAGATTGAGGATACCCATATCATGCAATGCTTTTTCCATCGCTTCATAAATAGCTCTGCCCATCCCGCGTTTTTGTGCGTTGTGGTCAAGGTAAACGGTCATTTCGCAGGACCAGTCATAGGCCGCTCTGCCGACAAAAGCGTCTGCATATGCGTATCCTTCAATATGGCCGTCTTTCACAATGACCAGGTATGGATAACGGCGCATCGTCTTTTCCATTCGCCTCTGAAATTCTTCAAGAGATGGCGTATCGTACTCAAAGGTTATTGCTGTGTTTTTTACATAATAGTCATATATTTCCAATATACGCTCTGCATCTTCCATAGTGGCATTCCGAACAGTGATCATCCATATCTCTCCCTTCCTATTCCCATTTGCTGACTTATTTTCATGCTATTTTTTCATATCCTGACAAGCCTGTCATATCTGATAACCTTCGCAGTCAAAGACCCCGCAGCAAGCTGACGGGGCATCAAAATGGTATTATTCTTTTATTTTATCAATCTCCGTGAGATTAACACCTGCTACATTGAGTAACGCTTTGTGAGTGACATATTCTTCTTTAAGATCCGCATATGTTTCCGCAGCGTTTTCTTTTCTTGCTAACAGCATACGTCTTTTAGCTATTGTTACAATGCAAGTATATCACGAACAAAGCGTAAAGTCTATGGAATTGTCAACGAAGGTTTATCCAGAGGGGGAATCATGTTACTGGATGTGAATGGCAGCTGAAACGAATTTGCCGAAAGAGTATTTCATTCAGGTCTTTACAAGCGCGAAAAAACAGTGTATGATAAAGGCCGTAATAAAACAGAGATGGAAAAGCCAATCCGAAGATGGACAACCGCGAAGATGCGGTGACATCTTCGGTTTTTGTGTTTTTGGCTAAACGATGTCAAAAGCATTCTGCTGTTTTCCTGTTACCCATATAAGATGAAAGGAATGGTACGCATATGTTTGATGCAAATCCTGCTTGGCTTACCCCGCCGCTGTACCGGGAGAGTTTTGAGCATGACAACTGTGGCATTGGCGCCTGTGTCAATATCCGGGGCGTGAAAAGCCGTGAAACCGTGGAAAATTCCCTGAAAATTGTAGAAAACCTGGAGCACCGGGCCGGTAAAGACGCAGAGGGCGAGACGGGCGACGGTGTAGGCATTCTGGTGCAGATTTCACACCGCTTTTTTTCCAAAGTGACCGGACCTCTCGGCATCAGGCTGGGCGGGGAGCGGGAATATGGCATCGGTATGTTTTTCTTTCCCCAGGATGAACTGAAACGAAACCAGTCCAAAAAGATGTTTGAAATCATTGTCCAAAAGGAAGGGTTGGAATTTCTGGGCTGGCGGGTGGTGCCCACTGATCCTGGCGTGCTGGGGCATAAGGCGGCAGCGTGTATGCCCTGCATCATGCAGGCTTTTATCAAAAAGCCGGATCAGGTGGAAAAAGGGCTGGCCTTTGACCGGCTCCTTTATATCGTGCGCCGTATTTTTGAGCAGTCCACGGACAATACGTATGTGGTTTCCCTCTCGAGCCGTACCATTGTCTATAAGGGGATGTTTCTGGTAGGGCAGCTGCGGACTTTTTTCCGGGATCTGCAGAGCAGCGATTATGATTCCGCCATTGCCATCGTCCATTCCCGCTTTTCCACCAATACGAATCCAAGCTGGGAGCGGGCACATCCCAACCGCTTTATCGTGCACAACGGAGAGATCAATACGATACGCGGCAATGCGGACAAGATGCTGGCCAGAGAGGAAAACATGGAATCCGAGGCGCTTCACGGTCTGCTGCACAAGGTACTTCCGGCTATTAACGCCTCAGGCTCAGATTCTGCGATGCTGGATAATACGCTGGAATTTCTTGTGATGAGCGGCATGGATCTGCCGCTGGCGGTGATGATCACCATTCCGGAGCCGTGGGCAAATAACCGTACCATGAGCCAGAAGAAAAAGGACTTTTACCAGTATTATGCCACCATGATGGAGCCATGGGACGGGCCGGCTTCCATCGTCTTTTCAGACGGCGATATGATGGGGGCGGTGCTGGACCGCAACGGCCTGCGTCCCTCCCGCTATTATATTACGGATGACGATCAGCTGATCCTTTCTTCCGAAGTGGGAGTGCTGGATATCGACCCGGCGAAAATCATTAAAAAAGAGCGTCTCCATCCGGGCAAGATGCTGCTGGTAGATACGGTGCAGGGCCGGATCATAGATGACGACAGCCTGAAAGAGTCCTATGCCTCCAGACAGCCTTACGGTGAATGGCTGGACAGCAATATGATCACTCTGAAGAGTCTGAAAATCCCCAACAGGAGGGTGCCGGTATTTACCGATGAGGAGCGCCGGCGGATGCAGAAGGCCTTTGGCTATACCTACGATGAACTCCGGACGAGCATCCTGCCCATGGCGCTGCAGGGCGGAGAGGCCATTGCGGCCATGGGTGTGGATACACCGCTTCCGGTTCTGAGCCGGACATATCATCCCCTGTTCCACTATTTCAAACAGTTATTTGCCCAGGTGACCAATCCGCCCATCGACGCCATCCGGGAGGAAGTGGTCACGTCCACGACCGTGTATATCGGACGGGAAGGCAATGTGTTGGAGGAGACGCCGAAAAACTGTAATATTCTCAAAGTAAACAACCCCATTCTGACCAACACCGACCTGCTGAAAATCAAGTATATGAAGGCGGAAGGGTTTCTGGTGGAAGAAGTGCCCATTCTCTACTATAAAAATACCAGTCTGGAACGGGCGATTGAGCGTCTGTTTGTGGAAGTGGACCGGGCGTACCGGGATGGGGCCAATATCATTATCCTGAGCGACCGCGGCGTGGATGAAAACCATGTGGCTATCCCTTCTCTGCTGGCCGTATCCGCGCTTAATGAATACCTGGTGCGGACGAAAAAGCGGACGAGTGTGGCACTGATCCTGGAATCCGGAGAGCCGAGGGAAATCCATGATTTTGCCACGCTGCTCGGGTACGGCGCCTGCGCCGTCAATCCATATCTGGCACTGGAATCCATCCATGAGCTGATCGACAGCGGGATGCTGGATAAGGACTATTATGCGGCGGTGGAGGACTACACCCATGCGGTGCTCCATGGCATCGTAAAGATTGCCTCTAAAATGGGTATTTCCACCATCCAGTCTTACAAGGGATCACAGATTTTTGAGGCTATTGGCATCAGCATGGATGTGATTAACAAATATTTTACCAATACGGTAAGCCGGGTGGGCGGCATTTCCCTGAAAGACATCGAGAGGCAGCAGGATATCCTTCATTCCGGGGCATTCGACCCGCTGGGACTGGAGACCGACCTCACCCTGGACAGTCCCGGCAATCATAAGATGCGCAGCGGCGGCGAAGAACATCTGTACAATCCTGCCACGATCCATCTGCTGCAGGAGTCTACGAAGCGGGGGGATTATGAGCTGTTCAAACAGTATACGGCACTGGTCAATGCGGAAGAGAGTGTGAGAAATCTGCGGGGACTGATGGATTTTCGCTATGCGAAAAAGCCCATTCCCATCGAGGAAGTAGAAAGCGTGGATCAAATTGTCACCCGCTTTAAAACCGGTGCTATGTCCTATGGTTCTATCTCCAAAGAAGCCCATGAGACACTGGCCATCGCCATGAACCGTCTTCACGGAAAGTCCAATTCGGGCGAAGGCGGCGAGGATGTGGAGCGGCTGAGCGTGGGTGCGGACGGCATCAACCGTTGTTCTGCCATCAAACAGGTGGCCAGCGGACGCTTTGGCGTGACAAGCCGTTATCTGGTCAGCGCCAAAGAGATTCAGATTAAGATGGCGCAGGGAGCGAAGCCGGGCGAGGGCGGCCATCTGCCCGGCGGCAAGGTCTATCCGTGGATTGCCAAAACGAGACATTCCACGCCGGGCGTGGGGCTGATCTCTCCGCCGCCGCACCATGATATTTATTCTATTGAAGATCTGGCACAGCTTATTTATGATCTCAAAAATGCCAACAAGGACGCGCGGATTTCCGTGAAACTGGTATCGGAGGCCGGCGTGGGCACTGTGGCGGCGGGGGTAGCCAAGGCGGGGGCGCAGGTGGTCCTTGTATCGGGCTATGACGGCGGCACGGGTGCGGCACCCCGCAGTTCCATCCACAATGCGGGTCTGCCCTGGGAGCTGGGACTGGCGGAAACCCATCAGACGCTTATTATGAATGGCCTGCGGGGCAAAGTCCGCATTGAGACGGACGGTAAGCTGATGAGCGGCAGGGATGTGGTCATTGCCGCCATGCTGGGCGCGGAGGAATTTGGCTTTGCCACGGCGCCTCTTGTGACCATGGGCTGTGTGATGATGCGCGTGTGCAACCTGGATACCTGTCCCGTGGGCGTGGCCACCCAGAATCCTACGCTGCGCGGGAATTTCCGGGGCAAACCGGAGTATGTCATGAATTTTATGCGCTTTATCGCCCGGGAGATGCGGGAATACATGGCCAGACTGGGCATCCGCAAAGTGGATGAGCTGGTGGGCCGCACGGATCTGCTGATGCGCAGGGAACAGACGGGAGCGCGGGGGGATAACATTGATCTGCACAATATACTGGACAATCCCTATGCGGGCAGCCGCGAGAAAGTGACCTTTGACCCCAAACAGGTGTATGATTTTGCATTGGAAAAGACGCTGGATGAGAAGGTGCTGCTGCGTCGTCTGAGAAAAGCGCTGGAGACAGGAGAGGCGCGCACGCTGGAAGTGGAAGTGGGAAATACGGATCGGGCGTTCGGCACAATCTTTGGCTCCGAGATCACAAAGCGTTTCGGCGACTCGCTCCCGGAGGATACGTACCGCATTATCTGCCGGGGCGCGGGCGGTCAGAGCTTTGGCGCCTTTATTCCCAAAGGGCTGACGCTGGAGCTTGGCGGAGACAGTAATGACTATTTCGGCAAAGGTCTGTCCGGCGGCAAACTGGTCATTGCACCGCCTGCGGGCAGCCGTTTTCAGCAGGATAAAAATATTATCATCGGCAATGTGGCCCTCTATGGCGCGACCAGCGGCAAAGCCTTTATCTGCGGCGTGGCCGGAGAGCGGTTTGCCGTGCGCAATTCCGGCGCCGTAGCCGTGGTGGAAGGCGTGGGCGACCACGGCTGTGAATATATGACCGGTGGCCGGGTGGCCGTGTTGGGAAAGACCGGGAAAAACTTCGCGGCAGGTATGAGCGGCGGCATTGCCTATGTGCTGGACGAGGACAATGATCTGTATACGCGGGTGAATAAGGAAATGGTGTCCTCCTCCGAGATCACGTCCAAGTACGATGTGCTGGAGTTAAAGGAAATGATCCGGGAACATGTGGCATGCACCGGCTCTGTCAAAGGAAAACAGATACTGGATGCGTTTGGGGACTATCTGCCCAGATTTAAAAAGATCATTCCCCATGACTATGACAGAATGTTAAAGACGATCGTTCAGATGGAAGAAAAGGGGCTTTCCGCGGAGCAGGCCCAGATCGAAGCATTCTATGCGAATATGAAAAAGTAAGGAGGGAAGAGCAATGGGAAAACCGACAGGATTTATGGAATATGAGCGCCGCACTTCGAAGGCGGAGCCGCCGAAAGCGCGGGTAAAACATTTTAACGAGTTCCATCTGCATCTTCCGGAAAAAGAACAGCAGCTTCAGGGCGCCCGCTGCATGGAGTGCGGCGTGCCCTTCTGCCAGTCCGGCATGATGCTGGGAGGCATGGCCAGCGGCTGCCCGCTGCACAATCTGGTGCCGGAATGGAACGACCTGGTCTATATGGGCAACTGGGAGCAGGCGTATAACCGCCTGAAAAAGACCAATAATTTTCCGGAATTCACATCCAGAGTGTGTCCGGCCCTCTGTGAGAATGCCTGCACCTGCGGCCTCCACGGCGATTCGGTGGCCACGAAGGAAAACGAATATGCCATCATCGAGCATGCCTATGAGATGGGGTATGCCAAGGCCCGTCCGCCCAGAGTGAGAACCGGAAAGAAAGTGGCCGTCATCGGCAGCGGCCCTTCCGGCCTGGCGGCGGCGGATCAGCTCAACAAAAGGGGGCATAGTGTCACCGTGTATGAGCGTTCTGACCGGCCCGGCGGCCTGCTGATGTATGGTATCCCCAATATGAAGCTGGAAAAGAAGATCGTGGAGCGCAAAATCAGGATTATGGAAGAGGAAGGTGTCAGCTTTGTAACCGGCGTCAATGTGGGCAGAGATATCAAGGCGGACAAACTGCTGCAGGATTATGACAGAGTCATCCTGGCCTGCGGCGCCTCCAATCCCAGAGACATCAAAGCGCCGGGCCGGGAAGCGGAGGGGATACACTTTGCGGTGGATTTTCTGACGGCCAATACAAAGAGCCTGCTGGACTCCGGTCTGTCCGATCATAAATACGTGAGTGCCAAAGGAAAGGATGTCGTGATCATCGGCGGCGGGGATACGGGAAATGACTGCGTGGGCACCTGTATCCGCCACGGCTGTAAATCGGTAACGCAGATCGAGATGATGCCAAAGGCGCCCGAACACCGGGCAGAAAATAACCCCTGGCCCCAGTGGCCCAGAATCTGCAAGACCGATTACGGCCAGGAAGAGGCCATTGCCCTTTTTGGGCATGATCCCCGCATCTATGAATCGACGGTAAAGGAATTTATCAAAGACAAGGACGGGAAACTGACCGGAGTCAAAATCATAAAGCTGCGCCGGGAACAGGAGGAGAACGGGCGGATGTCCATGAAGGAGGTTCCGGGCAGCGAACAGGTATTAAAAGCGCAGCTTGTGCTGATCGCCGCCGGTTTTCTGGGCAGCGAGAAATACGTGGCGGATGCCTTCGGCGCGGCCCTGGATGAGCGGGGCAATGTAAAGACACAGCCGGGCGGCAGTTACCGCACCAGTGTGGACCGTGTCTTTGCCACGGGCGATATGCACCGGGGCCAGTCACTGGTCGTATGGGCCATCCGCGAAGGGCGGGAGGCCGCCAGAGCAGTGGATGAGAGCCTGATGGGCTACACCAGTCTCAGCGTGCAGTGAGACTGTAAAAGGAATGGAGAAATTGTGAATGCGCCGGCTTTTGCCGGCGTTTTGGTTTCTCTTGTTTTACCATGTGTTTTACAGTATAATCTTCTTAACGTGCAGGGCAGGGGGAACTGTTTCAAGGCCTGCATATATGGAAGGAAGAGAAATACAGACAGCTGCAGGGAACGTATCCGGTACTCAGTCTGAGTTTTGCAAATGTGAAGGAAAATACATTTGCAAAAACGAAAACGAGGCTTTGTCAGATACTGTCTGATCTGTATATCCAGCATGAGTTTCTTAGAGACAGCGGTGTTCTTGCAGAGAAAGACGTGCAATATTTCGACAGGATTTCCGGGGATATGGAAGAAACGGATGCTACGATTTCGCTGCATAAGCTCTGCAGTTTTATGCAGCGCTACTATGGCAGAAAAGTAATACTTTTGCTGGATGAATATGATACACCGATGCAGGAAGCCTATATTCACGGATACTGGGATGAACTCGTAGTGTTTATGAGAAATCTGCTTAATGTTGCGTGTAAAACCAATCCCTTTCTGGAACGGGCAGTTATGACCGGCATAACGAGAATCAGCAGAGAAAGTATTTTTTCCGATTTGAATAATCTGACTGTCATAACGACTACTTCCCGTAAATACGAAGAAGCCTTTGGCTTTACGCAGGCAGAAGTTTCGGCTGCGCTGCTGGAATATGGCCTGTCTGACCAGGAGGAGCTTGTCAGAGACTGGTATGATGGTTTTACGTTTGGAGACAGGACGGATATCTATAATCTGTGGTCGATCATCAACTTTCTGGAGGAGAAGACACTGCGTACTTATTGGGCCAATACAAGCAGCAATCATCTTGTGGGCAGGCTGATCAGACAGGGAAGCAGAGATATCAAAATCATGATGGAAAATCTGCTGAGTGGTGGCACTTTGCAGACTTGTATAGAGGAACAAATTATATTTGAACAACTTGACTATAATGAGTATGCCATTTGGAGTCTTTTGCTTGCAGGCGGTTATCTGAAGGTGGTGAGACATACCCTGGACGTGGATTGTGGCAGGGAAGAATATGTTCTGACTCTTACCAACAAAGAAGTAAAGCTGATGTTCCGCAATATGGTGGAGGGGTGGTTTAAAAACCGTATTCCTGCCTACCATGATTTTATCAGGGCTTTGCTGGCAGGTGATCTTGATGCAATGAACGAATACATGAATAAAGTGGCGATGGAAACGTTCAGCAGTTTTGATGTCGGAAACAGGCCGTCCGAAAGTGCGGAGCCGGAACGTTTTTATCATGGTTTCGTATTGGGGCTGATGGTGGAGCTGGCAGACAGATATGCGATTACTTCAAATCGGGAAAGCGGATTCGGGCGGTATGATGTGATGCTGGAGCCATTGCCTGATCAGAAAACGGGCAGCAGTATTTTGCGTGGTGAAGAGCCGGATGCGATGATCATTGAGTTTAAAGTGCATCGTCCTCACAAGGAGAAGAATTTGCAGGAAACGGTTGATGCGGCGCTTTTACAGATTGAAGAAAAGAAGTATGCGGCTGTTCTGGAAGCAAAGGGAATTCCGGCCTGGCGTATCAGAAGGTACGGGTTTGCATTTGCGGGTAAGAGGGTATTGATTGGATAGAAGATTTCCTATAGCAAAACCGGCAGCGGGATTCAGGTTTCAAGCCAATGCCGGTTTTCCGCACTTTGCCCCCATGCGTCAAGGGCAAGTTCGTAAGTATCACTGACCTTGTGCCTGATTTCTCTCAATTCTTTTTTTATCTCGATTTGTTCGAATTTCAATGCGGATACATCAGATTCAATTCTGGCCAGCCGATTATTAACAGGTTGAAATTTCTCGTCAAATTTTTGGTCAAACTTTTGGTCAAATTTTTCGTCGAATTTCTGGTCAAATTTTTCATCGAACTTCTGATCGAACTTTTCATCAAATTTACGATCAAAATTTTCATTAAACTTCTTATCAAAGTTTTCATCGAATTTTTTATCTATCAGATCTGCTATGGCCTGTAAATCTTCTTTGGTCAATATCATGTCGGATTCCTCCTTTTTTATTGTTCTGAGAATGGTAAGTACGCAGATATGCGTACCGTCATTACCTGATGAGTGGCAGAAAGTCCATGAAACAGGTGCACGGACTTGTCAGAATTGTTTACAAAAAAGTATATCACACCCGGATGGTAAAGTCTATAAAAAATTACACAAAAATCGCGGCAGCCGTAAAAAGCCGTAAAAGACGCTGCCGCGATTTTTGCAGTCTGTTGCAATTCTATTGCTTTCCTTTTTCTTCCAGCGCTTTTAATACCGCTATGGCCAGTCGGATATCGGAATCTTCGGCGCGGACGGAATATTCCAGAAGCGTTTTCACACTTTCCCGACCGACGGCGTTTTGCACAAGATATAACATATCCGAATCACAGGAGGCTTCTTCGTTTTTGCCGGAAATCAGTTAACTCAGCGGAACATGGAAGTAGTCTGCAATTTTCTGCAGTTTGTCCTGTTTTGGGGTAGAGCGTCCGCGCTTCCAGTCACTTAGCGTGGCGGTGGCGATACCGGTGGCTTTTGACACCTGATAAGACGTGACGCCTGCCTGCGCCAAAAGCTGTTCAAAAATTTCATACATAGTGCAAGCTCCTTATTTCCTCTTGAAAATTTGTATCACAAAAAAACTTGACTACATAAGAAATGCGTAATCAGATGTCATGAAGCAGCCAAGTGTTTGCAATGTGATTATTATAATGTCGCGATTACAATATATCACATTTGCGAAATGCTTCCAACCGGGAAATCATGGCAGGGAAGGCCGCAGGAGCAAAAGGATGTTGCCTGTTGCCGGCGGCTTTCCCGGGGCGGCAATACCCGGACGTATCATATAACGGATCAGAACAGCGGATCGGTTTGCATTGTTGCCATAAAACAGACAAAAGAAAAATTTCAGTGAAAAGAGAGCATTGACAGGCGATGGACGTAGAACAGGAGAAAGAAACGTACATAAAGAAAGAATCTGCGGATTCTTCCAGACTGTATGTACAGTTGGCAGCTCCGGCAGAGAATGTGACAGAGATTGATCTGCTGGAGATCGGAGCAAATATGGCAAAGAAGAAACGGCTGTATCGGTATATGGCCGTTGTAGCGGCATGTGCAGGCATTCTGGCCGGACTGCTCTGGAGTGGGTTTGGGTATATCACGGGGACAGGTGTCTGTGTACAGGCGGTGATTGCCCTGCAATATGAAGGGATTGAGGAGGGGCTTGACCCTCACGGTGAAGCGCTGGACATCAATATGCTCAAGTCGCCGGTTGTGATCACTGCGGCTCTGGACAGTCTTGGCGATACTTCCATGGATGTGGAGAAGGTGCGGGAGAATATCGTGATAGAAGGCGTGATTCCCAAGGATGCGGTAGAGCGGATTACAGCCATAGAACAGATGGCGGAGAAGGATGCTTCCAATTATGAGCGGATATTGGATGTGTCTTACTTTTCTTCTCAGTATGTAGTCAGGCTGCATCATGGTCTGGATCTTACTTCTGCGGAGGCCGGGGAACTGCTTAATGCCATACTGGACAGTTACCGGGACTGGTTTATGGACACCTATGCGGACACATCGGCGCCTGATCTGACAGTGGAGCAGGAATATGACAGTTATGATTATGCCCAGTCGGTGGATATCATGCAGGCGCAGATTGATATTCTGGCAGATTATGTAGCAGAGCGCTGCAAAGAGGCGCCGGAGTTCCGCTCGGCAAAAACAGGACTTTCCTTTGGAAATATTGAGGAATCGCTGCGGATCATAGAGGAAATTGAGATGACGGAACTGTCATCTTATATCGAGGGCAGCGGGGTGACAAAGGACAGGCAGCGGCTGATCGAATATTATGGGTACAGGATCAGAAAATACAGCGCCGATCTGTCCGCCCGACAGACGAGCCTGGGACTGCTGCAGGGTACGATAGATGCCTATGAAAAAGATCCGCTGGTCATTGTCAGCGGCCAGGAAAATATGCGGACGGTGGGAAAAGCAGATGAATATTATGAGACACTGATCGAACAGAAACTGGAACTTTCTGAAGAGATCGCCAGGAACAGTGCGAGGCTGGAAGAGACAAAGGCGCTGTTGGAAGCCGCAGCGCAAAAGGAGGAAAAGAATACACAGGCCGAATATGATACGGCAGATGCGATGCGGAGTCGGGCGGCAGAGTCGATTGCAAAGTGGAATGGTCTGATCAAAGAGACAGATCGCGACTATCTGTCACTGCTCTATTCCAATGCCGTAAAGACGGTAGTCCCGGCGAAATATCAGGCGACAGAAGGAATTGCAAAAAAGCTTCTCATCTGTACCGCCGGTGCAGTGGGACTGGTTCTTTTACTCTGGTGCCTGGACGGGCTGTGGATGGAGCTTGGACGGGGGAAAAGAACGAAAGGAGGAAGCTCTATTGTATAACAGAAAGTCTTTTGCTTTCCGATTTTTGAAAAGAAGTTTTGACATAGTGGCGGCTTCTCTTGCTCTGGTGGTGTTGTCGCCCGTTTTCCTGGTCACTGCGATAGCAATCAAGGCAGATGACAAGGGGCCGGTCTTCTTTTCCCAGATGCGGGCGGGGAAGGATGGTAAGGATTTCAAATTCTATAAATTTCGGAGCATGTGTACTGATGCGGAGGCGCAATTTGAAAGCATGCAGGCACAAAACGAGCAGACAGGCAATGCCTTTAAGATCAAAGATGATCCACGTATTACAAAGGTGGGAAAATTTATCCGCAAGTACAGCATTGATGAATTGCCGCAGCTTGTTAATGTGATCAGAGGAGATATGAGCATCGTAGGACCCAGGCCCATCCTGTCTCATCAGATGGCAAGGTGTGGCAGTTATGAAAAGCAGCGTCTGGCAGTCAGACCGGGACTCACCTGTATCTGGCAGATATCCGGGCGTGCAAATATTAAATGGGAACAGTGGGTGGAGCTGGACCTGAAATACATAAGGGAAATGAGCCTTTTCAATGATCTGAAAATTATCGCAAAAACCGTACCGGTTGTGCTGAAAGGGGAAGGCGGGTACTGAGATGTGACGGTGTGATTGCCATCAAAGGGACAGGATGATGAATGGAAAAGAGCAGTAAAAAAAGCATATCTGTTGGCGGACAGATATGGACTGTTTCGGCATGTACCGGACAAATGGCTGATATTTTTGCTGTATACAGTGGCAACGGGGAAATTTCTCCGTCTGAAAAATCCGGTTACTTTTAATGAAAAAATACAATGGATGAAGCTGTATGACCATAATCCACTCTATACCATGGTTGCTGATAAATATGCGGTGCGTCGGTATGTAAAAGAAAAAGCGGGGGAAAACTATCTGATTCCGCTGCTTGCAAGATGGGACAATCCGGATGAGATCAGTTTCGCGGGTCTGCCGCAGCAGTTTGTCTTAAAGTGTAATCATGATTCGGGCGGTGTGGTTATATGCGATGATATCGACATGTTTGACACAGACAAAGCAATCAGAAAACTGAAACAGCATTATTGCCATAACCAGTATTATGTCAGCAGAGAGTGGGCCTATAAAAATATAAAGAAATGTATCCTGTGCGAAAAATATCTGATAGATGAGCAGGTAAAAGAGCTGCGGGATTATAAATTTTTCTGTTTTCAGGGTGTGCCACGGATCATTCAGGTGGATTTTGGAAGACGGCGCATACATAAACGGAATCTGTACACACCAAAGTGGCAATTTCTGGATTTTACCATTAAATGTCCCAATGATCCAAAAGCAGAGATTGAGAAACCGGAAAATCTGGAAGAGATGTTGGAGGTGGCAGCAAAACTGTCACGCGGATTTTTACAGGTGAGAGTGGATTTGTATTCCGTCAATGGAAAAACATATTTTGGAGAAATGACTTTGTATCATGGTGGGGGAATCGAGCCGTTCAGTTCGGAGGAATATGCCGTATATGATATGGTGCGGTCTTTGCTTAACATGATGGGGCTGGATCGGGAAAATTTTGGAAAGAAGTGCTGGAATCCACTGGGAACGTATATCAGACCCGGTGATTATGTAGTGATAAAACCCAATTTTGTAATGCACTTGAATGAAAATAAAAAAGTGAAGAAGAATTCCATGGAATGTCTGATCACACATCCGTCCTGTCTGCGGGCGCTCTGTGACTACTGCCTGATTGCGTTAAAGGGAAGAGGCGAAGTCGTAATAGCTGATGCGCCGATGCAGGACTGTAATCTGCAGACTCTGTTAGATAAGATTCATTTTACTGAACTTCTTGCATTTTATCATAGGCAGAATAAAAAAGTATCTTTTGCGGATCTGAGAAAATATCAGTCTGAATTTAATGTCAATAAAGTAATTGTAAACAGGATTTATCAAAAAGGAAAAGCGGTGGATGTTGATATGGGTTCGCTGTCCCTGCATGAAAGGCGCAGTGGTGCCAGAACGTATCAGGTGGACAATTATGCTTCTGCCGAAACGGGACAGTATCATGGAGAACACAGACATATTTATTCGATCAATCAGATTGTTTTAAAGGCGGATGTGGTTATCAATTTCTGCAAACCAAAATCGCACCGGCTGGCGGGGTTTACCGCCGCCATGAAGAATATGGTGGGAATTGTATTTGATAAGGCGTCGTTGCCGCATTATACGGCGGGCCCGGTGGAGGAAGGCGGGGATGCTTACCTTCATGCAAGCAGACGCAAGAAAATGATCAGCAATCTTTTGGAAAAAAAGATAGAGCATGAAAATCGTCAGCAGATTTTCAGAGCTACCTTCGACAGATATGCTTATGTGGCATTGGTACTGTTTGAGAGACAGTTTGGGAAAGATCCCTATCTAAAAGGAATATGGGGCGGTAATGACACAATCTGGCGCACTGTGATTGATTTGAATTATATTATACGATTTGCGGATAAGGAAGGAAAACTGCATCGTAACAGGCAGCGCAAGGTGCTGAATTTTGGCGATATGATTATCGCGGGCGAACATAACGGGCCATGTCGTCCACAGCCAAAGCGGCTGGGAATATTAATGGCGAGTGAAAGTGCTGTCGCCATGGACAGGACATTTTGTAAAATGGCAGGGTTTTGGGAAGAGAAAATACCCATGATAAAAGCCCTGAGAGAGCATAAGGCTGATTATCTGATTGCCGGGGCGGATGAAAAGATAATGATCCATGCAAACACCGATGAGTACCAGGGGGATCTGAACGCGGTGAAGTTTCCGGAAGAGTGGCATTTCAGGCCGCATGACGCATGGAATTCGATCTGATTATGAGACGCATGAAGAAAAAAATATTAGTGATAGGAAACTGTTATTATGTCGTTTTTCGCTTTCGGAAAGAACTGATCAAAAGATGTGTGGATGAGGGGTTTGAGGTGTGGACAGCATTTCCGGACGGTTCCCATGGAGAAAAGGAACGCGGGAGTGATACGGCGCAGCGTCTTAAATGCCATTTTTCCGAAATAAAGATGGCACGGAGAAACTTTAACCCGGTTGATGAAATACAGCTGTATCTGGCATTAAGAAAACTGATCTGTCAAATCAGGCCGGATCTCATTCTTACTTTTACGATTAAGCCCAATTTATATGGAGGAATACTGGCGCACAAATATCAGATTCCTTTTATGATGAATATTACCGGACTGGGGTCAGCGCTGGGAAAGGACGGTTTTCTGTCACAGATTTTGCAAAACTTTATGATACACAATATGAAGAGTGCAGCCTGCGTATTTTTTCAGAATACATACGACAGAGACTATTTCCTGGATCATGGCTATCCGGGAAAAAACATGGAGATGCTGCCGGGCTCCGGTGTCAATCTTGCAGAATACAGGCTGCTCCCCTATCCGGATACTTCCGTCATACGCTTTTTGTATATGGCAAGAGTTATGAAAGAAAAAGGAATTGAACAGTTTCTGGAACTGGCAAGACATTATGCAGACAGAGAAGATGTGGAATTTCATATTTGCGGAGATTGTGAAGAGGATTATCTGCCTGTCCTTAAAAAGCTGGAACAGGAAAAAATAATGGTATATCATGGACAGGTTTCCGCAGTGGAGAAGTATATCAGGCTGGCGCATTGCATTGTGCTGCCGACTTTTTATCATGAAGGTGTGCCGAATACATTGCTGGAAGCGATGGCCTGTGGACGTCCGGTTATCACAACAGACCATCCGGGATGCCGGGAGACGGTGCTGGATGGCGTGAACGGATATTTATGTGAGGTGCACGACAGCGCCGGATTAATCAAAAAGACCGAACAGTTTCTATCGCTTTCAGAAAAGGAAAAAGAAAACATGGGTCTTGCCGGACGGAGGAAGGCAGAGAGGGAATTTGACCGGAATATGGTCGTGACCACATATATGGATTATATCAATACGCTTATTGCAAGATAAATTACGGGAGAGATTATGCATGAAAGTTCTTATCGTGGCAGGCTATCAGACGATCAATTATGGATCAGCACTCCAGACGCTTGCCACAATAAAAATGCTTGAACAATTAAATATACATTCCAAAGGATTTGAAGATTCGCCAGGAGAGTACGTCAGGGGGTATTTTTACTGCAATTGCGCAATTTGTGATCAGAGAGGGCGGTATTGTCTATGGCGCGGCGTATGACAGGAATTTTCGGGTATGCCATAGCGCTGTTTTTACGGAGAATGAACTATATAAATTCAGAGGAAGTAAATACGTGCAGAGTGATACCGGTGAGACTTTTCGTGAAGTAAGGAGATATCTGAGCGATGGGAAAAAGGTCTGCTACAGTGGGATTCCCTGTCAGATTGAAGGTTTAAAAAGATTTCTGGGACATGAATATCCCAATCTGATCACTGTGGATTTTGTCTGTCATGCGGTGCCCTCTCCGCTGATCTGGAGAAAGTATCTGGAGATGCAGATGGAAAAATATTCCGAAACTTTCATAACTGATATTTTGTTTCGGGACAAAGGACATTTTGGATATCAATATTCTGTGATGTCAATCAAAAGCGACTGTGGGGAACTGTATGCCCGTGGTACTGAGAGCGACCCCATGTTGCGGGCATTTTTTTCTGATATATGTGACAGACCTTCCTGCTATGATTGTAAATTTAAAAAGCGATACCGCATCAGTGATTTTACAATATGGGACTGCTTTGATGTGGGGAAGTTTAATGTGTTATGGGATGATTATACAGGAGTCAGTTCGGTGCTTGTGCACACAGATAAAGGGAGAAGTATATTTCGTTGCATAGAAAAAAATATGGAATCTGGTATTGTCAGACCGGATATATTAACAAAAGATGTATGGCCTATGTTCGAACCCGTAAAGGAAAACAGCAAGCGAGATGATTTTTTCCGAGATGCAGTAAAAATGTACGGAACTGAATTATTTGATCGGTATTATCCACAGGATTTGAAAGTAAAGATGAGACGTTATGGACGCATTATATGTTATAAAGCAGGCATGTACGGATTGGCAAGGAAAGTTTATAATCGCTATTTTAAGCAAAGAAAGTAAATGATGGGAAAAGTAATTTTTGTATATGGACATGAAGTGGTTTTTACAAAACGGACATTATATTGTATATGGCCCTTTTTAGTATTTGTAGCCAAGTTTATGCGTTATAGTATTTTCAGACAAAATTTGGTAGATGTGGGGATTGGTCATGCTTTTTTGGAAGCAATGAAAAATGAGAATGTAAAGTTTAGTCTTCTTAACACAGATAATAATATTTTTGCTGATGTATCCGGTAATCTTGTTTATATTTATCAGAAGCTTAATTTTTTAAGATTGGATTCCTATGTTCAATTTGAAATATTTATTACAATCATTGGCAATCTGTTATTGTTTTTTATCATCAGGAACACAAAGAAAAGTTTGGAATATTTAAACTTTATTTTACTGGTAGTAATGATATTATCTGTTAATATTTATGCTTTTTGCCTGTCTAAAGAACCCCTCCAATTGTTGTTTTTTGTGTTCATGAGTTTCATTATAAAAAAGTATTCGGAGAAGCCTTTGTCATGTATTGCTATGCTGGCCCTGCTTATTATTTTATATTCACTGTTATTTCGTACTTATTATATGTTGATGATACCATTTGCCGGTTTATCACTTTTGTTATATGAATTTTATAATAAAAACCAGAAAAAGTTTTGGCTGGTGATATTGTCTGTATGTGGATCGGGGATGGTATATGCGCTTTGCCTAAGCATGGCGGGGTTTGTCGACAAAAGGATTTATTATGAACTGATCCGTGTAAGAATAAGAATGGTTCCATCCAATACGAGACTTATTCCTCTGTTTAGTTCAAATAATCTGGTTACTCAGACCATGAATTATCTGTCAGCTTTAGTGAGGCTTATGTTTCCTCTGGAATTGCTAAGGCTTGGATTAAAATATGTGATTTATGTTGTTGTCCAGTTGGTCATTACCTGTTTTATATTGAACGCATACGGAATGGGTTTTCCGTGTTTTTTTAACATCCCCCAGACTTGCTGTAATGGACAAATCTATGTATTTTTACCGAATACGTTGTAATTCTGCCTGTACGAAAAGCAGGAGAACCGGTTTTTGGGAAAATCGTTATCAGATGATAGATAAAACTTTATATAATATCAGGATTCAAAACTGTTCGGAAAAGAGAAAAAAACTTCTGCGTCAACGTCTTGCGCATGAATATTATGTATTGTTGGGCCAGATAAACGATGAATCAGATCAAATGATTCGCGGAAAACTTTTAAAAGATGTAAAGAAATACAAAGAGTTATGCCATGAGGAGGGAGTGAAAAACAGAATGTGCAGTTTCCTTATAAAGCTGACAGGATTTTTTATGGCTACAAAAATATTGCATATATATTCAAGTTATAGCAGAAACAGGAAGATTTAAGGTATCGTATCAGGTATTATATGTTGCGTAAAAAAGATGAAAATTGTGAGAATGAACTGAATAATGAAAAATCAATCGTTGAGAATGCAGTATTTAATTTTTTGAAAGTTTTTTCATCGACAGTCTTTCCCATTGCTACTTTTACTTATTCGGCCAGGATATTAGGGGTAGCTGTAGTTGGAGAAGTAAGTTTTGTGCGCTGTGTAATCTCATGGTTTTGTGTGGTTGCCATGTTAGGAGTGGGATATTATGGAAGACGTGAGGCAGCCAGGCTGCGTGATGACAGAATTGCCCTGAGCAAGTTTGTTCATGAAATGCTTTTTATCAACATGGGAGCGGTTTTGTTTTCCTATATGCTATTACTTTTTTTGATCCATAAAGTGGAACGTTTTCAACAATGCAGTCAGCTTTTGCTGATTAACAGTGTATTGATTGCTCTTATGGGAATGGGGATGGAATGGCTGTACCAGGCTCTGGAAGAGTATCGGTATATTGCGGTCAGGACGGTAATCTTTCAGGTTATATCTTTATTTTTAATGTTCTTCCTGGTTAGAGACTCCGGTGATATTATTGCGTATGCTGTGATTCTTGTAATTGCATCCTCCGGTTCTTATCTGCTTAATTTTATTAATTGCAGAAAATATATCAGTTTTTCCTGGTGCGGACAGTATGAATTAAAAAAGCATTTAAAGCCGGTATTTACGTTGCTTACACTTGCACTGTCTGCACAGTTTTATACTGTTTTGGATTCAATAATGCTGGGATTTTTTAAAGGAAATATCTCTGTGGGTATTTATACGGCAGCTTCTAAAACGGTCGGGATGACAAGTGGATTAATCAATGCGATGACAGCAGTAATGATACCCAGATTATCTTATTACATGGCAAAAAGCAAACTGCGGGAAATGAAGATTCTGGTAAATGAATCCACTCATTTTATGTTTATGTTCTCCATACCGGCTATGCTGGGCCTGTTTGTTCTAAGTAATGAAATTATTTTGCTTTTCAGCGGAAACGGATTTGAAGGGGCGGAAATTACTATGCGCTGGCTGATTCCTGTTGTTGCCGCTTCATCTTTGAGTTATGCAGCCGGTGAGCAGTTAGTATCACTGGGAAGAGAACGGATGGTCTTACTGTCAACTGTGGCTGGTGCGGTGACAAATATAATGTTTAATACCTTTTTGATTCCCGAATTTGCGCATAATGGAGCTGCACTGGCGTCAGTTTTGGCAGAATCGACGGTTGCTTTTATATCCTTTTTCGGCATCAAAGATTTGATAAATACCAAAAATATTTTGAAAGTCTGCAGTCAGTTCAGCGTTGCCGCTGTTCCGATTCTTTTGATAAGAATGTTGATAAAGTTAACGTATATACACTATGTATGGCAAATGTTGTTTACCATTATTCTATCGGGGTCGGCCTATTTTATATCTCTTCTTTTTATGGAAAATGAATGTGCGTGGAGAGTGGCGAAAGCAGCCGGGAACAGTTTGAATACATACCTGAAAAAAAGAATTTTGCAAAAGAGATCAAAGTGAGAAAAGAGCAATGGCAGTAAAACTGTTAAAAACTTATCTGATGGAGTGATTATTACGCGAAAGCAGGATACAGAAACGAAACTACATACCCGTGTGTCATCTGTCTGCGCTGTGCTACTGGTGCTGTCTGTGATTGTGCTTGCCGCTTTTTGGCTGCTTCGCAGCCGCGGCAGGTCGCAGCTTGAGAATGATACGGTGGGCAGCGCGGCAGGTATGCAGATGAACCGCCGTCATACATCAGAGCTGGATCTGGGGCTTGATGTGACCAATCGCAGCGTATCGCTGTCCGACAGCGCCTTTGAGATGGAGGAAGATAAGGAGACATCTGCCGTGACGGAAGCGGATGGGCCTGAAGAGAAAGAAGGACGCGTCTTTTACAAAGGCAAGGCCTATGACTTTAACAAGGATATCATGACCTTTCTTGTTATGGGAATCGACCAGCGCAGTGAGACCGTGCAGGAGCAGACGGAAGGTTATAACGGAGGCTCGGCGGACGCGATTTTTCTGGTCGTGCTCAATCCTCATATCGAAAAGGTGCAGATCATTGCCATAGACAGAAACACGATGACAGATGTGGATATTTATGACTATTACGGCACATATCTGGAAACCGTGCAGACCCAGCTCTGTGTACAGCATGGGTATGGGGACGGTACGGTAAAAAGTGCACAATATATGGAAAAAGCAGTTTCCAACTTTATGTATGGCCTGCCGATTCATGGCTATTGTGCCATTAATATGAGTGCCATTGAGAAGATAAACGATGCTGTGGGCGGCGTGGATGTGGTCGTTCTGGATGATCTGACCAAATGGGACTGGCGCCTGGAAAAGGGAAAGACTGTCCATCTGGAAGGAAGACGGGCGTTTGTGTATTTACAGAGGCGGGATACCGGTATCTTTGGCAGTGCAGAAGGCCGTCTGGAGAGGCAGAAACAGTATCTGGAAGCATTTATTATCAAGGCTAAGGCACAGTTTAAAGAGGACCCCACATTTCCCATTACAATGTTTCAGGAGCTGGGTCCTTATATGACGACAGACCTGAATTTGGAAAAAGTGGTTTATCTGGCGGATCTGGCGGCCGGTTTCGATTTTGCCAAAATGGATATCACAAAAATAGCGGGGGAAAACGTCATGGGAGAGAAATATGAAGAGTTCTATGTGGATGAGACCGCCATGTATGAACTGATTCTGGATGTATTTTATGAAGAAGTAAGGTGAAAGAGGTATTGGCCCCATAAGGGTTGATATAGAAACCACATGTAATCATGGAAGGAGGAAATACCATGAAAAAGTATCTGGCAATGGCGGCTGCGTTTATGCTTGCGGCTTCTATGTCTTTGTCTGCCTTCGCGGCAGAAAGCGCAGGTGCGGGACCGGGCAACAGCAGCGGAACGAGCAGCCCCAGTGCTTCCGGCAGTTCTAACAATTCAGAGAACTCCAGCAGCTCTGGCAGTTCCAAAAAATCCAGCAGCCGCAAATCCAGTGGCGGAAGCAGCTCAGGCAGCGCTTCTTCTGCCAGCAAGAGCGGTTCCGCTTCCGGCGGGGCTTCTGCACAGGCAGCGGCAAACGCGGCAGTGACGGCAGTTTACCGTCCTGCACAGACTGTTATCACAGCTTCCGGACAGGCAGTGGCATCCACTGTCAGCGTAGCGGCAGCACCCGCGGAGACAAAAACGGCATTTACATCCGTTGCCCAGGTGTTTGGGGTAGCGGTAACGGATACCTTTGTATTCAGCGCATCAGGGATTGATCCTGTGCAACCTGTTCTGACAGCACTTGCACCGGGCAGTGTGCCTGCGGGCAGTGCGCTTCTTGTTGTGGACGCGCTTGGCAATCTGACGGTTGTCGTACCGGTGGTGCTTCCGGACGGAACCGTGACGGCGACACTTCCGGCAATGTGCCAGGTAGCCGTTGTAGCCGTACCTGCAGTACCGGCAGCATAAGGTATCAGTTTTATCTGTTCGAAAAACACAGGGAACAATCAGTAACTGAATTTTTTTACATGTAAAAAATTATGGTGTGGTTTCAAAAAAAGATTCCCCGGCAGTTTCGGTGCCGGGGATTTTGTATTTATCCCTGCAGTCGATAGTATCTACAGATCCAGCTTTGAAAAATCAATGGAGAATCCGGGATAAATGCCAACAGGTACGCTGTCAGAAAAGGTATAATTTGCGGCAGTATCATTTTGAAAATCATAGACGGTAACAAGATTCCGCTCATAGTCTATAATCCAGTATTCGCGGACTTTGGCTGTCCGGTATTGAAACAGTTTTTTATAATAATCCATCGGACGGCTGCCTGGCGACACAATTTCCATAATCCAGTCAGGGGCACCGACACATCCTTTCTCATGCAGTTTGCGGGAATCGCATATCACACAAATATCCGGCTCTACATAGCTTTTGTCATTTTCATTTAAAAATACGGCAAAGGGGGAGACATAAGGCCTGCATGTCCCTTTTTTTGATTTGATGTATTCACGGATGGTTCCAAAAAGCTCACCGACAATATCCTGATGCTTTCTGCTGGGAGGCGCCATGTAATAGATCTGACCGTCTATCAGCTCGGCACGCTCTCCTTCCGGCAGAGCATAAATATCATCAATTGAATATATTTTTTCCTGTATTGACGCCATATGGCATGCCCCTTTCTGCTGTCAGTGAATCAGGTAATTTTACGATAGCCTGACAACAGTGTAGCATAAAAATCATAACAGTTCAATCGGTGCGCAGGGCTGTAAGGGCAGTCACTTTTCGGCAGCCCGGGCCGGCCTGCCGCGGCAATGCAGAGAAAAAATGAATGACAAAATCCGCGCCGGCATATATAATCAAAATGTATCATGCAGGGACAGAGGATATGTGGATATTCTGTCCTGTCTGTGGAGTGTAAAGCAGGAGAAAAGAAATAAGAGGAGTACGTTAAGAATGAAATGTTTCAGAATTGTGATGATTATGACGGCGTCTTTATCGGCGCTGTTTCTCTCTGTATCCATGCCGGTCAGAGCGGCGGAAACGCCGCCGGGAGAAAAGGCATCGGCGCAGGAAGAGCGGCCTGTCTATCAAGTCCGTTTTTCCGGACCGGGGCTTTTGGTCTATGCAGATCCGGCGCTGCCGCAGGTCCCTGCCGCGGTGCTGGCGGATCAGACGCAGGTACAGATTACGGAGGGGCCGATGGATTCCCTTGTCAGGGTACGGGTGTGCGGCACGGAGGTGGAAGGTTATGTGGATATGAGATATCTGAAGCGGTCGGATGCCGTCGTGGAGGATTATGATATGTATACCTATGAGGAGATGGAGGAGGATATCAGAGCGCTGCAGGCCAGATATCCGGGGCTGCTGCGGTCGGAGGTGACGGGCACCTCTGCCGACGGCAGAAATCTGTATCTGCTGAGTATAGGGGCGGAAAATGCCCCGCACCATATTCTGGTACATGCCGGCATTCATGCCCGCGAATACAGTAATCCGCTGCTTGTGATGGAGCAGCTGGAACAGTGCCTGGATTATTATGATAACGGGCGGTTTATGGGGATGAGTTATCGGGAACTGTTTGCCAATACGGCAGTCCATATCATTCCCATGGTCAACCCGGACGGTATTGCCATCAGCCAGTTTGGGGAGGCAGCCCTGCGTTCGCCGGATCTGGTGGGGATGGTGCGTGCCTGTTATGCCTATGATGTTGCCGCCGGGCGTACCCAGAGTCCGTATGAGGGTTATCTCGCCAGATGGAAGGCCAATGCCCGGGGTGTGGATCTGAACAAAAATTTTCCCTTTGGCTTTGGCGTCGGTGTGAGAGCCGTACAGCCCTCTTATGCGGGGTACTGTGGGCTGCTGCCGTTTTCCGAGCCGGAATCGGCGTCTCTGGGAGCGGTTACTCTCAGATATCAGCCGTCGGTGATCATCAATTATCATTCCATGGGCGAAGTGGCATACTGGGATACTTCCGAGAGCCGTTATACGGAGATCAACAGAGGCTTCTCGTCCTACATGCTCACCCTTGTCCCTTACAGAAGAATGGGAAGTTCGGGCGCCACCGGCAGTTATCTTGACTGGATATACAGCGGAGACAGCCCGGTCCGTTCCATCACTTTTGAGACAGGCAATGTGGAATGTCCGCTTCCCGCCGGTCAGTATCCCAAAATATGGGTGCAGCACGGCAATGTACTGCAGCATGCCGCATGGTATGCAAGTACAGGGCTGTGAGCCGGGATGAACTGTAATACAGCGGATTATATTTTGAGAAAATATGGCAGCATTCCATTTCTTTTTGCCGGAAAATCTGCTATAATATGGTACGGTTAACTCATATGGACTGAAAGGGGTGGGGAGATGCAGTTTGTAAAGAGTGACGACCTGAAAGTGGGGATGAGGCTGGCGAGGCCGATCTATAACCGCAACGGTGTCCTCCTGTATGAGAGGAATTCCAAACTGACCGGACAGGGGATCATGAGTATTAAAGCATTTGGTCTGATCGGGATCTTTATTCTGGAGCCGGCTGAGCCTGTTCCGCCGATGACAAAGGATGATATCGAATTTGAGCGATTCCAGATGATGCAGGTGTTTGGCATAGAGGAAGAGATGAAACGGATGTGGCAGAGCCACAAGGCCGGCAAGATCGAGACAATTGTCAGCAATATTACGAAAAGCTACGGGAATCTGGATCATAAGATTAACTTTATACAGGGGCTTAGGAGCAGAGAGGATTACCTGTATAAACATTCACTGAACGTGGCGATGCTCTGTGCCATGCTCAGCCATACCCTGAAAGTAAAGGCAGAGCACCAACATTCCGTGATCCGTGCGGCAGTATTGCATGATATCGGACAGCTGAAGCTGCCAAGGGAGCTGATCGGTAAAAATGATCTGAGTGATGAGGAAAAGAAAATCCTCGATGCCAGACAGTCAGAGGGATTCCGGATCCTGGATCAGGTTTATGTGAGCGATCCTTCGGTCAAGCGGATCTGTGCCCAGTGCTACCATTATATCCGGGAATTCCAGGACGGACACAGGCCGGAGGGGAAGATAACGCCGGAGGCGCGGATTATGATAGTGGCGCAGACCTTTGATCAGATGACGGCCATGCAGTTTGGCCAGAGCCCTGATTCGGAGGTGACGGCAATCCGGCATCTGATGAACCACCCTGAGATATATGACAAAGGTGTTGTGAAGGCGCTGATCCGTTCGATCCATATTCTGGCGCCGGGCACAAGTGTGGAGCTGAATAATAAAGAAAAAGCACTGGTTATCAGTCTGAATCCGGATCATATCCTGCGTCCCGTACTGCTGAATTTCCGGGACAATTCCATCCTGGATCTGAGCCTGCACGGCAACAGAAATGTAGAGATCGTGGATATTATGAAGACAATGGACAACCGCCATGTCATGGACACGGAAGCATTGAAACGGCAGGGCTTTCAGGTGGAAGAACCGCAGTACGTGGAAGTGCCGGAAGGCTAGAAAGCAGTGGAAGCGGCCCGCTCTGCGGCCGCTTTCACTGGCAGAAGGGTCAGCCGCCCTGTGTTTCCAGGGCTGCTTTTTTTACCCGGGCCATTGCGGATTTTACCGGCGGGAGCAGGAGTACGATAACGGTGATCAGAGCTTCCGCGTAGATATAGATTCCGTTATATACAAGGGAATAGGGCAGTGCCCCCCATCCTTCCCAGGCATAGGAACCAAAGAAGATCCAGCCGGAGAGCACGGAAAAAAGATATCTGCCGCTCACACCTGCCGCATATCCTTTGAGCAGGCCGTATTTTTGATTACAGAAAAAGCCGGAGAGTCCCAGTGCGCCAAAGGCCAGCACATAATCGACGATAAGCTGGGCCGGGAAAAGGACATAGGGATCAATCAGTATCTGCAGTACGCCATAGGCGATACCGGTCATCAGTCCGGCGCCCAGTCCGAACCAGTAGCCGGGCAGGCAGACGATCAGCATGGAAAACAGGGTGATGGAACCGCCGGTGGGGAAGTGAAAGAGTTTCAGATGGGACAGCACGGTTCCCAGCGCTATGGCCACCGCACAGAAGGCAAGCTGACGGACAGACAGCCTGCGGCTTTTCTTTCCGGCAAGAAACATGGCTGTGATCAGCAGGATCAGAATAACGGCGGCCAGCAGGAGATTGCCGGAGAGGGTGGGGACATAGGTGACTTCGCCCCATTCATTGGTAACAGTTTCATAGAACATAAAAAAAACCTCCTTTGCATTACAACAAAAAGAGGGGCTGCTGAAAAAGAACATGAATCCATGTTCCGCTTCCTTACGCCGGTATTATCCGGTTCAAGTAATGAGGGTTTAAAACGGCGGCAGGCCGTTTCGTCTCAGCATAATGCACCCCTAGCGTGTAATAGATATAATGGTATCCGGAATCGGCACTGTCTGCGCCGATCCTCTGTTTACTATACATGACCAGAGGAGAGAAGTCAAGAAAGAGATGGGAGGGCTTTGGATGATACCAAAGGACGCCGGCATTTTGCTCGGTTTTATCAATACGAAACTCCGTGATTTTTACAGTGATCTGGAACAGTTATGCGAAGATTTGGATGTTTCACAAAAAGAAATCACAGAGAAGCTCGCTGGCATTGGCTGTCATTATGACAGGGAAAGAAATCAGTTTATCTGCTGAAGATAAGGACAGGTATGGAGTATACACATGTTTTTCACACCTTTGGGCCGGTATTTGACGCATGCGCAGAGGTACTTATTCTGGGCTCTTTTCCGTCGGTGAAGTCAAGGGAAGAGGGCTTTTATTATGGACATCCTAGAAACCGTTTCTGGAAGGTGCTGGCGGGGCTCTTCGGAGAGGCGCTACCGGGTACGATACCGGAAAAAAAGGATTTTCTACTGAGAAATCATATCGCGGTGTGGGATGTCATTGCGGAATGTGAGATTATGGGATCGGCCGACAGTTCCATCCGCAATGTCAGAGAAAATGACATGAACGTCATACTGGAGCAGTCTGCCGTGAACCGGATTTTTGCCAACGGAGAGACGGCATATAAGCTGTTTCTGAAATATTGCAGAAAAGAAGGGCAGCCTCCGGTGAAGCGGCTGCCCTCCACCAGTCCGGCCAATGCAGCCTGGAGCCTGCAGCGGCTTCTGGAGGTATGGAAGGCGGAAATCTTTCCGGAAGGAGAACATCTGTGAAGAAGCTGTATTTTGCACGGCAGGCAGTCAGCGGGACACTGCTGGATGAGATTTTGGCCAGGGGGATTGCAGGAGAGCGTCCATGCGGCCTGTGCGGAGGCCGTATGGCCTGCGGAAGATGCCGGGTCCGCTTTCTGTCGGGCGCGCCGTTTCCCGGCGCTGCGGACAGAAAATTTTTTTCGCCGGAAGAACTGCGGGCAGGCTGGCGGCTTGCGTGTACGGCCAGGTCGACGGCGGAGTGCGAGGTGGAGGTCTGTTTTGTGCAGGGGCCAAAGACTGAGATTCTGACAGTGAGTCATGCGGGGACGGGCAGTGCGGCGCAGGAGAGCGCCACAGAGCCGGGGAAGGATCGTGCGGCAGGGATCGCAGGGATATCCGCCGGGACCGTGCAGGACCGTTTTTGTGCGGTCGACCTGGGGACGACCACCGTTGTCATGCAACTGACAGACAGGGTAACGGGTGATGTCTTACTTACGCATGCCTTTGAGAATCCGCAGCGAGTGTATGGCACGGATGTGCTGAGCCGCCTGGCCGCTGCTGCGGACGGGAAAGGGGAACTGCTGCAGGCACTGATCCTGGAAGGGTTGAAGTCGGGGCTGGCAGAGATGGAGCAGGCTGGCGGCTTTCATGAGATTATCCTTTCCGGCAATACGGCGATGGGGCATCTTCTGCTGGGATATCCGACAGAGACGTTGGGACGGGCGCCGTTTGTGCCGTATCATATCGGAAGTACACGTTTTTCTCTTGCAGAGCATCCGGCCCTGTTTCTGCCCGGGATATCCGCCTTTGTGGGAGCGGATATCGTATCCGGCATTTATGCCTGTGGCATGGCGCGCCGGGATGAACTCTCGCTCTTTCTCGATCTGGGGACCAACGGTGAGATGGCGCTGGGAAACAGGGAAGGGATATTGTGTACGGCGACGGCGGCAGGCTCCGCCTTTGAGGGCATTGTATCGGCACAGATAGCGGGGACGGATATTACGGCGCTTGCCTTTTCCATGCTGCGGGAAGGGATTATGGATGAAACCGGGCTGCTGCGGGAGCCCTGGTTTACGGAAGGCTGGCCGGCGGGGGCGGACGGGCGGATTGTAATCCGGCAGCAGGATATCAGGGAACTGCAGATGGCCAAGGCAGCCGTATGCGCCGGCGTCTCCATCCTGCTTGACCGGATGGACGGATGGGAGCGTCTGGCCCGGGTATATCTGGCCGGTGGGTTTGGCTATTATCTGGATGTGGAAAAGGCGGTGGGCATCGGTCTGATTCCCGCGGCTTTAAGGGGGCGGTGCCAGGCTGTGGGGAATACGTCGCTGGCGGGAGCGGTGCTGCTCGGAAGGGCAGGGAGGCTGCAGTGTCAGGCGGACATAGAGGAGCGGCGCCTGTCAGTGGCAGAAGACAGGCAGCTGCACCATATTGTGCAGATAAGCAGTTCCCTGAATCTGGCCCGGCAGCCGGAATTTGAGGAACGCTATATCGAAGCCATGCGATTTGGTTTATTATGAAAGTATGGAATCACTTCCGGCAGGTCTGCGCACTTGCTGCGCTGACCGTACAGCGCCGGAATGCCGTCTTTACATTCCCTGTGCATCCCCCGGAGGGTTCCTGGTAACCCCCTTTCATTCATAGTGGTGCCGGGTATGCGGCATGGGGGGTTACTATAGAGACTGGTAGGGTACTGTTTGTGATAAAGGGGCGTACTTATGTTTGGGAAAAGAAAGAGACCTGCAACAGAAGCGTATGATCGGGAGAACTGGCGGCCGGTTCTCAAATGCAGCATCTGCAATGGAGAGCAGGTAGCCGGGTTTTTGAACGTTCATACAGGTGCTTTCCGGGAGGAAGAGCTGATTCGCGGCGCAGAGGATCTGTCCTCTTTCAAACGTCGTTATGGAATTGAGGAACTGGAAAAAATATATTAAGCATCGGTAATTGTGAAACCGACAGTCTGGTCAAAACATACAAAACGAAAAAGAGAGGAGACTTAGATGGAGACATGGTATTATGAAGTGGTGAGCATCGACGGAGATTATGCGAACCTTCGACGGACAGATGTGGAGAGCGATGATCTGAAAATGGTGGCCAGAGCGCTGCTCCCGCCGGAGACCGGAGAGGGCAGCAGACTGAAATATGAATGGATGCAATATGAACTGCTCGGGTGAGAGAGCCATGAGGAGAAAGTAAATGCAACGAAGTCTTCATTTTTTTGCTTCCAGACAGGATCTTTGCAATATGTTCAAAGCAGTGGAACGGGAATTTTCCATCCAATACTGTCTGACGCAGGCGGATCAGGATGCCGGTATGGAAACACCTCCCCAAATGGCGTTTGACACCATTGAGGAGATCGCGGATGAGCTTACGGCCGCCCACAGTATTGCGCCTCTTTGCCTGATCACACCGAAGATGGAGGCCATTAAGGTGTACCGGCGCAGGTTGCAGAGAGAAGACATAGCCAGATACTGCGTGGAGCTTCTTGAACATACAAACGCCATGCAGCTTAGGGGTATGGAGAAACATAAGGATCTGACTTGTGAGTTTTATGTGTATCTCAACAGGGCGCAGGAAACGGATTTTTCGGCCGCTCTGTTTCAGTGTGCGATCCGCGAGATCAGAAGGAACTGCGTAAGGGTAAAGAATACTGCCCCGACTTATATCGGGAAGGAAATGTATCAGGAAAGGGAGGATCGTATCTTTTACGGCGAACGCTGCGGCGCTTTTACGGTGACTGCCGCCAATGAGGCAAAGGAATGGTACAGGCGTCCGAAAGTCAGGGAATTTGCCGACAGATCATTCACGGAGAAGCTTTCCTTTTTGCAGCGTGTATTTGACGGGAAAGAAATAAAAGATTATCAAAAGGAGCGAAAAAATTTTTCGGAGGATTTTGAGATTTACGGTATTGCGGAGAGCGCTGTCTGGAGGATAAAGGATCTGTCCCTTTTAAAGGAAGTATTCGCTTTGTTTGACGATGACATAAAAGTGCCCAGTTTTCCGGGGACGAGCACGGCTATGGAATATTTATGTGAAGCGTCGGTTTATGTGGCTTCCCTCCAAAAGCCGGACGGGGTACGGATCCTGCTGGAGCAATTGCATGATGTCCCGGAAAAGGGATACCACTGCGGGTGTGAAGGGATGATCAGAATTCTGCTGAAGCGGAACTATTTTGTTCAATTCAAAACAGGACTGGCAAATGCAAACAGGGATACAAAAGAGCTGGTCAGAAAAATATTGGACGGATTCACGGATCAGAAAATGGCAGGGAAGAGAAAAGAACTGGGCGATATGCTGCAACAGGATTTGGGGGAGTGAAACGTATGAATTTTATTGACATGCTGCGGGAGGATAATGACCTGTCAGATTTGCTTTATGATGTCTGTGATATGGAAATCCTTCCGGAATTTATGATGCCGCAGGATGAAGCCGGACATCTGGCCTATAACATCTGCGGAAAAACATTTGCCAGAACAGGTTCTGGCAGTGAATATATTTTACTGGAAGATGGTTCCGTCGGTTTTTGGGGGAGTGAAGGGGAATGCGGCAGGATTGCGGATAACCTGAATGATTTTTTTGAACTCATGGTAAATTGCCCCTGTTGGACGGATTATCTGGACGAGGACGAATATCAGGACATGGAGGAGCTTGGCGTGTTTGCAAAAGAAGTGTTTGCGGAACATGTGGAAAATGCCAGGGACATTGATTTTGATCTGCCCGGGGCGCAGCAGGAATTGGCGGATCGTTTGGGAATAGAGAGGAAAGAGGATGTTACGGGTATCTTGACACGGTTTTCTCATTGTACGAAGCGAGAGCCTCGTTTTATCTCAGCGTATACAGAAAATGATGGAAGCACACATAGCGGCACCGGTTCTCTGTTTGACCGTGGAATGTGATTTAAGGTCTCCGGCTTATGTAACTGTGCCGGGCAGGACAGCAATAAGAGGTCAGAAAAATTTATGGATCATGGGAAGATGACAAAAACCGAAACATATCTTAGCCAGATGACGGGTGCCATGGTGTTGGCCGGGATCCTCATTTTTTTCATAGGTGTATATTATTGTGTAGTCAAAGCGGGCATTCCCTGCCAGGACCCACCGTTAGAACTTAGGATACAATATGCCATCCACATGGGGATCGGAGAAATACTGGTAAAGGATGGCTTCCTGATCCTCTTGGCAGGAGGGGCCGGCCGTTTGCTTTTGAAAGTGGTGTTAAGGAAAAGGCAGAAGAAATGAAGATTGCCATTGTCCGGGAGTGAGATGGGAAGAGCTGGAAACGGTTCTTTTTAATCCGATACAGGCTTAGATTCAGCCCGCCAGATCAGTACCGCCGGTATCTGTCAAAGGGGATGATATCGCCGCGTTTTCCCGCTGTGACTTTCGCAGCTTGATTTGAAGAATTTCCAAAAGCTCTTCCTGATCCTGCGGGGAGAGCTTTTGGAATCCCCGGATCAGTGTGCGGACTTTTGTATTTTCATTCTCTGCTATGGATGGATTCTCTGCATAAGGAGAAAGTCCGGTCAGTATCCAGTCGACGGAACAGCTGAGAATCCCCGAGAGATGGGACAGTGTGGAGGCTGACGGCAGCCGGTTTCCGTTTTCGATATCGCTGATATTGCCGGAAGAGATGCCGGTAGCCGCCTTGATATCAAGCTGGGTAAGGCCGAGTTCCTTTCTTCTGTTTCTGATTCTTTCGCCGATTTCCTGTACGTTCAGTTTCATAGTGTTCTCCTGTCTGTTTTTGCAAGGTTCCATGCGCTTAGAGTTCCTGCTTTTTTTACTTTGATAGTTTTCCAGTTTCGGAGAAAATACATTGACTTTCTCCTGGAAAGGAGATATACTGTCCTTATAAGGAGTCATATATAACTCAGTATCATATCAGATTTTCAGCAACATCACAAGCGCCGGAGCTCTCCGGCAAACAGGGAACGTCGTCCGGTTCAGGGCAGAGAGAACATGCAGTTTACTGGGGGAGTGGGTGCGGCATACAAAGGTTTTGTCTTATGTGTACTGCGCCCGCCAGTTTACGCAGAGGGAAGAAGGGTTTTCCTGTCCGTACTGTGATACCATTCTATAATAATTCTAAAACGAACTATTTCTTGCCAATATTTCCAAACTGGTGTATGATATGCTACATGGCATAAAATCTATAACAGGTAATTGCAAAACGTTGCGGCCATAAATGTCTGTTTTGCAAGGATCTGTGAATTGCTGACCAGGTAAGGAGATGGACATATGGCGGATGTACAGAAAGCAGGATTGTTTGAAACCATGCCTGTGCCGCAGGCGGTGGCAAGACTGGCTGTCCCCACGATTATCAGCTCGCTGGTGATGATTATTTATAATATGGCGGACACGTATTTTGTGGGGATGCTCAATGATCCGGTACAGAATGCTGCCGTGGCGCTGGCGGGGCCGGTGCTGCTGGCGTTTAACGCGGTCAACAATCTGTTCGGTGTGGGGAGTTCCAGTATGATGAGCCGGGCACTTGGACGCAAAGACTACGAGACCGTATACCGGAGCAGTGCGTTCGGTTTTTACTGTGCGCTGCTTTGCGGTATTGTGTTTTCGCTGTTATGCACTGTGTTTCAGGTGCCGCTGTTGGCAATGCTGGGCGCGGATACGGATACGGCGGCTGTTACAGCCGGTTATATGAAGTGGACGGTGAGCTTTGGCGCGGCGCCGGCCATACTCAATGTGGTGCTGGCTTATCTGGTGCGTTCAGAGGGAAATTCCTTTCACGCCAGTATGGGGACGATGAGCGGATGTCTGCTCAACATTGTGCTGGATCCTGTTTTTATCCTTCCGAAGGGATTTGGCATGGGAGCTGCCGGTGCGGCACTTGCGACGTTCCTCTCCAACTGCGTGGCCTGTCTGTACTTCTTTATCCTGTTGTTTATAAAAAGAAAACAGACTTTTATCAGTCTCAATCCCCGTCGGCTGCAGCTGCGCAGGGAGGTCGTGCTGGGCATCTGTGCGGTAGGTATTCCGGCTTCCATCCAGAATCTGCTGAATGTGACGGGTATGACGATCCTGAACAATTTCACATCCGTATTCGGCGCGGATGCCATAGCGGCTATGGGAATCACACAGAAAATATATATGATCCCCATGTATGTGGCGCTGGGGCTTTCGCAGGGGATTATGCCGCTGATCAGTTACAATTATTCCTGTAAAAACTATAAGCGGATGAAGGATACGCTGTTTTTTACCATGAAGATTACTCTGACCTTTATGGCGGTGGTGACGGTGCTGTTTTATCTGGGGGCAGGTATTCTCACAGGGACTTTTATGAAAGACGCGCAGGTGGTGGCATATGGCACGAAGTTTATGCGGGGCTTTTGTCTGGGACTTGTTTTTTTGTGTGTGGATTTCATTGCCGTCGGTGTGTTCCAGGCGACCGGAAAAGGGAAGGAAGCACTGATTTTTGCCATTATGCGCAAGATTGTTCTGGAAATTCCTGCTCTTTATTTACTCAATCGGCTGTTTCCGCTTTATGGACTGGCGTATGCCCAGTTTGCCGCGGAAGTGGTACTGGCTGCAGCTGCCGTGTGGGTACTCATACGGATGTTCCGCAAATTGCAGAAGACTGACTGAGCGGATACACATAAAATGCCGGAAAAGATAGTTTGGCTTTTGGCGCAGGTGCGAAAAGTAACGATGAAAAGGTCTGATTGTCAACTTATTTATTTGAATAGTTGACAATATGGGCCTTTTTTTGTATACTCAAAAACAAGTACAGGTCAGGTTAGCTGACATGTGATAAAAATACGATACGAGGAGAGGAAGCGATTATGCTACAGTTGGCGGAAGAAATCATAAACGGCAGAAGGCTGTGCGAAGAAGATGATCTGACGGTTTTTTTTGATGCAGATGTGGAAGAGATCAGCGAGGGGGCGGACAGAATCAGGAAGGCTCTTTGCGGAGAGCGGGCACAGTTGTGCAGTATCATGAACGGCCGGTCAGGCAGGTGCAGCGAAAACTGCAGATTTTGTGCGCAGTCTGCCCATTATCATGCAAAATGTGAATCCAGTGAGTTTCCGCAGCCGGAAACATTTGTGGAAGGCTGCGGACATATGAACGAGATGGGGGTGGACCGCTATTCCATCGTTACTTCAGGGCGTGCCATGCAGGGGGCTGATCTGGAAAAATCCGTTGCTGCCTTTCAGGCCATGCATGAACGGTATCCGGATATGATGCTGTGCGCATCCCACGGACTGATGACGGTAGAGGATATGAAGCGTCTGAAAGAGGCCGGCGTGTCCATGTACCATACGAATGTGGAAACTTCCAGACGGTATTTTCCCGAGATTTGTACCAGCCATACCTATGAGGACAAGCTGGAACAGATCCGGAGGGCGCGCAGCGCAGGGCTGGAGGTGTGTTCCGGCGGAATACTGGGCATGGGGGAGACCTGGCAGGATCGGGCGGATATGGCGCTGATGCTGGCGCAGCTACATGTCCGCTCCATCCCCTTAAATTTTCTTCTGCCGATTCCGGGGACACCGCTGGAGGACAGAGAGCTGTTATCACTGGGCGAGATTCGTCATATCGTAGCTATGTTTCGCTATTGTAATCCGGAAGCTTATATTCGGATTGCGGCCGGCAGGATCCGTTTCCCGGACGGGGGCGCCGTTTTATTCGCTTCCGGAGCCAATGCGACACTGACAGGCGATATGCTGACTACCACGGGCAATCACACGGCAGAGGACAGAGCGATACTGACAGAACTTGGATTTGCACTCAGAGCCGAAGGGGACAGGAGAAGGGAGAGCGGAGTATGACACAGATAAATGATACTTGCAAAACAGTTACATCACGGAGCCATGAAAAAATAAAGGAGCTGGTACTGACAGGAATGATGACTTCTCTGATCTGTATCATGGGCCCCCTGTCAGTTCCTCTGCCGTTTAGTCCGGTGCCCATTTCACTGACCAATCTTGCTATTTATTTTGCACTGTATGTACTGGGAATGAAGCGGGGATGCGTCAGCTATCTTTTGTATCTTCTGATCGGTTTCGCGGGGCTTCCCGTATTTTCCGGCTTTACGGCGGGCCCGGGCAAACTGCTGGGACCTACGGGCGGTTATCTGGCAGGATTTATTCTGATGGCATTGATTGGAGGATATGTGGTTGACAGATGGCCTTTTGCACAGATGTGGTGCTTTCTGGGGCTGGCTTTCGGAACTGTGATCTGCTATCTGTTCGGAACTGTCTGGCTGGCAGTGATGGGAGGCATGTCCTTTCCGGCTGCGCTGGCGGCAGGTGTCCTGCCATTTATTCCGGGCGATATCTGTAAGATTATCATCGCCGTCACAGCCGGGCCGATGATCCGCAGGAGATTAGCCAGAGAGCGCGTCTGAAAAGCCACAGCCGAGCCATGCGATCCTGTCCGCCTACCGGGCTGCAGGCATAAACAATTTTGAGGAAGTGCTGATTAAATCAGCGCTTCCCTAAAAAAGCCTCCTATGTTAATATGAGAAAGGTGTCGCAAGCCAATCTCAAGAATAGGAGGCGATCCAAATGGACAGTAAAAGTTTATCACATACAAAATAGAAATGCCAGTACCATATTGTACTTATCCTCAAATACCAAAAAAGAAATTATTCGGACAATTGAAGCTCGATGTACGGGAAATATTAAGTACATTGTGCAGATACAAAGGAGTAGAAATAATAGAAGGTACAGTATGTGCCGACCATGTACACATATGTGTAAGCATTCCGCCAAAGCTAAGTGTTTCAAATTTTATGGGATACATGAAGGGAAAGAGTACGCTAAAGATATATGACAGGCATCCGGATCAACAAAGCAGATGGAATAAAGTGTTTTGGGCAAGAGGGTATTATGTGGCAACGGTGGGAGACGTAACAGAGCCCTTGGGGGCGTTTTTCAAACCCTCACTTGAAGTGGGGTTGGTGATTAGCAGAAAAAGGACTAAGGAATGGGTAAGAAAGTACAGGATTTAAAGCCTGATACGGTATTGAAGAATTACTGGAGTAACAATGAGCAGTTTGCAGATCTGTTTAATGCGGTTCTCTTTTCAGGACGGCAGGTGATCAGGCCGGAAGAACTGGAAGATGTGGATACAGAAGAATCTGTTGTAATGGAGCATCGGGAATATGCAAAAAGTGTCAGCAGTGTCAGGGATGTGATAAAAATCAGAAAAATATCGACGGAGTTTGGTGCGGAATTTGTGATGATTGGCATGGAAAACCAGGAGCATATTCATTATGCGATGCCCATGCGCATCATGGGTTATGATTACAGCGCCTACAAAAAACAATATGACATCATTGCCGGGAAACATCGTCGGGGAAAAGGCTTGAGTGAAGATGAGTTTTTGTCAGGAATGAAACGGACAGACAGATTGGTGCCGGTGATCACAATGGTTATTTATTATGGAGAAAAACCTTGGGATGGGGCAACTACCCTGCATGGAATGTTGGATATTCCGGAAGAGATAGCAGCGTTTGTAAATGATTATAAAATGTTGCTGTTAGAAGCAAGAAATGCGGATCTGCAGTTTCACAATGTAAATAACAGAGATTTTTTTCATCTGCTGGGAATATTGCGGGATAAAAGCGGGACATTGCATGAGATGAAGCAAAAAGCCATACAATATGCAAGAGAGAACGAGGTAGACAGGAATGTGGTAATGACAGTGGCGGGAGCCACTAACTGCAGGATAAATTATGATGAATTTGGCAGGAAAGGGGATGCTGATATGTGGACAATATTTGAAGAGACCAGAGAGGAAGGAAGAGAGGAAGGAAGAGCGGAGGGAATTATAGAGACCGGGTATGAATTGGGCCTTTCCGAAGAGGATATATTGAAGAGGTTGCGGAATAAACTGCAGATATCGGAGGAGACAGCAAAGGAATACCTGGAAAGGTTTGGTGGGCAGTTGGTGTAATCAGATTATGGGTGAATACTATCTATTGTATGCAAAGAGCAGCGCCTGGCTGTAGACAAACTCCTGGCGGCAAACAATGAGAGCAACACTTTTCATAGTCAATTGTCCTATGTACAGGGTATGAAAGATTGTGCAAATCTGCTTAGAAAACGGAAGCTGGTTTAGTGCAGGCAGCAAAACGAGAACCGGTATTATGTTGTCTTGATATATTAAAAGATCAGGAATTATAAATTTCATTAAATTCCGCAGATATTTTTCCTTGCTCTTATTTCGGTTATCCTTTACTACGCGATCAGTGCTGTCTATTCGATAGCGAATCAAAGGAATGTGGAATGCAGCAGAGAGTGAATCCTTAAATGGGTCACTGTCTTTTTGACATTCCAATTCTCTGGAGCCAAAGCTGGAAGAATAATGGGAACTGCCGTCCAGTTCGATCATAAGTTGGTCGTGTCTGAAAAGCCTGTTTTTCTTGCGCGGATTTCCCGATTGTTCTATAATGAAAAAAAGGACAGGAAGGAGTGGGGGATTTGGAAGAAAATGATCTGCAAAGCCCGGAGGTATTCAGAAAATCGGCTGCAGCTTCGGATGATGCCCGGGACGCGGGCTTAAAGACGCCGGAAGATATTGTGCGTTATGATAACATATGTTATGGAGAAGATCCGAGGTGGAACCTTCTGGATGTGTATCATCTGAAAGGGGCGTCCGGCCCGGGCCCCGCCATTGTCAGCATACATGGAGGCGGCTGGGTATATGGCGACAAGGAGCGTTACCAGTATTACTGCATGAATCTGGCGCAGCGGGGATTTACCGTAGTAAATTTCACCTATCGGCTGGCGCCGGAACACACGTTCCCGGCAGCGCTGGAGGATGTGAACCAGGTGTTTGTCTGGATCGCCGGACACGCAAAGGAATATTGTATTGACAGGGACAGACTGTTTGTGGTGGGGGATTCCGCCGGCGGCCAGCTGGCGAGCCAGTATCTGGCGCTGCTCACAGACGCCGGTTACCGAAAGCTGTTTCCGTTTGAGGTGCCGTATGACAGCGTGAGAGTACGGGGTGCGGCCTTGAACTGCGGCCTGTATGACACAAAACAGAACATTCTGGATGGTGAGGACGGCCTTCTGCTGCATTACCTCAATTTTGAAAAGAAGAAGTATCTGGAACAGATGGATACGCTCTCCCATATAACGGACCGTTTCCCGCCGTCTTTTATTATGACCAGCTGCCATGATTTTCTGCGCCACCATGCGAAGCCCATGTATCGGCTGCTGAAGGAAAAAGGGGTAATATGCCGTTATCGCCGGTACGGCAGTGAGGACCGGCCCGATCTTGGCCATGTCTTCCATCTGGACATACGCCTTCCGGAGGCGAAAGCGTGCAATGATGAGGAATGTGACTTTTTCAGAGAACTATTGAAAGAGGAATCCTGAGAAGGTCGCTGCGGAACTGGAAACAGCAATATCCCTTTCCGTGCGTGGAGTGAAGAACGGGAGCAGAGCGAGCGTGCTTTACTCCGGGGGAGGAGCACTGGAAGGGATGTTGCGGAACTGGAAATAGGAGAAATTATTATGTCAGGTTTACCAACACCAACGCCCCACAATGGGGCAAAATCGGGGGATATTGCCAGGACTGTCTTAATGCCGGGCGATCCGCTGCGGGCAAAATATATTGCGGAAACATATCTGGAGGATGCGGTATGCTTCAATACCGTGCGCAACATGCTGGGCTATACCGGGAACTATCAGGGAAAGCGGATTTCCGTGATGGGCAGCGGTATGGGAATCCCTTCCATCGGCATCTATTCTTATGAACTGTATCACTTCTATGATGTGGAAAGCATCATCCGCATCGGTTCTGCCGGGGGATATGCGGATGATCTGAATGTGATGGACATTGTGATCGGTATGGGGGCATGTACGAATTCAAATTATGTCCATCAGTATGACCTGCCGGGGACATTTGCGCCCATTGCGGATTATGAATTGATGCAGAAGGCCATTGATGTGGCAAAATCACAGGGAAAAACGGTGCGAGTGGGAAATATCCTTTCTTCCGATACCTTTTATTCTGACGACCCCACAGAAAAGGACCGCTGGAAAAAGATGGGCGTACTGGCCGTAGAGATGGAAGCGGCAGCTCTGTATATGAATGCGGCGAGGGCAGGGAAGAAAGCGCTGTGTATTCTGACCATATCGGATCACCTCTACAAACCACAGGAGCTGACTGCAGAGCAGCGCCAGGTGGGATTTGGCAGTATGATGGAAATTGCCCTTGCACTGTAACCCCGGATTTGCTATACTGAAATGACCTCTTTCGGTGTGGTTTTTTATAATGGGGAATGAAATATGTGGAAGAGACTGAAAGAATTCATTCTGAAGGATGTTAAGGATGAAAACGAAATAAAGATGTACGCGGTTATCCTTAGAATGACTCTTTTGGTCATGCTGCTTTATTATGGCGTTTCACTCGGAAATGCCGTGGTGATGCTGCGGGCGGCTGAAGGCGCAGGCGCTGTCTGCGGCATTGCTTTGTGTATCTGGCTGCTGTGGCTGACCTATCATAACAGAACGCGGCTTGCCGCCTCAGTTTTCAGCCTGTCTTTTATGTTCCTGATGCTGGCGCATGCCCATATGTTCGGAACGGAGACTTCCGTTTTTCATTTTGTCTATATACAGATCGTGATGCTGTATGTACTGGATTATCTGTCGCTGAAATGGAAGATATTCTGGGCCGGCCTGGCGGTTCTTTTTCGTATGGGAATGTATCAGTATGTTATGGCAACAGATACCCTGTATACGATCGGCCGGGGAGAATGTGCATTTTGGCAGGGGACGCATCTTATTACGGCAAGTGTCCTGCTGGTGGTCACTGTTTCCGCCGCCACCCAGGATTTCAGAGAAATGCAGGATAAACTTGTCACTTATAACAGAAAGCTGAAAAACATTGCCAGTATAGATCCGCTGACGGGACTGCGAAACCGGCGCAGTGCCCTGGAATACCTGCAGGAAGAGGTGGAGCGCTATGGCAGCGGAGAATTCTCCGCACTGACCATTGCCATCGGCGATATTGATTTTTTCAAGCGCATCAACGATACATATGGCCATAACTATGGCGATCTGGTCTTAAAGACGCTGGCTGATCTGTTCAAACATTTTATGAAAGGAAAAGGCAGGGCTGCCCGCTGGGGTGGTGAGGAATTTCTCTTTATTTTTCATAATATTAACGGAGATGATGCCACGGAAATGCTCTCAGAGCTGCGCCACTGTATTCATCATACCGATTTCAGGCTGGGCGCGGACGTGGTCAGGCTGACGATGACATTTGGCGTTTCGGAGTATGATCTGCGAAAAAAGGCAGAAGACACCATTGACGACGCGGATCAGAAGCTGTACAGAGGCAAAGAGAGCGGCAGGGACAGAATCGTATATTAAAAGGAACAGGCATAAAAAAAGAACCTACATGACGGGATAGGTTCTTTTTTGCTGTTTTATCTTCAAATAAAAATACTTATGCCATTTTGTTATAAGCCAGGTTCAAACGGGAAATCTTCCTGGAAGCAGTATTTTTGTGATATACCCCTTTGCCTGCCGCTTTGTCAATTTTGGAAGTGGCATGAAGCAGAGCTGCCTTTGCGGCTTCCTTGTCATTTGCGGCGATTGCAGCATATACTTTCTTGACGGATGTCTTTACGCCGGATTTAATGGCCTTGTTACGCTCCATCCTGGTACGGTTCACAAGAATTCTCTTTTTAGCAGATTTGATGTTTGCCAAAGTCTACACCTCCCTTGTGTGGTATTGTAAGTTTCAGAAGATGTTTCATTAAAGCCGGACACGGACGTTCTAATGGAAACATGCGAATATATTATATGAAAACTGGCAGGTTATGTCAATACATATTTTCAAGGTTTCTGTAGAAAATACTAACACCTGAATCAAGTTCCTGCGGTCAGCATAGCGGGTGTGCAGACCTGTCCGGCCGTATGAACTGTTATGTCAGACAATGAATAAAATAGAGAAAGTACAGCGAAAGCTGGGAAAGAAACAGGGAGTGTCAGATGAGTTGTTTTCAGGTTAGAACGGATTTGGCATTGGAAGCAAGAGAGAGCATCGGAAAAGCACAAGAGGAACTTCGGGGGATCACTGTGGAAGAATATGACAGGGAAGAGATCCAGGTGCACATTACGAGAGTGGTGATATCCTCTAAAAATGGTGCCAGAGCCATGAATAAACCTATGGGAAATTATATCACGCTGGAAGCGCCTGCCATGCAGGAGGCAGATGAGGATTATCACCGGGAGATCTCCCGGGAGCTGGCGAATCAGATCAAAAGTATCCTGCCGGGATCGGACCGGGAACAGTCTATACTGGTGGTGGGGCTGGGCAACCGGGACGTGACGGCGGATGCCCTGGGACCGGGGGTGGTGGATAATCTGTTCGTGACAAGACATATCGTGAAAGAGTATGGCAAAGCGGCTTATAATAAGGAACGGATGAATATGGTGAGCGGCATCGTACCGGGGGTGATGGCGGCCACCGGGATGGAAGCGGCGGAGATTGTGAAAGGCGTAGTGGAGCAGACCGGGCCGGATCTGATCATTGTGGTGGATGCGCTGGCTGCCAGAAGTACCAAGCGGCTGAACCGTACGATTCAGGTGACAGATACGGGCATCCAGCCCGGTTCCGGGGTGGGAAATCACCGAAATGCCCTGACGCAGGAAAACCTGGGTGTACCCGTCATTGCTGTGGGGGTGCCTACCGTGGTGGATGCGGCCACGATTGTGGGAGATGCCATTGATAAGCTGAAGAAAGAGGCGGCGCAGCCGGGGCAGTTTATCGGTACTGACAGCATCCGCTCCATGTCCGAGCTGAACAATATGTATGTCACGGGAAAAAACATTGATGAGATCATCAAACGTCTGAGCTTTACCATTTCGGAAGCATTAAACATGGCTCTTGAGTTATAAATTATTTTCTTCCCGCATATACTTGTCTATGCGGATAATCAGATTGGAAAACAGTATAAAAACAGGCAGAAGGAAAGGAAAGAAGCTCTGGCTTATCGCCGGTCTTGTGCTGGCCGGCGGAATTTTGCACGGTCAGAAGGGTTTAGGCGCGGATACGTTCCGGCTGCGGGATGAGATGATGGAAGAAGTACAGGAAAAGGCGTATCAGACGTGTATTCCTGTATTTTCTTTTTTGGAAGAAGAGACACGCCGGGAAAGAGATGTCCTGTCCCCGGCCGGACTGTTTACCGGATTTATGCCCTTGTATGAATATGTGGAATTGCACTATATTACACCGGTGCAGGCGGAGAGCGGCGGCACAGTGGAACAGATCATAGAGGGAAGGGCATCCCATGAAAAAGACGAGGAAGCGCTGGAATCGGATGAGGAACTGATGGAAGCGATGCGGGAAGAAAATGAAAATGCGGGGCAGGAGGAAGAGGCCCTGGCGGATCAGGACGGCGTATTTGTGGAAGCGGAAAAAACGGTATCCATCGACCGCAAGGCATTGGAGGATTTTGAAAAACTGGCCGCGGATTTTTATGCGGTGGACAGTACGACTTATATCGGCAGGGATCAGCTTGATATCAATAAGCTCACGGCATGGGATATGACTCTGCAGCAGAAGGATGCCTCCAGACCGCAGATACTGATTTATCATACCCATTCGCAGGAAGGGTTCGCAGATTCCGTACCGGGAGATGACATGACGACCATTATGGGAGCCGGAGAAAAGCTGGCTCATATACTGCGGGAGAAATATGGCTACAATGTAATCCATCATATGGGGAAATATGATGTGGAAAGCAGGGATTATGCCTATTCCAATTCGGCACCGGCGCTGGAGGCGCTTTTGGCGGAAAACCCGGATATCGAAGTGATCATTGATCTGCACAGAGACGAAGTGGCTGCAGACAGAAAGCTGGTCATGGATCTGAACGGGAAACCGACGGCAAGGTTTATGTTTTTTAACGGCCTGTCCCGTACGAATAAGACAGGAGAGATTGATTACCTGCGAAATCCCAATCTGGACGAGAACCTGGCCTTTTCTTTTCAGATGCAGATGGCGAGCAACGAATACTATCCCGGCATTACCAGAAAAATTTACCTGAAAGGATACCGCTATAACATGCATTACCGGGGCAAATCACTCCTGATCGAGCTGGGTGCCCAGACCAATACGGTGGAGGAAATTATGAATGCGATCGACCCGCTGGCCCATATTCTGTCAATCGTACTGTCGGGAGAAGAGAGCGGAGCGCAGGAGGAAGAGGAGTAATCAGCACTTCCTTAGGTTGCATTGATTCCGATTAACTGGTATAATTTGTCGGACAAAGTAAGGGACGCCGGGTGGCGCCGGATCGGAAAGAGGATGGAACACAAAATGACTGAGACGACATATATGGACAGGAGCAGAATCCGGAATTTCTGCATAATCGCGCATATTGACCATGGCAAGTCCACGCTGGCAGATCGGATCATCGAAAAGACGGGACTGCTGACGGAGCGGGAAATGCAGGCGCAGGTGCTTGACAATATGGAGCTGGAGCGCGAGCGGGGGATTACAATCAAATCACAGGCGGTGCGTATTGTATACAGGGCCCGGGACGGAAAAGAGTATATACTGAATCTGATCGATACGCCGGGACATGTGGACTTTAATTACGAGGTCAGCCGGAGTCTGGCAGCCTGTGACGGGGCAGTGCTGGTGGTGGATGCGGCACAGGGGATCGAGGCGCAGACACTGGCCAATGTCTATCTGGCGCTGGATCATGATCTGGATGTATTTCCCGTCATTAATAAGATCGACCTGCCCAGTGCGCAGCCTCAGCGGGTCAAAGACGAGATCGAAGATGTGATCGGGCTGGAAGCGCAGGATGCGCCGCTGATTTCGGCCAAGAACGGAATCGGGATCGAAGAAGTGCTGGAACAGATCGTGACGAAGATTCCCGGACCCAAGGGCGATCCCGGGGCGCCGCTGTCAGCGCTTATTTTTGATTCTCTGTATGATTCTTATAAAGGGGTGATCGTTTTCTGTAGAATCATGGACGGCATGGTCAGACGGGGGACCAATATTCTGATGATGGCGACCGGGGCACGGGCAGAAGTGGTGGAAGTGGGGTATTTCGGCGCGGGCCAGTTTATTCCCTGCGAAGAGCTGGGTGCGGGCATGGTAGGGTATATCACTGCCTCCATTAAAAATGTCAAGGATACCATGGTCGGAGATACGGTGACAGATGCAGATCATCCGTGTGCGCAGCCTCTGCCGGGTTATAAAGAAGTGACGCCGATGGTATATTGCGGCATGTATCCGGCGGACGGCGCAAAGTATCCGGATCTGCGCGATGCCCTGGAGAAGCTGCAGCTCAACGACGCATCGCTGCGCTATGAGGCGGAGACCTCCCTTGCACTTGGGTTTGGCTTCCGGTGCGGTTTTCTGGGACTTCTTCATCTGGAGATTATACAGGAGCGTTTGGAACGGGAGTATAACCTTGATCTCGTGACGACGGCTCCCAGCGTGATTTATAAGGTATACAAGACAAACGGTGAGGTTGTGGAACTGACCAATCCCTCCAACCTGCCGGAACCCACAGAGATTGCCTATATGGAAGAACCGATTGTCAGTGCGGAAATCATGGTGACAAAGGACTTTGTGGGGCCGATCATGGAACTCTGCCAGGAACGGCGGGGGCGGTATATCAGTATGGAATATATGGAAGAAACACGGGCGCTCCTGAAATATGAACTGCCGCTGAATGAGATTATCTATGATTTTTTTGATGCCCTGAAATCCCGTTCCAGAGGTTATGCCTCTTTTGACTATGAGCTCAAAGGCTATGAGCAGTCGGAGATGGTAAAGCTGGATATTCTGATCAACAAAGAAGAGGTGGACGCGCTCTCCTTTATTGTCCACAGTGCCAGTGCCTATGAGCGGGGAAGGAAGATGTGCGAAAAGCTGAAAGAGGAGATTCCAAGACATCTCTTTGAGATCCCCATCCAGGCGGCGGTAGGCGGCAAGATCATCGCCAGGGAGACTGTGAAGGCCATGCGGAAAGACGTGCTTGCAAAGTGCTATGGCGGTGATATCACGCGGAAGAAAAAACTGCTGGAAAAACAGAAGGAAGGTAAGAAAAGGATGCGGCAGATTGGCAGCGTAGAGATCCCGCAGAAAGCTTTTATGAGCGTGTTGAAGCTGGACGATAAATAATCTGAGACAGAGCCGTTATGCATGTGCGATGTGCGGCTGAAAGGAAGCGGGCATGAAAAAAAAGCTGGGGATTTATATCCATATTCCGTTTTGCATACAAAAATGTCTGTACTGTGATTTCCTGTCCATGCCCGCGCCACGCTCACAGCAGGCGGCTTATGTGCGGGCACTGGTGCGGGAGATGGAGAGCCAGGCGCCATACTATAAGGGATACAGAGCAGAGACGGTGTTTCTCGGGGGAGGGACACCGTCTCTGCTTTCCGTGGAAGAGATCGGGGCAGTTTTTGCCTGTCTGCGCGATTGCTACCAGGTCGTCCGGGACGCGGAAATTACCATGGAAATGAATCCGGGTACGGTGACGGAGGAGAAGCTGGCAGCCTGTCAGAAGGCTGGTGTGAACCGGATCAGTCTGGGGTTACAGTCCGCAGACAATGTGCAGCTGCGCAGGCTGGGGCGGATACATACATGGGAAATGTTTCTGCAAAGCTATCGTCTCTGCAGGGGGTATGGCTTTGACAATATCAATATTGATCTGATGAGCGGCCTGCCCGGCCAGTCTCCGGCTTCCTGGAAGGATACACTGGAAAAGACCATCGCCCTGTCCCCGGAACATATTTCGGCATATAGTCTTATCATTGAGGAAGGCACGCCTTTTTACGAGAAATATGGCGGCATGGGCGGGGCAGATGCACAGCGGGGGGCATGGTCACGGGAGGAAGCACTGCCGGATGAGGACACAGAGCGGGAGATGTATGAATTTACCGGGCGCTTCCTGGCAAAGCAGGGCTATGCGCGCTATGAAATTTCCAACTATGCCAGGCCGGGAAAGGCCTGCAGGCATAACTGCACATACTGGACACGGGGAGAGTATGCGGGGTTTGGTCTGGGGGCAGCGTCTATGGTGGCAGACAGACGATGGTCCAATGTAAGGGGGATGCAGGAGTATCTGGATATGTGGCTAAATCCAAATCCCGATGCAGGAGCGGTGCGGGTTATGGATGCCCATGATCTGTCCGGGCAGGAGCGGATGGAAGAGACGATGTATCTGGGACTCAGGATGACACAGGGGGTATCACTTACCGAATTCCGCCGTACGTTTGGCTGTGAGATGGAAGAAATATACGGGGAGGTACTTGGGCGTTACCTGGCTATGGGGCTGCTGCGGCGCACGGGTGACAGGGTCAGCCTCACGGACAGAGGGATTGATGTGAGCAACTATGTACTGGCGGATTTTCTTCTGTAAGCGGCCAAATGTGTACGGCCCCGCAGGCAGGTGGAAAGGCACTTTACACGGGAGTTCTTCATAGAATGATAGTAAATTGTTTTTGGGGGCTCCTTTTGAAAACCTTTCAGCAACCTTTATCCGCGGAGGAAGAAGCCTGCTGCATCGCCGATATGCAGGAGGAAGGCAGTGAAAGAGCCAGGGAAGCCAGAGCGCTGCTGATAGAACGAAACCTGCGGCTGGTGGCCCATATTGCCAAAAAATATCAAAATCTGGATGAAGATATGGAAGATCTCATTTCCATAGGCACCATAGGGCTGATCAAGGCAGTCAATACCTTTGATGCGGCAAAGAAGATACGGCTTTCCAGTTATGCCAGCAAATGTATTGAAAATGAACTGCTGATGATGATCCGGGGAAGAAAGAAAAAATCAAAAGAGGTTTCCCTGTATGAACCCATCGGGACGGATAAAGAAGGCAATGAGATCAGCCTGCTGGATATCATCGAAAATGAACAGACCGATATTCTGGAAAGTATGGAACGGAAGCGAAATACAAAAAAACTGGGAGAACTTCTGTATACGAGACTGGACCCGAGAGAGCGGGAGATCATCTGCATGCGGTACGGGATCCTTACCTCAGGGAAGGCGGACCAGGGAGGGAGTTTCCCGGTGCAGATCGGCTGCGGTGAGGAAGCGACGCAGAGAGAGATCGGGGCACTGCTGGGGATATCGCGCAGCTATGTGTCACGGATTGAAAAGCGGGCGCTGCAGAAGCTGCGGATGGAGTTTGAGCAGGGGTAGGCCTGCGGGAAAGATGGGGAATTTTCTCAGATGGGACAGAATCAGTCCGGCCGGGAAAGGCTGAACAGATTCTGTCTTATCTTTGTTTTGTGTGTTTCTTTAGCAGTCAAAAAGAGGGATTTCATCCATATATTTCAACTGTTTTTTTGTATGATTTACCCTGTAAGGGTTGTGTTTTGTCTTAATCTTTTGTATAATCTGGATATTACTCTAGATAGTATTTTCCCGTATCAGGAAAAACGGCCGCAGACAGAGCCGGGACGGGAAACACGGAAAATGCACCGGAGGGCATTATGAAAATGAAAAAAGCAATGAACAAGTCACTGTTGACATTTATTCTGAACGGCGTCTCGATACTGGCGTTGCTGTTTATGGTATATTCGCTGATTGCGTTCGGCAGTTCCAGAATGCGGTTGAATAAAGCCAATGAAGAGCGGTTCGTGCTCACTTACAATGCCAACCGCTTTATGAACGGTTCGGCGTATCTGACAAATGAGGTGCGGGCTTTTGCGGCAACCGGTTTGCAGGAGCACTATGACAATTACTGGAATGAGGTCAATACGCTGAAAAACCGTGATCAGGGCGTGGCCGCCATGCAGGAGATCGGCATCACGGAAAGAGAGCAGGAAATGATTGATGAGATGGCGGCGATTTCCAATGCACTGGTGCCGCTTGAAGAAGAGGCGATGGAGCAGGTAAAGGCAGGGGATCAGGCCGCGGCGGTCAGTTATGTCTATGGGCCGGAATATGCCGAAGCCATCGGTCAGATATCCGGGCTGAAGGAACAGTTCCTTGACGCGCTGGATGTGCGCACGGCCAATGAAGTGGAGGAGCTGCAGCAGGAGGCGGTGCGGATCGAGACGATGATGTTTATCGCACTGGTGGCAGTGGGAATCGTACTCGTCCTGAATATGGTCATTGTCAGATGGCAGATTCTGCGTCCGGTGATCAGGATCAGAGACCAGATGAGAGAGATCGCGAAAGGCAATCTTTCCGCAGAATTTTCCATGCAGCCCGATACTTCCGAGATCGGTATGCTGGTAGACTCCATCCATGAGACGAAACAGGAACTGAAGCGGTATATTGAAGATATCAATACGAAGCTGTCTCAGATGGCGGAGGGGAATATGAACCTCTCCATTGGGAATGACTATATAGGGGATTTTGGTCCGATTCAGGGCGCGATGCGGCAGATACTGACCAGTCTCAATGATGCGCTTTTCGCAATCAACCGTACGGCAGCTCAGGTTTCCGGAGAATCCGAGCGTATGGCGGCCAATGCGGAGATGCTTTCTCACGGTACCGTGGAGCAGGCATCTGCCGTGGAGGAGCTTTCCTCCAGCATACAGGAGATCTCACAGCAGGTGAACCGGACTTCGCAGGAGGCGGATAAGGCACATGAATCGTCCAACGGCGCCATGGGAGCACTGATGCTCTGCAATGAAAAGATGGAGGCGCTGACAGCGGCGATAGAGGATATCTCCCAATCCTCCCGTCAGATTGGCGGAATCATCAAGACAATTGAAGATATTTCCTTCCAGACCAATCTGCTGGCCCTTAATGCGGCAGTGGAGGCGGCCCGGGCCGGTGAAGCGGGAAAAGGGTTTGCCGTGGTGGCGGATGAGGTTCAGAGCCTGGCAAATAAGAGTTCTGAATCTGCACAGGATATTACGGAACTGATCGAGAATTCCATCCGGCAGGTGCAGTATGGGACTTCTCTTTCCGCGGATACGACGCAGGCGCTGATGGCAGTTGTGGAGGGTGGCAAGCGATCCACGGAGATCATTGAGCGGATCGCGGAATCGGCCATGCAGCAGGCGCAGTCCCTCAAACAGCTGACGCAGGGCATGGAACAGATCAGTGAAGTGGTACAGACTAACGCAGCAACCTCCGAGGAACTGGCTTCTTCTGCCAGGGAACTGGAGAATGAGGCGGGAGAACTGAAGGAATCCGTACAGAGATTCCGGCTTCGGAGATAGACGTAAAAGACTGGATAAAAGGGTTTGAACAATGGAGTGGTATGACAGTTTGAGTAAAGAAGTCTCCTATGCGCTGCGGCATGCGCCATGGGAGTATGATCTGCAGATGGATGAAGAAGGATGGGTGTTAGTCGGCCAGCTTGTGGCCGCGCTGAGAAAAAGGGAGAAATGGGCACATATTTCTGAGTCGGATCTGCAGCAGATGTTGGATCTGTCAATAAAGAAGCGTTTTGAGATGCGAGGGGGAAGGATCCGGGCGTTTTACGGACATTCCATACCTATGAAAATAGAAAAAGAAGCCGCTGTGCCGCCGGATATCCTGTATCATGGCACAGCCAGAAGGTTTCTTGCCACAATCCGGGCACAGGGGCTTGTACCGGGAGAACGGCAATATGTCCATCTGTCTCAGGATGTGGAAACGGCTGAGAACGTAGGAAAGCGCCATGATGCCAGACCGGCCATGCTGGTAATAGATGCCAGGCAGGCGTGGGAGGATGGTGTGGAATTCTACCATGGGAACGAAAAAGTGTGGCTGGCAGAGCATGTGCCAGCCCGTTATATTCGGGAATTGCCGGATGAGAGCGGGCAGCAGAAGAAAAAACAGGGTAAAAGAAAACAGGATCAAGGACAGAGACGACATGCCATTGATTTTGATCAGGTTACGGACAGGCGGGGCACTCACAGTCTGAAATGGAATGTGGAGACACACGAGCTTCCCATGTGGGTGGCGGATATGGACTTTCCGGCGCCCCGGGAGATCAGAGAGGCTCTGATCAGGCAGGCCGCGCAGGGGATTTACGGATATAATATCGTACCGGAAGAATGGTATCAGGCTTATATGGACTGGTGGGAGAAGCGGCACCATTTTGCGATCAGGAAGGAATGGCTTCTGTTTTGCCACGGTGTGATGCCGGTTATTTCCGCTGCCGTACGGCAATTGACAGAGCCGGGAGACCAGGTGCTGGTGCTGACACCTGTCTATAACGGATTTTTTTCCGTGATCCGGGGGAATGCCAGACAGGCGCTGGAAGCCCCGCTTGCGCGCAGCGGGGCAGAATATGTCATAGATTTTACCGCCCTGGAGGAAAAACTGGCAGACCCCCTGACAACCATGATGCTCCTCTGCAATCCCCATAATCCTGCGGGCAGGATATGGGAGCGGGAGACGCTGGAACGCATCGGTGAGCTTTGCAGCAGATATCAGGTGACTGTACTTTCCGATGAGATTCACTGTGACCTGACGGATCCGGGATGTGACTATACTCCCTATGCGTCTGTCTCTGCTTTGTGCCAAAACAGCATTACCTGTGTCGCACCCACGAAATCGTTTAATCTGGCGGGAATCCAGACAGCGGCAGTGATCATACCGGATGAGAACCTGCGCCGCAGGATTGCACATACACTGCAGACGGATGAGGCCGGAGAACCCAACACTTTTGCGCTGGAGGCGGCAGTCACGGCCTATACCAGAGGCGCACGCTGGCTGGATACACTGCGGGACTATCTCTATGAGAACAAATGCGCGGCTGACCGTTTCCTGGCCGCTGAAATCCCTGAGATAAAGATGATGCGGGGACGGGCCACCTATCTTTTGTGGCTGGACTGCGGGGAACTGACAATACATGCAGGGGAATTCGCAGGTTTTCTGCGGGAGAGGACAGGTCTCTGGCTGTCAGATGGCGCTATGTTCGGCAAAGCCGGCGAGTCCTTCCTCAGAATGAATGTTGCCTGTCCGCGCAGCCTGCTGGAAGACGGACTGCGCCGTCTGGCAGATGGCGCAGAAGCGTGGAAGAAGCGTAACTCTCAATAGCCCAGGTGACGCAGCAGTCCGGTGCAGCCTTCTACAATATCGTCATAGGTTTCCTCGAAGTTTCCGGTATACCAGGGGTCGGCGATGTCATCGCCGGCTCTGTCGGTATAATCCAGCAGCAGGGACAGCTTTCCGTCACGGTCGGGCCCGGTGATCCGCTCCATATTCCGCAGATTCCAGTGATCCATGCCGATCAGATAATCGTATTCCTCATAGTCCTTTCGGGTCATCTGCCGTGCATGTTTTCCTGCCGTGCTGATGCCTTCCCGTGCAAGGCGGCTGCGCGTTCCATGATGTACCGGATTCCCGATTTCCTCGGTGCTGGTGGCGGCAGAAGCGAGGAAAAAGTCATCGGCCGCGCCGGCTTTTTTAACCATATCTTTCATGACGAATTCTGCCATGGGAGAACGGCAGATGTTGCCGTGGCATATAAATAATATTTTTATCATGGTTTCCATATCTCCTTATATCT